>CALEPT010000114.1 GCA_937910385.1 uncultured Ruminococcus sp. | reverse complement strand
CATTATCCGAACGAAGCATATATGCGATATAGTAAGGGTTTATTTTTTCGTTCGGTCTGTATCCAAAGCAAAAGCTATTAAGATACGTATTTTCGCTGTTTTCAAGCCATACAGATGACATTCCAACTTCATCAGGCGTTTCAGAAGAAGTTGTAAAAAAGACATCACCGCACCTAACTTCGTTCTGCTTTTTATCAATTTCAACAGATTCAGTCATTGATGAATCTGCTATTGAATTTGAAAACACATTCATATAGGTAACGAATTTGGCATTACCATGACCGAAATCTTCTTTGGTTTTCCCAGACAAGCCAGTATAGGTTTCGCCCATATCTCCCAACTTACGCTGTTCCCAAGCATCGGTAAATCCGGCAAATCTGATCTGTGGTGTATTGCTCATAATATGCCCTCCAATACTTTCATCAAATCAGCAAGCTCGTTCTTCGTATCATCATCAGCGGCAGTCAATTTGCCCATTTGGGCAATAAGGTCGTTTGCCGCTATGCCCATTTCAGCCGAAATGTCCGAAAATTCGCTTGCAAGGTCGCTCAGGCTTATCTGTTCTTCCTGTTCAAAGGTATCTACATAGCGAGGAATATTGAGGTTGTAGTCATTTGCCTTGATCTCCTCATAAGTTGCAAGGTGAGCTTCTTTCTCCACATCCTTACGATTTGTGTAAAGCTCTATGATATGGTCAATATTTTCGGGGCTCATAGAGTTCTGCTTCTTGCCCTTAACAAATTGCTGTGAAGCATCAATAAAGAGAATATCACGTCCGTCACGGTTCTTTTTCAGAGCAATGATCGTTGTCGGGATAGAAGTGTTATAGAACAGGTTTGCAGGCAGAACGACAACGGCATAGATAGCACCGCTGTCGATGAGCTTCTGCCTGATCTTACCCTCGGCAGCACCACGGAACAGGACGCCGTGGGGCAGAATGATAGCCATAGTACCTGTATTTTTCAGATGATAGAAGCCGTGAAGCAGAAATGCGTAGTCTGCTTTGGACTTCGGTGCAAGCACACCATAGTCGGAGAAACGGCTGTCATTCAAAAATCCCTGTGCCGCAGACCACTTTGCGGAGTACGGAGGATTCATCAGCACCATATCGAAATCCGTTTCTTCGTCCGTGGGCCAGTCCGCATCGAGCGTATCAGCATTACGGAGCGTCTGATTTTCGGGATCAACTCCGTGCAGAAACATATTCATTCGGGCGAGGTTGTATGTAGTCGTGCTGAGTTCCTGACCGAAATAGCGGATATAGTCGGGCTTGTGTGAGAACTTTCTTGCGTTCAGAAGCAGAGAACCCGAACCCATAGCGGCATCGTATTCCAAAAGTCCCTGTTTGTTCTCCTGTCCTTGAATGGCAATTCTTGCGAGTATTTGAGATACTTCAGACGGAGTGTAGAATTCTCCTGCTTTCTTTCCCGTCTCGCTTGCAAATTGTTTTATCAAATATTCATAGGCATCGCCGAGAATGTCACCGCTGTAATTTACAATG
>CALEPT010000113.1 GCA_937910385.1 uncultured Ruminococcus sp. | reverse complement strand
CGCCGTAAGCGCTCCGTTTATACTGCCTCTTCAAAGCCGCAAAGCGGCTTTGTGGCTGCTTTGCAGCCCGCAAAATGTACAATGTACATTTTGCAATAGAGGCAAGTATATCAGAAAAGGGCTGTTGTATAGATTGCAACAGCCCTTTTGATTAATAATTCTGGTTTGAATCTGCGTTGAAGAAATTATTGCTGCTTTCTGTGTAATAATCGTTGGGTTCAAGCGACATAAAGTCCTCGTCCTCGATATCGGGAAGCCTTGCACCGCAGCGTCCGCAGAACTGGAATCGTTCGTTTACCTCTGCGTCGCACTTGGGGCATATTTTATAGCCTCTTATGCCGTTGAGCTCGTATCTCATTTTCTTTATTCTTCTGCGCCTTGTGTCAATATCGTCGCAGAGGACCTTGAGAGCGGCAGGATCCTCGTCGGGATTTTTATAATATCTTTTTCCGATATCTGTAAAGATCTCTACGATCCTTTCTTCCTCATACAGGATTTTTCTTTTAAGGTTGTTAGCCTCCGAGATGTTTTTTGCTTTCTCGGAAACACCCTTACTTGCATCATTGAATTTATCGAGAAGACCCATTATTCATCACTCCTGTCGGATAATTTTCTCGTCAAATTTCATATATTTATTATACAACATCAGCAGGAATTCTGTCAAGCGTTTTCAAAATAATTTTATATATGAGGTGCTTTTTGTGAAATGTTCACATTTCCGCGATGTCATTTTCGGTAAGCTGAATAATTCCGCCCTTTGTAAGAGAAGCGGCAGCAGCTTCGTTATCGTCAACGCGGATAACAAATGAAACTGCCTTATCCGAAGCTCCTGTGAAGGCATAGAGGTATTCAAGATTGACATTATCAGAGCCGAGTATCTCAAGAACGCGGCTGAGCTGTCCCGGTGAATCGGGGATAGAGATAGCGAGTATCTCTGTAACTGCTACCGCATAACCTGCGTTTTTGAGTGATTCTACTGTTTTATCTGTATCGTTTACGATTATGCGCAGTATGCCGAAGTCCTTTGTGTCGGCGAGACTGAGCGCCCTCACATTTATGCCGCTGTCCTTGATTATCTGCATAACACCCGAGAGCTGATTGGGCTTATTGTCCATAAATACGGAAATTTGTCTTACATTTGCCATAGATATACCTCCTTTAATCGTGAAGCTTTCTCTTGTCGATAACGCGGACAGCCTTGCCCTCGCTTCTTGTGATCGACTTGGGCGAAACGAGATGCACCTTGGGATTTATGCCGAGCATGGTCTTGATAGCGGCAGCAAGTTCACGTTCCTTATCCTGTATGTCGCCGACCTTGTCAGAGAACTGCTCGGGGTTCATCTCGACGTTGATATCGAGGGTATCTGTATTGTTCACGCGGTCTACCTCGATGAGATAGTTGGGTGAATAGCCTTGTTCGATGAGAACGGTCTCGATCTGGCTGGGGAATACATTTACACCGCGGATTATCATCATATCGTCGCTTCTGCCCATAGGCTTTGTCATTTTGATGAGGGTGCGTCCGCATGAGCACTTCTTGCGCGAGAGAACGCAGAGATCGCGCGTTCTGTATCTCAGGAGCGGGAAGGCTTCCTTTGTAATGCTTGTGAATACAAGTTCGCCGACCTCACCGTCCGGAAGGACTTCTCCTGTATCGGGATTGATTATCTCGGGAATGAAGTGATCCTCATTGATGTGCATACCGGTCTGCTCGGAGCACTCAAATGCGACTCCGGGACCGCTTGTCTCTGTCAGACCGTAGATGTCATAAGCCTTTATACCGAGAGACTTTTCGATTGAGCGGCGCATTTCCTCAGTCCACGGCTCGGCGCCGAAGATACCTGCTTTTAGCTTGATGTCGTCAGTTGTGTAGCCCATATCGTGGAGAGTTTCTCCGATGTAAGCAGCGTATGACGGGGTACAGCAGAGAATGGTAGAGCCCAGGTCTCTCATGAACTGTATCTGTCTTTCGGTATTGCCCGAGCTCATAGGGAGTGTGAGGCAGCCTACCTTGTGCGAGCCGCCGTTAAGTCCGGGACCGCCAGTGAAAAGTCCGTAGCCGTAGCAAACCTGACAAACGTCCTCATTCGTACCGCCAGCCGCAGTTATAGCGCGGGCGCAGCAGTCTTCCCAGAGGTCGATGTCGTGCTGTGTGTAGAATGCAACAACGCGCCTGCCGGTCGTACCGCTCGTGGACTGTATGCGCACACACTCCGAGAGGGGCTTTGCGAGGAGTCCGTAGGGATAAGCGTCGCGCAGGTCGGCTTTAGAAAGGAACGGCAGCTTGTGAAGATCGTCCGTACCCTTGATATCCTCGGGCTTTACGCCCTTTTCGTCCATGAGATCGCGGTAGTACTTTACGTTTTCATAAACGTGCTTTACCTGAGCGACAAGATGCTCGTCCTGAAGCTTTTTCATGTCCTCGCGGGACATACATTCGATCTCTTGATTCCAATAATTTTCCATTGGTCATCATACTCCTTTATTAATAAATTTTAACATACTAAAGATGGATCATTCAACAACGATCTCGATAAGGTTGCTGACGCGGATATAGGTACCGTTTATAAAAGCGTTGAGGTATACGTGATACGTTCCGGGTTCGCTGAAAAGCCACGAGCCGTCGTATTCAGTCTCGTTTTCAGCGCTCCTGTCAAGGAGCTGGACTCCGTTTCGCTCGAACACCCAGCCTAAGTTGCGGAAGCCGTCGTGAACATCGCGCGTGAAAACATATTTATCCTTCATTTCAAGCTTGAAGGTCTCGGTGACCTCTGTTTCCTCCACGACTTTTTGGCGATAGGAGAAATACTCGAAAGGCTCACCGTTCACGGTAACATTGTTAACAGCGCAGCCTTTGAACGCCGTAGCAGCCTCGCGTCCTATGACAGAGCCTGTGTCGGTGCTGCTGCCGTTGACAGTGCAGTCGGTGAGAGTGATATTCTCCCACAGATCGGTTATGTATATCTGACCGCCCACAACGCCTGTGCAGGAGCTTCCCCTTACATCGGCGTTCACGAAATTGATGTTGTTAACGTATGTGCTCAGACCGTAGCCGATGAATCCTGCGTCGTCGTATCCGCTGATGATCTTCATATTGCTTATTGTGTGCCCCTGACCGTCTACAGTGCCGGAAAAATTATGGTAGGAGCCGTTATACCAGCCCATAGGCACCCAGTCGTAGCCTGAAAGGTCAATATCGTTTTCAAGCGTAACAGATACCGCCTCGCCGTCAGCTATGCCGTTGACGTAATATACAGCTCCTGCAAGCTCCTGCGCAGTCGAGACATGGAATGCCGGGGCATTTTCCATAGCCCAGTCCTTGTCGACAATATCCATTATACTTCCTGTATTGCGCTCACGTTCCCAGTCGGTCTGATAAGCTGAGCGGTCGGTATCATATGCATATTCGGAGACGTCAACGCCCCAGCAGCCCAGCCACTGATATGCGTCCACCAGCATATAAACGCCGCCGCTTGGGATCTTCAGCGAGACGGTATGACTGTCGGTATCGAGCTCGCCGTACATCTCGTCATAGGTGCCGATACCTTCGTCGTACCGGAGGAATATGAGATTGTTTTCGGGAACTCCTCTGAGAGAATCAGGGTCGTATGTAAAGGTGAGCTCCATATCTGTGATGCCGCTGCATGAAAGCTCGATAGGTACTCCGATAAGTCCCACAACGCCGCTGTGCAGCACGTTGATATTGTAAAGGTCCTCCACACTGGCAAGCTTTTTGATATTTCCGCTGCAAACGCCGCTGAGGGTCACCATAGTGACCTCCGGCTTTTCGCTGTTTGAAATTGTCTTGTGACAGCTTTGCAGGATCGGAGCATCCTGCTCATCATGATAGCTCTCGGTCGTTTCTTCAGGTATATCCTGATCGGAAGCTTCCTTTTCGTCACCATCATCTGTTTCAACGGCGGAAGATATATTCTTTTCTGTCTCTGATCTGTCTTCATTATCCTTGCCGCAGGCGGCAAATGGCACCATTAAGGCAAGAATAGAAACAGCCGCAAGTATTTTTTTCATAAGATCCCCCAATATGCTGCACTATATGTCAAGCCTGCTTGCCAAGCTCAAACGCCTTTTTATTAAGTTCCAAGAACTTCGGCGGTACGCACTGCTCAAGGGCGTTCTGCCACAGCTCATCGGGAAAGTCTGTGCGGGAAGCGAGAACCCCCATGAGAACAACGTTTGAAGCTTTGGCTGTGCCTGCCTGTTCAGCGAGCGCAAGGGCGTCAACAGCAACGAGCTCAACACCTGCCTCACGGAGCTTTTCCTCAAGGTTTTCAGGATATTTTGCAGCGCCTGTTATAACAGGCATAGGGTCTATCTGCTGGGTCGATGTTATGAGCTTTCCGCCCTTTTTGAGATACGGCAGACAGCGTGCAGCTTCGAGCAGCTCGAACGATATTACAACGTCCGCTTCGCCTTTTTCAACGACGGGAGAG
Source organism: uncultured Ruminococcus sp. (assembly GCA_937910385.1). Classification (GTDB taxonomy): domain Bacteria; phylum Bacillota; class Clostridia; order Oscillospirales; family Ruminococcaceae; genus Ruminococcus. Next base: position 53,905 of record CALEPT010000113.1, on the reverse strand, counting down.
TATACCTTGTCGCCGTATTTTACGTATGTAACGACCGAGCCGCCTCTCTGCGACATTCCATGCACTTCGCTGACTTTAACGTCATGTCCCTGAGCGAGAAGCACATTTCCCAGAAGTCTTGAAGCGAGCAGCGAACCCTGTCCGCCTACGCCTACTATCATAATAGATCTTGTTTCCATAATATTTCTCCTTAGTAATAATTCGATTTTCACTCAGCCGGATAATATTCATCAGAATGTTACTCTTTTCTTTACAGCGTTTTTCATGAGCGAGCCGCTTCCGAGCGCGGCGGAGATATAGCTTTGTATGAGGTCGCTGTAGTATTCCTTTTTCATTCCGAATTTACTGAGTATCATATGAAAGTGAGTGAAGCAGTCTGAAAATGTTCCTCTTGAAAAGCCGAATCGTTCCTTCAGTTCATTATTGAGACCTTCTTCGATAAGCTCCGCAGGTATATCCGGATGTTCAGATTCAAGGCGGAGCAGCAATTGTTCTTTTAATCCGGCGACATAGTTCTTGTATGCGTCGGTCATAGCCCAGGCGATAGTTATCCGCTGGGCTACATAAACGGAGATGATGATTATTGCCATACATACTATAGCTCCCACAGCAACGGGAAGCTTGTTGCGCCTTGATAATTTACCGTAGCCGTATACTGTACCGGCAGCGATGAAAAATCCTACAAGAGCCGCTCTTATGCGGAATTTAGCGAGTATGACCCAGATCAGCATTCCGGGCAGAGCGCCTATAAGTGCTCCCACAAATCCTTTCAGCAGCGTTATATATTTTGCCTCGCTCTCGCCATGGGGAGCTTTGGTCTGTGCTGCTGTGTTTTCCTTCAGTTTTTCCATAAGATCAGGTTTTAAGAATTATATCTATTTCACCGTCAACGAAGCCGATGCCTATCGCCTGCGATGCGGTGAGGATATTCCGGTATCGTCCGGTTTTAAGATATTCGCGGACCATTTCGGTTATCAGCTTCTGAGCGGCTTCGCAGTCCTTATTGTCTTCGTCTTCTGTGCTGACGCAGAATATATCCTCCTCAGACGACCACACCTCATAGCAAGCCCATTCTCCGTCGTCGTCCGGTTCAAAACGGTCCGAAGCGATGAGCTGTACTGCGTAAACGAAGTCTTCAGCGGATTCTTCATAAAGATTGAAATTGAAAGCTGCTGTATTTTCGGGCATATCGTTATTTTCGAGAAGTGCGTCGAGCCAGAGCTCAAAGCTTTCGTATATTTCCGTCTGCATTCTTTTTCTCCTTTTTATATCTGAAAAATTCGAGCCTGCCGCAGTTCGGGCACTCGTAAATGCTCACAGTGAGATGTCCTGAGAGCCAATGGTCGAGGTGCTCGAAGATAATGCCGCTCTGCCCGAGCTGTATGCGCTCTGTGCTTCTGTACTTCATCTGGATATTGCAGTATGGGCAGAATATAGTTCTGATTTTCATAGTTTATTTTATAGCTCCTACTTTGCACTGCTCCTGACAGATTCCGCAGCCTACGCACTGAGTGTGGTCGATAACAGCCTTGCCGTCTCTCATTGATATGGCGGGACATCCGAGCTTCATACACATCTTGCAGCCTATGCACTTGTCAGTATCTACCGCAACGGGCGGATTGTGCTTGACATATTTGAGAAGTGCGCACGGACGGCGTGAGATTATGACGGAAGCCTCGTCCGCAGCAAGCTCCTCCTTGATAGCAGCTTCGGTTTCCGCAAGGTGATAGGGGTCTACCACACGGACTCTTTTAATGCCGATAGCCTTACAGAGCTCCTCGAGGTTCACTGCGGCAGCAGGGTCGCCCTTGAGATTCTTTCCGGTGGTAGGATTTTGCTGATGTCCGGTCATTCCGGTTATTGAATTATCAAGGATTATAACGGTGGAGTTTGAGTCGTTGTATGCGATGTTGACAAGTCCCGTCATGCCGCTGTGCATGAATGTCGAGTCGCCGATAACAGCGACCGTCTTGTGTTCGGACTCCGCTCCGCGAGCCTTGTTGAAGCCGTGGAGAGCCGAGATAGATGCTCCCATGCATATGGTAGTATCAACTGCGAACAGGGGAGCTGCAGCTCCGAGAGTGTAGCAGCCGATATCTCCCGAAACGGTTATCTTGTTCTTGCTGAGGCAGTAGAAAAGGCCTCTGTGAGGACATCCCGGGCACATAACAGGCGGGCGGACAGGGATATTATCGTCAAGCTGCGTATATTCCTTGGTCTCGCCGAGAAGCTTCTGGGCAATGACGGACTGCGGCAGCTCGCCTATATAGCCGAATACCTCCTTGCCCTTTATGTTTGTCATGCCGATATTGCGGCAGTGCTGTTCGATTATGCCGTCGAGCTCCTCAACTATGTAAACGGTCTCGTACTTAGCGGCAAAGTCCTGAATGAGCTTCACGGGCATGGGGTTGACGATACCGAGCTTGAGTACAGAAGCTTTGTCTCCGAGTGCCTCCTTGACGTACTGATAGGCTGCTCCGTTTGTGATAACGCCGAACTGTGCACTGTCTGATATCTCAACGCGGTTCAGAGGACTGACCTCGGCATATTCGATGAGCTTCTGAGTGCGCTCTTCAACGAAAACGTGCCTGCCCTTTGCGTTAGCGGGCATCATTACGTATTTCTGAGGGTTCTTGACATATTCCTTCATCTCGGGTTCTATCCTGTCCTCGAGCTCGACAATGCTTTGAGAGTGAGCAACGCGGGTGGACATTCTCACGATAGCGGGAACGTCGTACTGCTCCGAAAGCTCGAATGCCGTCTTGACGAATTCCTTGCATTCGCCCGAATCGGAGGGTTCGAGCATGAGCACCTTAGAGGCGATAGCGTGGTGGCGGCTGTCCTGCTCGTTCTGGGACGAGTGCATTCCCTGATCGTCGGCAACGGCGATGACAACTCCTCCGTTAACGCCGGTGTAGGCTGCTGTATAGAGGGGGTCTGCCGCAACGTTGAGACCAACGTGCTTCATGCCGCAGAACGATCTCACACCGGCGATAGAGGCTCCGAGAGCTGTTTCCATTGCCACCTTTTCGTTGGGAGCCCATTCGGCGTATATTTCGTCATATTTTGCAGCCTCCTCTGTTATTTCCGTTGAGGGAGTTCCGGGGTAGCTTGAAACTACCTTGCAGCCTGCCTCAAACAAGCCTCTTGCGAAGGCTTCATTTCCTAACATAAGCTTTTTCATTCTTTGATTTCCTTTCATTTCGTTTTTTAGTTATATGAGCTTTTCAGCACATAATAATTACGTATTTTCAATGAGCCATTTTGCAACCCCGTCCTCAGTGTTGGATAGGGCGATATAGTCTGCTGCGGCTTTCACCTCGGCTCTGGCATTTGCTACCGCGACTTTTATGTCTGACTGAGCGAACATCGGAAGATCGTTGAGGTTGTCCCCGAAGCAGATGACACGGTCGAATCCGTATTCCCTGCGGAGGAATTCTACGCCGTTTTTCTTGGAAGCCTTATCCGAAAATATTTCCAGATACCATTTTCCGGTATAGGTGTCTTCATAGAAAGCACAGTCGGCACCCTCAATGCCGTCAATGGCATTTTTCAGCGGAAGGAGTCTGTCATGCTTCTCCATGAGAGTGAAATAGACTGTTTCTCCGTCTGCCTCATCCGTGAGGTCGCCGCACTGCACAAATGGCTTTTTGTAGCGGTTTTTGCGCACCTCTGCAAAGCTGCGCATGACCCTGTCCGATATCTGTGTGTAATAGCAGGTGAGGACTCCGCCGCAGATCTTATACATGAATGCTTCAAGACCGTGCTCTTTCAGCAGATCTATTATGACGGCAGAAGCACTTATCGGTATGTATTCGTTTTTGATGTACTTGCGCGCTTTAAGGTCATAAATACTTACGCCGTTCATAAGTATGCATGGGACATTTATACTGAGCTGTGAAGTTATAGGCTGCGCCGAGTAAACCGACCTTGCCGTGGCAAAGGTGAAGTATGCGCCGCCGTTTATTGCCGAGTTTATGATATCGGCGGAAAGGACAGTGACCTGCGCGTCGGGCGTGAGCAGAGTACCATCGAGGTCGGAGATATAGAGAGTTTTTGCGATATTGTTCACCTCCGTGTCGTGCGGACATAAATTTTCACAATAACATTATAACATATATGTTCAAAAAAGTGAAGAAGATATTATTTGCAACTGTTATTTTTGTGAAATTCACCTAAAACAAACACCTTTCAATGTTCAAAATGACGAGTTGACAAAAAAGGAATACTTGTACCTATGCTTGAATATCATTGTATAAAGCATTTTTCAAGGAGGTACCCTATGGATCTAAAAATCAACAGAGAAACGGTTCCTGCTGCCGAGTGTATTTACGATTCGGTTCAGGAGCAGGGCGTGGAGCTCGACTATATCCTGCCTGATTACTACCCTGATATTTTCAGGCTTGTGCGCTGCGAGCTGATCCCGGTAGTTACTGACTGCTCGGTGAGCGGCAGCAGGCTTACTTATGAGCTGAGGTGCGATATCCGCATACTCTATTGCAGCGAGGGCGGCTCGGCGATGCGCTGTGTAAGTCAGCGGCAAACCTTTTCAAAGACTGCCGAGCTCGGCGCTGAATGTGAATCTCCCGAGATACGGCTTGTTCCAAAGACCGACTATGTGAGCTTCCGTGCGGTGAATAAGCGCAGACTCGATGTAAGGGGAGCTGTATCGGTCAATATACGTGTTACAGGGGAAAAACAGCAGGAGGTAATTTCAGACGCTTTTGGCATGAATATCCAGCTTAAAAAAGCTCCCGTGAGGTTTGCTGCAAAGAAAATATCATCAGATAAGGAGATACAGCTTTCTGAGGAAACAGAGCTTTCCGAGGCTCAGCCGCCTGTTCTCGGCATAATAAGCTGCCGCTGCACTGCTCCTGAATGCGAGCTGAAAATGATATCGGGAAAGCTGCTTGCAAAGGGAGAGGCTGACGTGAAGCTGCTGTACTCGTGCGAAAAGGACGGCGAGGGCGCTGTTGAGCCGCTGAGCTTTTCTCTTCCGTATAGTCAGATAATAGATATCGACGGCGCTGACGAAAGCTTTACCTGCACCGTAGTTCCCGAAGTAGTCAGCTGTGATGTTGCTCCGGCTGCCGGAAGAAACGGCGACAACAGGACCCTGAAATGCGATATAGAGCTAAAGCTGAGATGCCGCGCCGTGAAAACAGCTTCTGCCATGCTGTGTACGGATGCCTATTCGACGGTATATCCGTGCGAGGTCACTGTATCAGACATAAAAGCGGAGCAGCTTCCGACTGTTTATACAGAGAGCTTCCGCCACAGCGCAAAGCTGTCTGAGGGAGATGACGTTCCGCAGACGATATACTCGATGTGGTGTACCCCGAAGAACATCAATACGCGGCGGGGTGACGACGGGCGATCGGTAGTTATAAGCGGAATGCTCACCTATTCAATGGCTGCAAAGGATAATTCCGGAATGATAATCATGCCCGACAGAGATGAGGCTTTCGAGGAGACTATAGCGCTGCCGTCAGATGCACGGGAATGCACAGTAACTGCGCAGATAACTCCGGGAGAGGTCTCATACAATATCACTTCGGAGGGAGCTCTTACAGTGCGTACCGACATCACGGCTAAAATTTCGCTTTCCGACTGTGGGACAGTATCTGCTCTTACGGACATAGCAATAGATGATTCTGTGAAAAAACAGCGGGACGGAGACTACGCTGTCAAGCTTTACTACGGCTCAGCTGATGAGAATATCTGGGACATAGCCAAGCGCTACAGCACCTCTGCACATGCTGTAATGGAAGAAAATGAACTCGGCTCGGAAACTCTTTCCGACGGCGGAATGCTGCTCATACCGATAGTAATATAAAGGGAGATATGTATGGTAAAAGATATTTACAGCGACATCGCCGAGCGCACAAACGGCGATATTTACATAGGGGTCGTCGGTCCCGTGAGGACGGGCAAGTCTACGTTTATAAAGAGGTTCATGGAGAGCCTTGTTATCCCGAATATCCAGAGCGCTGCCATGCGTGAGAGGGCTCTTGATGAGCTTCCTCAGTCTGCTGCGGGAAAGACCATAATGACCACCGAACCCAAATTTATCCCCGAGGAGGCTGTGACCGTTGATCTCGGCGGAGGAGCTTCGTTCAACGTAAGGCTCATAGACTGCGTGGGCTACATTGTCCCGAGCTCTATAGGATATATCGAGAACGAGCAGCCGCGAATGGTCATGACCTCGTGGTTTGATGAGGAGATACCATTCAATATGGCGGCGGAGATAGGCACACAAAAGGTCATTACAGAGCATTCCACGATAGGTCTTGTAATAACTACTGACGGCTCTATCTCGGACATTCCGAGGAGTGAGTACGAGGAGTGCGAGGAGCGCGTAATAGGCGAGCTGCGCGAGCTCGGCAAGCCGTTTGTTGTCATTCTCAATACCGAGCAGCCCGATTCCGCAGAAGCGAGGGCGCTCGCGCAGGAGCTCACCGAGCGCTACGATGCAAAGGTGCTCCCCGTGAACTGCCTTGAGCTCGGCGAGGAGGACATACGCTCTATAATCAGCGAGATACTTTTCTCGTTCCCAATAAAGGAGATAAATATCCGCATGGCGCGGTGGATAAATACTCTCGAAAAGGGTCATGCGCTGAGGGAAGAGATACTTGGCTGTATAAGAAACGCTGCAAAGGATATACGTTTGGTAAGAGAGGCAAAAAGTGCGGCGGAGGCAATTGGAGAGTGTCCGCATATACTATCTGCTGAGGTCAGCTCGGTGGACTTAGGCAAGGGTTCGGTGACTATCACTGCGGAGCTCGACGGCAGTCTGTTCTACAAGATACTCGGCGAAACTGCGGGAATCGAGATAGAAAGTGAGAGTGATCTTGTACCTCTGCTTGCAGAGCTCAACGAGATAAAGCGGAAATACGACAGGATAGCTCCTGCACTCGCGGAGGTGGAAGCAACAGGCTATGGTATCGTAATGCCCGAGCTTGAGGAGCTCACACTTGAAGAGCCGAAGATAATCAAGCAGGGCGGAAAGTACGGGGTGAAGCTGAAAGCCTCAGCTCCGTCGATACACCTGATGAAGGCTAACATCAACACGACCGTGAGCCCGATAGTCGGGACAGAGCGCCAGTCAGAGGAGCTTGTGATGTATCTCCTCGACGGCTTTGATGACGATCCTACTAAGATATGGGAGTCTAACATATTCGGCAAGTCCCTGCACGAGCTCGTCAACGAGGGGCTGCACAGCAAGCTCTACAAAATGCCCTCTGACGCGCGCATGAAGCTTCAGGAGACGCTCGAGCGCGTCATCAATGACGGCTGCTCGGGGCTGATATGCTTTATATTGTAAAAAAACGGCTGTACCACACGGTACAGCCATTTCATTATTTATCATCTGATTCGATCTTTACCGGTACCTCGTTCAATACATTGGCATACATAAAGGCGTAGATAAGGTTGCGTATGCTGGCTGTCCGTCACTCGCGTACAAGCGTATTCACCAAAAACACACCGTTAAAAACTGCAAATTTGTCTTTTCTATCAATTGATTTTTGCTGTGGATTGGGATATAATCAGTATTGTGACAAAAATGTCAAACTGTAGATAAGGAATGAGATATAATGGCTAATAAGGTAGTAAAATTCGGCGGAAGCTCTCTTGCAGACGCGCAGCAGTTCCGTAAGGTGGCTTCGATCATAAAAAGCGACGAAAAGCGCCGCTATGTAGTTCCCTCCGCACCGGGAAAGCGTTTTTCCGACGACATAAAGGTAACGGATATGCTCTATAAATGCGCCGAACTTGCGGGGAGCGGACTCGACTTCTCCGAGCAGTTCGCTCTCATCAGGGACAGATACAACGGAATAATTGCAGAGCTTGGTATGGATATGAGTCTTGAAAGCGAGTTTGAAGAGATAGCAAAGGAGCTCAGAACCCGCCCGGCAAAGGACTTTGCCGCAAGCCGCGGTGAGTATCTCAACGGTAAGGTGCTCGCGCAGTATCTCGGCTTTAACTTCATCGACGCGGCTGACGTTATCGTTTTCGATACAAAGGGAGCTCTGCTCCTTGACGAGACCGTAAAGGCGGTGCGCGAGAAGCTGCGCGGACTCGACAACGCAGTTATCCCGGGCTTCTATGGCAGAACCACCGAGGGCTTCATCAAGACATTTTCGCGCGGAGGCTCTGACGTTACCGGCTCTATCATCGCAAACGCCGTCAAGGCGGAGATATACGAGAACTGGACGGACGTTTCGGGCTTCCTTGTTGCAGATCCGAGGATAGTTGACTCTCCTGATGTTATCGGCACGATAACCTATCGTGAGCTCAGAGAGCTTGCCTACATGGGCGCTTCCGTGCTCCACGAGGAGGCTATTTTTCCGGTGCGTTCGGCAGGTATACCGATAAACATAAGGAACACCAACCGCCCCGAGGACGCGGGCACTATGATAGTCTCGAACGACTATGATTTCAGCCGCGAGAGTCTTTCGCATACCATTACGGGTATCGCGGGCAGGAAGGGATTCAGCACGATAAACATCGAAAAGGCGATGATGAACAGCGAAACGGGCTTCGGGATGAAGGTGCTCAAGGTACTTTATGATAACGGACTTTCTTTCGAGCATATGCCTTCGGGTATCGACACGATGAGCATTATCCTCGATGCGGAAAAGCTTGGTCCCGTGCGTGAAAAGGTCCTTTCGGAGCTGAGAAAGGCAGTTGCTCCCGATCATCTTGAGATAGAGGATAACATTGCTTTGCTTGCAGTTGTAGGACGCAGAATGAAGAATACAAGGGGTACCGTTGCACGTATTTTTGCGGCAATGGCTCATGCACGCATAAATGTCAAGATGATAGATCAGGGTTCGAGCGAGCTCAACGTAATAATCGGCGTGAGCGAGCATGATCTTCCCGAGGCTATCCGCCGCATTTACGATATGTTCATCAATTCCGAGAAGTCGGCGCAGTAACAGCCGCAGGTCATTTCAGAAATAAAAAAGAAGGCGGAGCTCCGTATGGAGACTCCGCCTTAATTGACTGTCCTCACGGGCAGCCTGTCAGAGAGCAATGAAAATCACTACCTGATATAATCATATTCGTGTGGCGGCGGGAATATTCCACGGTGCTTATGCGACTCAAAACTTGATGTCTGATGCTTCAGACCTATTGATTTATCTTCAATTGTGTGATATACTTTAGATGTATAAAATTATGAGAGGATATGAAACAATGAAGAGAAGATTTCCTGCGCTGCTCGTTTCTGCAGCGCTCATGATATCGGGCATCGGCTGCTCGGACAACGGAGGCTCGCCGGAGTCCGAAGTACCGACCGAAGGTACGGCTGCTTCCCTTGAGGAGAATACTGAAGCGGTGACGACCGAGCCTTCCACAGAGCACGTAAGTCCTATCGAAACTGTCACCGCCGAGCAGAGCGTTCAGGTAACGGCAGATAAGACAATACAGCGCATCGAAGGCAGCAATACGATACAGCTTCCGCTCGCCGACTTTATTGAGGACGGCGACGTTATAAGCTCGTTCACCTTTGTGATATATTCCTCCGACGGCAGCGATATCGGGGAATTCAAGGGCGGCTGCGGCATATCCGTGAACAGTGACTGCCCCTCAGCCACCGACGAGGGCTGGTATCAGTCCGAGGACTTTTCCGCTCCTACTCAGGGCAGCTATGGTGAGATAACATGGAATGTCCCCGCCGACGTCGGCAGTTACACATCAGCGGGCGGAGACGTGCTTTTCGGCTACTGGTGGGGAAATGCCGAGAGCATTCGTCTCGACAGCGTTATCTGCACCTTCACACGTACGAGGGATCTTCCTGTTGATGGAGCTGCTGCGATAAATGTCGGAAAAAGCGTCAGCTACAGCGACTCTGACAATACTATAAAAGTCGCAGCGGCTGATTTCATGCCTGAGGGAGCTGTTCCGCAGGTCGTTACCTATACAGTCAGCTCGTCGGGAGGCTTCGGAAAATTTACCGGCGCATTCGGCTACAGCTCATCGGCGGGGTACTATCAGTCACCGGATACAGCAGTATTTACTGATTCTTCGAGCGTTACACTGACATGGTTCGTACCTGCGCAGGCTAAAAATTACATTGCAGAGGACGGTGAATTTATGCTTGGATATTGGTGGAGCGAACAGCCCTCCGTGACGCTTGATTCGGTCATGGTAAGATACAGTTCCGGGGGAAGTACTGCGGCGTCTGCGGAAGCTGAGATCATCGCTCCTGTTTCCGTACCGGAAGACAGCGGAGACTTCCGTACAGCTTCTCAGATAGTGAGCGAGATCAAGGTCGGCTGGAATCTCGGAAATACGCTCGACAGCTACAATACGGTCAAGGCGGGCATAGATACCGAAACAGGCTGGGGCAATCCCAATACCACACCCGAGATGATACAGTCAGTCAAGGACGCAGGCTTCAATGCAGTGCGCATACCCGTGACGTGGGGAGAGCATATGGACGGCGATACGATTCAGACAGAGTGGCTCGACCGCGTGCAGGAGGTCGTTGATTATGCATACGACCGCGATATGTTCGTTATCCTCAATATGCACCACGACGACTATATCTGGTTCACGCCGAGCGAATCGGAATACGAGCAGGGCAGCGCGAAGCTCAAGGCGATATGGTCGCAGATATCCGAGCGATTCAAGGATTACGGTGATACTCTGCTGTTTGAGGGTATGAACGAGCCGAGAACGGTCGGCAGCGCAAACGAATGGATGGGCGGAACAGCTGAGGAGCGCGCCGTCGTGAACAGATACGAGCAGGATTTCGTTGATACGGTGCGCGCAAGCGGCGGAAACAACGCATACCGTACGCTCATTGTGACCTCTTATGCGGCTTCTGCGGAGACTGCCGCCGTGAATGACGTTTCAGTGCCGAACAGCGGAAATATCATCGTTTCGATACATTTCTACGCTCCGTGGCAGTTTTCTGAGGGCATGACCACCACCTTTGACGACAGCGGGAAAAGCGAGCTCGACAGCAAATTCGCTGAGCTGAAAAGGAAGTTCGCGGACAACGGCACTCCCGTTATCATAGGCGAGTTCGGCTGCGTGAACGCAGCGGACGAGTCCACGCGCGCGGCGTATTACGAGTATTACATCAGCGCGGCGAAGCAGCAGGGGATAAAGTGCTTTATCTGGGACAACGGCGTAGCAAGCGGCGAATCAAGCTACGGTCTGCTTAGCAGAACGGCGCTTACATGGAACGACTCCTTGCTGAATGCGATAATGAACGGCGCGAAGTAAAAATCCGGAATGCGGAATTGTATGTGTCCACTGTGCGGACTGATCAGTGCGTAATTATTATCGTCAGCGGAGAGCAATTTCCCGCTTTGCACGGAGTGAGCGCGCAAGTGCGGGAGCGTGTAATGGGATTCCAAAGGGACATACGTCCCTTTGGACGGGGTCATGGGGCAGTCAGCCCCATGCAGGGTGCAGGGACAGCGTCCCTGCAAAGACAGGAGGAAACTATATGAAAATGACGTTTATCGGCGCTACCCATGAGGTAACGGGCAGCTGTACATATATCGAGGCGTGCGGAAAGCGGTTCCTTGTGGACTTTGGTATGCAGCAGGGCGAGGATATCTTCGAGAATGTCCAGATACCCGTTTCGCCGTCGCTAATCGACTTTGTTCTGCTTACCCATGCGCACATCGACCACTCGGGACTCCTGCCGCTTCTGTATGCGGGAGGATTTCAGGGCGAGATACATTCAACCGAGGCAACTGCGAGCCTTTGCTCGGTAATGCTTCAGGACTCGGCGCACATTCAGGAGTTTGAAGCCGAATGGCGAAGCCGTAAGGCTCGCCGCCGCGGAGAGGAGGACTATGAGCCCATCTATACCATGGACGACGCGCTCGGAGCGATAAAGCTTTTTGTACCTCACCGCTACGAGACGGAGTTTGAGGTCTGCGAGGGCGTGAAGGTGCTCTTCCGCGATGCGGGACATCTCCTCGGTTCATCGAGCATTATCCTTACGCTCACAGAGGACGGAGTCACGAAAAAGCTTGTATTTTCGGGAGATATAGGCAATACTCACCAGCCTCTGATACGCGACCCTCAGTACATAGATTCTGCAGACTACGTTATCATGGAATCCACCTACGGAAACAGGGTGCATGACCGTCCCGCCGATTACGTAACGGCGCTTACAGCCGTTTTGCAGCAGACCTTTGACCGCGGTGGCAGCGTTATAATTCCCTCGTTCGCAGTCGGCAGAACGCAGGAAATGCTCTATTTTATCCGCCGAATCAAAGCGGAGGGACTTATAAAGGGACATGACGATTTTCCCGTGTATGTTGACAGTCCGCTCGCAAACGAGGCGACTGACATTTTCGTCAATAACCGCGAGAGCTGTTACGATGAGGAGGCTCTTGCCTACGTTCGCAGCGGCATAAATCCTATTTCCTTTGAGGGACTTGTCCGCACGGTGTCAAGTGACGATTCACGCGCTATAAACAGCGACAGCCGCCCGAAGGTCATCATCTCCGCGAGCGGAATGTGCGAGGCCGGACGTATAAAGCATCACCTCAAGCACAACCTCTGGAAGAGCGAGAATACCATTCTTTTCGTGGGATATCAGGCGGGCAACACCCTCGGCAGAGCTCTCATCGACGGAGTGAAAAGTGTTAAGCTTTTCGGCGAGACAGTGAGCGTTGCAGCACATATCACACAGCTCCCGGGAGTCAGCGGCCATGCGGATGTGAATGGACTTCTTGATTGGGCTAAGGCAGTCTCGGGCGTGAAGATGTTTTTCGTGAATCACGGCGATGATGCTTCGGTCAAGGCGTTCGCACAGAGGCTGAAGGAAGAGCTCGGTGCACAGGTCTATGCACCATACAGCGGCGCGGAGTTCGACATCGCGCAGGGAGTAGTTACTGTTGATGCACAGCCGATACCGATACCGAAGAAGAAAACTGCCGCTAATATGAATGCTGCGTACAGCGACCTCACGGCGGCTTCCGAGCGCCTTGCAGCTTTGATAAGAAGCTCGGACGGACGTGCAAATGCGGATATGAAGAAGCTCACCGAGGCGATAAACAAGCTCTGCGATGACTGGAAGCTTTAATGGAGGAGATAGTATGCAAAGAATAAGATTTTCAGCAATTGCGGCGACTGCAATAATGGCGATAACCCCTGTGTATTCGGGAACTTCGGGGAGCTTTGCTCCGCTAAGATTCACCGCAGTCGAGGCTTCTGCCGAGACGGTGTATGCGAAGAACACCGAGGGATTTGTGACGAGAATGTATAATGTGGTGCTCGGGCGAAATCCCGATGCAACGGGTCTTAAAAACTGGACTGCAAAGCTGAACGATCATACTGCGACGGCTTCGGATATTATTTACGGATTCTTCTGCTCAAGCGAATACAAGGGGAAGAACAAGTCGAACGAGGAGATCGTTACGGACTGCTACAAGGCAATGCTCGACCGCGATCCCGACTCTGCAGGAAAGGCAAACTGGCTTGCTCGTCTTAATGTAGGAATGACGACAATGGCGGTCTGCAAGGGCTTTGTCGGCAGCAGCGAGTTCAAGGGACTTTGTTCTTCGTATGGAATAGATCCGGGTACGATCAGTCTCAGCTATGCACGTGATGAAAACTATGAGCGTACATATTTTGTTTACCGGCTTTATGCGAACTGCCTCGGGCGCACTCCCGATATCACAGGTCTTGAAAACTGGTGCAAGAGCCTGAAAAGCGGCACTGCGGGCACAAAAATAGCGCAGGGATTTATTTTCAGTGATGAATACAAAGGAAAAAACAGTTCAAATACCGAGTTTGTGACAATGCTTTATAACACCATACTCGGGCGTGCCCCTGACTCTGCGGGGCTTAACAGCTGGGTGAATCAACTTGATATCGGCAGATCAAGACAATTTACCGCAAACGGCTTTCTTTACAGCAGCGAGTTCAAGGGACAGTGCTCCACAGCGGGGATAAACCTCACAAATGCGCCCTCATCATCGGAATACTGCTACGGTGCGGCGCCGACCCGCTACAGCCGCGATGGACTTACCTATATTGACGGAATGCTGATAGCGAACAAGAGCTACAGCCTGCCCTCCGACTTCAACCCCGGACTGGACGCGACTTGTCAGAGTCAGTTCCGCAAGCTGGTCAGCGGAGCTGCCGCGCAGGGGCTGAATATCTATCTTTCCTCGGGCTTCCGCTCGTACAGCTATCAGGCTCAGCTCTACAGCAATTATGTGAGCTGGAACGGACAGGCGGCTGCGGATACATTCTCTGCACGTGCCGGTCACTCCGAACACCAGAGCGGACTTGCAATAGACGTGAATACTATCAACTCCTCGTTTGAGGGAACTCCCGAAGCAATATGGCTTGCGGCGCACTGCCACGAGTACGGATTTATAATCCGCTATCCTAAGGGAAAGCAGGATATTACGGGATATAAATATGAGCCTTGGCATATCCGGTATGTAGGAACAGATCTGTCATATAAAATTCATGAAAGCGGACTGACGGTAGAGGAATACTATGGTATAACCTCCCAGTATGCAAACGGATAAGTAAATTCTTCATATTTTGTCGGATTTTTTGGCAAAGGGAGAGATTTTTGCGGAAATTCTTGTAGATTTTTGAGAAAACATTGACATTAGCTTTTTAAAATTGTATAATATACATATAAAAATCCTTTCAGGAGGTATAGTGATGAATAAAAGAAGAATTGCAGCCATTGCGGCAGCTGCGGTAATGGTAATGAATGCAGGATATTCAAATATTTCCGCTCGGACATTTCCGATGAGCTTCAATGCAGTCGAGGCATCTGCAGAGACGGCTTATGCGAAGAACACCGAGGGATTTGTGACGAGAATGTATAACGTGGTGCTCGGGAGAAATCCGGACGCGACGGGTCTGAAAAACTGGACGGCGAAGCTCAACGATCACACGGCTACAGCCTCCGACCTTATCTACGGCTTCTTCTGCTCGGACGAGTACAAGGGCAAGAAAAAATCGAACGAGGAGATCGTTACGGACTGCTACAAGGCAATGCTCGACCGCGATCCCGACTCTGCAGGAAAGGCAAACTGGCTTGCTCGTCTTAATGTAGGAATGACAACAATGGCGGTCTGCAAGGGCTTTGTCGGCAGCAATGAGTTCAAGGGACTTTGTTCGGCGTATGGGATAGACCCGGGTACGATCAGTCTCAGCTATGCACGTGATGAAAATTACGAGCGTACATATTTTGTTTATCGTCTGTATGCGAACTGCCTCGGGCGTACTCCCGACATCACAGGATTGGAGAATTGGTGCAAGAATCTCAAAAACGGCACGACGGGCACGCAGATAGCAAAGGGGTTTATTTTCAGCGACGAATATAAGGGCAAAAATGTTTCCAATGAAGAATTTGTTACAATGCTCTATAATACTATCCTCGGCAGAACTCCTGACAGCAGCGGATCGAGCAGCTGGACAAGTCAGCTGAATATCGGAAGGTCACGTGAATATGTCACAAACGGCTTCCTTTTCAGCAGCGAGTTCAAGGGACAGTGCTCCACAGCAGGAATAACTCTCGGCGACAAGCTCCATACACCGGAGGACGATGACCCATATATGGCTTATGCCTGTGAAGTAGTTGCTCTTGTAAACGAACAGCGGAAGGCAAACGGGCTCTCTGAACTTAAAGTAACGTCAGATCTTCAGAGCGCAGCAAAGAAGCGTGCGGTCGAGCTCTATAGCAGCTTTAGTCACACACGTCCGAACGGCACAAGCTGTTTCACTGTTCTCAATGAATATGGTATCTCGTATTCTGCGGCAGGCGAGAATATTGCTGCATATTATACTTCGCCAAGCGCTGTAATGAACGGCTGGATGAACTCTTCCGGTCATAGAGCCAACATTCTTGATGAAAATTATAATTATATCGGAGTTGGTGTTTACAAATCAGGCGGAAGCTACTTCTGGGTACAGCTTTTCACCTCATGATATTAGCAAAAGAACCCTGTCAGCAGCAGTGAATCGCTCTGGATCTACAGCTTCCTATAGCGGTGTTACTGCAAAAAGATGATCCCCTATCAGCCATGAGCCGGTAGGGGATCATTTCTTGTGAGGAGCCTTTTCATCTGTCAGTCCTAAAATGTAATCGGTGCTTGTGTTGTAGAGCTTCGCGAGCTTTATAACTATCTCTACCGGAACATCTCTCAGACCTCTCTCGTATTTTGAATACAGGGACTGATCGCAGAATAGATATTCCGACACCTCGCGCTGGGTACGGTCGCTGTCCTCGCGGAGATTTCTTATTCGTGAAAACATACTCCACCTCTATATATGGTTAACAAATTTTACTATCGATAAGAGTTTTGATATCGAAACCTTTATCAACAGTATTATAAACCTGAGCGAGGAGATTATATATATTTTAGGACAATATGTCCAAAAAATATTTGGTTAAATCAATTCTTTTACTTGTTTGAATAAGAAAAAATTAATCTAAAAGCTTGACTTCTGAGGACATATTGTCCTATAATATAAATGGACATATTGTCCAGTAAATTTAAGGAGTGATGTTATGGAAAGATGTATTTACTGCGGCAGAGAGATCGAAGAATCAAATGCGGCAGAGGTAGAGGACGGAGTATTTATCTGTGCGGAATGTGCCGAGAAATACAGCGACAGCAGCACTGTTGCAGATACACCGCAGAAAACGGTCAGATATCAACCGCCGAAGGATGAAGGAGGTGATTATGGCGAGCATCCTACCGCTTCGCTGCTGAAAGGCTGTGCTAAGGCTATCTGGGCTGTAGGCGGGCTGCTTATAGCAATGTATGTTGTCATCGTTTCTATATATTTAGATGATATGGATATTTCGGGCGGATTCATCGCAGTATTGTCGTCTTGCGTAGGTTGGGCATTTTCGGTATTTCTTTACGGGCTTATCGTATTTGCGATAGGCGAGATAATATCGCTGCTTGACGATATAAGGCGTAATACGAGGAGATAGGATCTGCAAGCTGCTAAAAAGTCAAATACAAAAAATCCCCCTTATCAGCCGTGAGTTGCCGATAAGGGGTAAATTTTTGTTTTATTTCAATCAAAGATTCAGTCAGCAGCATTGAGCTTCTTAGCGAGCTGTGACTTCTTTCTTGCAGCCTTGTTCTTGTGCATAAGACCCTTTGCGCAAGCCTGATCTACTCTCTTGATAGCTACCTTGATAGCCTCGGGAGTTCTCTCTGCGTCAGCCTTCTTGATGACTGTCTTGAGATTGGACTTTCTTGCCTTGTTGGCAGCAGCCTTGGTAGCGTTTACCTTAACTCTCTTCTTAGCGGATTTGATATTCGGCATTTGTTACACCTCCTTGAAAATAAATGCAGAATAAAACGCCTGCATTTTACAAATAATAAGTACGCACACAGTCGGCGTACTCCGATAAGTGCAACGCACACTTATCATACTGAGACAAAAATAATTATAACATTTTCTCTGAAATATTTCAATAGGCAAAACGGAAGATTCAGGCAGATTTTACTGACTGAAATCGAGCAATTTGCACAACAAGAGGAGGATATCATGCAGATAAGAACTGATCTTGCTGTCGAAAGCTTTCCCGAAAGAGGATATTCCGACAGTGTTCACATAAGCCGCAGGGGTGAAGCATTTGATATAACAGATATCGTTATCGACGATGACAGCTGCCTTGAAACGCTCGGAAAGGGCAGGGGGAGGTACATCACGCTCGAGGGAAGCAGCCTTAGCCGATATACCGACGATTACGAGGAAATGGCACAAGAGCTTGCCGCTGAGCTGCGCTCCTTTATCCCCGAGGAAGGCGACGTGCTGGCGGTCGGGCTCGGGAATAATGACATAACTCCGGACGCGCTCGGACCTCAGACTGCGGCAAAGGTGCTTGCAACACGGCACCTTCGAGACGAACTTGACAGCGAGGAAGAGCAGTTCCTGACTTCGCTGCGCCGCGTCAGCTCATTTGCAGGAGGAGTTCTCGGTCAGACGGGTATCGAGACCGCCGAGGTCGTGAAAGCAATATGCCGTGAATTGAAGCCGTCTGCGGTCATTGCTGTGGACGCTCTTGCGTGTTCGGACGTGAGCCGTCTCGGCAATACGATACAGATATCCGATACGGGTATCTCTCCGGGCAGCGGAGTTTCCAACACGCGCCGCGAGCTTTCCGAAAGGCAGCTCGGTGTGCCCGTTATAGCTGTGGGAGTTCCCACAGTTGTTGATATGCACACGATAGTCCGCAGTCTCACGGGGCGTGATATCGAGACCGATCTGCCCAACATGATGGTGACTCCGCGGGATATCGACCGTCTTACCGAGCGTGCCTCCCAGCTAATCGCGTTCGGTATCAACCTTGCTTTGCACCCTCAGCTTACATTCGAGGACGTGAGGGGGCTTTTCTGATACGCGGTCAGTAATAGCTGTACGTATATCAGTTATTGACTTCTTCTATCATCTAAAATATTAGGAGAGCAAATAATGCAAAATACTACAAATTCAAATCAAAGCAACACTATACTTCAACTCCACAAATACTTCCTTGCCAAACGCTCCGAAAGGCATTATAATAATATCAACAAAGGCGCTTTTGATCTTAACGAGGAGTGATAAAAATGACAATAGGAGCAACCATCAGACAGCTTCGGCAGGAGCAGGACGTAACGCAGGAACAGCTTGCGGAGACGCTCGGTATAACCTCACGAGCGGTCAGTCAATGGGAGTGCGACAGAACAGCACCGGACATCTCTCAGCTTCCTGCGCTTGCAAATTTCTTTGATGTAACGACAGACCATTTGCTTGGTGTGGACATCAAACGCAAGGAGGAAGAGGTCGGGAAGATAATAAAGCAAGTCCGGAAATTTCAGGAGCTGGGCGATCAGCAAAGCACGGTGAATTATCTCAGGGAGCAGCTGAAAATCTATCCCAATGAGCCCGATCTGCTTACTCATCTTGCATCTGCCTTGCAGACCTTCTATTTTCATCAGGGAAAGGCAGACACTGAGGAACTGAAAAAAGAAAAGTCGGACGAGATAATAGCTCTGTGCGAAAGGGCGCTCAAATACTATAAGCCTACCGATGACAACAACTATACAAAACAGGTGCTTATCGGTCAATACGTCTATTATCTGCACGATAAAGAAAAGGGTGAAAAGCTGGTCATGTCTCTGCCCAATGTATATTGCACACAAGAAAGATTTTTAGCTGATCTGTACGATGGGAAGGAAGCCCTTGCACGCAGACAGTCGGCTTTGCTTTGGAGCATGACACAGATGATGCACCGTCTGTTTTGGGAAATATCCCGTGATGATTTCTACACATACGAGCAAAAAATAGAGGTACTGAAAGCAGATGATGCCCTGACAGAGCTTATTACCGGCGGAAAGCCGAACTTTTTTCACTGTAGATTATCAGTCAATGCAGCAACAGAAGCAGAGTTATATTTAAAGATTGGCGATGAAGAAAAAGCCCTCGGTATGCTTGAAGCCGCATACGACCATGCCGACAGCTATGAGACCCATCCCGTCGGAGAAAAATATGCGCCCTGCTGGCTTTCTGAGCTTGATGACGACCGGATAGGTGTCCACAAAATGAATCCCGATACGGCTTATGACAGCGTATATAATATCATCACAAAACTTGAAAACAAATTCTGCGAAGTTTTTGACGGCAACGAGCGCTTTGAAAGGCTTATGAAGAAACTGAAAGAAAAAATCAGTAAATAGTTGTTTGCGATATACTAAGTATGAGTATGCCGATCCCGAACTATGAAAGGTTCGACAGCCCGCTTTTTCCATTATGGGAAACAGTCTAAATCTGTCCGTTTTTTTGTGTGTTTGAACATTATTCTGAGCCTGCTTTTGTGCACATAGGAGAAAATAGGTTTATCAGTGCTGAGATACTTGAAAGTCTTTTTATTTTTTGTTATAATTTACTAAATAGTCAACCGTTGAAATGTTGAAAAGGAGGAATTGCAATGAAAAAAATAATAGCAGCGGCACTTTCACTGTGTATTTTTGGCGGAGCGTTGCCTGTAATCAGTAATTATGCGCCCGATACGGTGATGACCGCGAGCGCGGAAGATAATGAGTACACGTACTATGAAGAGGACTATCTGGAATACCGAGTTTACAGCGACCACGCAGAGCTCTATCAGTATTCGATACTGTCCGATAACGGCAACATTGTCGTCCCCGATGAGGTAATGGGCGTTCCCGTGACGAGCATAGCAAGCTATGCGTTCCAGGGCAGCGGTCCGGTAAACTCTATAATCATATCAGATAACGTTACGACTATCAGTGAAAGTGCATTTTCCGGCTGCGAGTATCTCGCTTCAGTGAAGCTGCCAAATGGTCTTACGTCTATTCCCGACAGAGCATTTGACGGCTGCTCATCTCTGACCAATATTGATATACCCGACAGCGTGACGAAAATCGGCGTTGAGGCGTTCAAGTCCTGTAAGTTGCTTACCGACATAAAGATACCCTCGGGCGTTGAGACGATAAGCTACGGGACATTACAATACTGCTCGGCACTTGAAAGTGTCTGTCTCCCTGAGAGCGTCAGCTGGATAGACCACGACGCATTCAATTCATGTACGAGCCTTGCTTCGATAAATATCCCCGAATCCGTGACTGTTATCAACGGGGAAACTTTCCGCGGCTGTGAAAGTCTTGTCTCGGTGAAGCTGCCGTCGGGCATCAAGCAAATTTCGGAACTTGCCTTTTATGGATGCTCCGCGCTCACTCGCCTGACCTTACCCGAAAGTGTCACGTGCATAGCTCAGAGCGCTTTCGCCTATTGCAGCGCTCTTGAGGATATAACCATACTGGCACCCGAATGCGAGATATATGACGATGCTTCAACGATATCAAACAGGTACAGCCGTACAGGAGAGTCTGTTAACGGAGCATCGGTTTATAAATATTATTTTGACGGAATAATACGCGGCTGCTCGGGCTCAACGGCACAATCTTACGCTGAGAAATACGGTTATACATTCGCTGCTATCGACGGCGAACCTGTCTGCGGCGATGCCAATTCCAACGGCACTATTGAAATGGCAGACGCCGTGTTGATATTGCAGTTTCAGGCGAATCCCGATAAATACGGCGAGAACGGCACTGATGAGGGGCACATAACAGCTCAGGGGCTCATAAATGCTGACTGCTCGGGAAGCGAAGACGGCGTTACAGCTAAGGACGCACTCGCAATACAGAAATACCTGCTCAAATCAATAACGCTCCCCGAGGAATAAGTGATACAAAAATTTTTCCATTCATAAATTTTTTTCCTTGAAGCATAATATAATCGGCGGCGAAAGCTGCCTGATGTCGTAATATATCGGCAATATGAGGTAAAGCTTATGAAATATGCAAGTGCGGCGACGGCTGTTCTCACCGCTGCGCTGGTGCCGTGCAGTGCGGTATACTCCGCCGACAGCACCAAAATAGGCTACGGGCAGGGCACGACCCTCGATGAAAAGGGACGGCCTGCCGATGCTGTGCAGTTTACTCAGCGTTACAGCGACCTCGGCGCATACGCTCTGAGCAGTGATGAAAACAGGATAATCATCACCTTCGATCAGGGCTATGAGAACGGCTATACCGAAAAGATCCTCGACACTCTGAAAGAAAAAAACGTCAAGGCGATATTCTTCCTTACGGGAGACTACGCCAAAAAAGAGAGTACGCTCGTTCAGCGGATGATAGACGAGGGACATATCCTCGGCAATCACGGTATGACCCATGCAAGTCTGCCTGAGCTTTCCGACTCCGAAGCGGAGGAGGAAATAATGTCGCTCCACAATTATGTAATGGACAATTACGGCTATGAAATGCAGTATTTCCGCTGTCCTTGCGGAGAATACTCCGAAAGGGCTCTTGAGACCATTGCTGAATGCGGCTACAAGACCGTATTCTGGAGCTTTGCTTATGTGGACTGGAAGACCGACTCTCAGCCTGATCCGTCAATTTCTATACAGAAGCTTACGGACTCTGCTCATGGCGGAGAGATACTTCTGCTTCATTCGGTATCATCGACTAATGCAGAGATACTCGGTCAGGTGATCGACGGATTCAGAGCTAAAGGATTTACCGTATAAAGGGAAATTCCCCTGTGGGCACAAGTGCCTTCGGGGGAATTTTTGCGTCCGCCGGAGAGTAATTTTATGTTGACATATTTACTCGCGCATATTATAATAAATATATATACATACCCGAAAGGAATTTTACTATGGACACTATCTATAAGATCAAAATGGGAAAGGCAAAGTGCGCTGTCGATTTAGGCGACGGCAGCGAACGCGGCGAATATGTCGATCAGGATTACATACTGCGCAAGCTCGGAAGACCTCACCGCAGTATCAGTCTCATGTACTGCTACTATCCTTTCGATGAGCAGTGGCCTGCACGTATCTCCGAGGCGATGAAGGACGCGGAGATCTCGTTCCAGTGGGACTATCCCTACGATGACTATTTCACCTATAAGGGCGGACTCGGCGGAACTCTCGACGACGAGCCGTTCACCTGCATGAGAGATGTTCGCCGCCACGGTCAGGATGTTACTCTCACACTGACTATCGATCCTGCCGTTTCTGACGAGCATCTTGCAGCTATCGGTGACGATCTGAAAACGTTCGGCAGAGTTCTTCTGCGAATAAATCACGAGGCTACAGGCAATTGGTTCTCGTTCAATAAGAGAGCTTCATATCAGGAGGTCGCGGACTTCTACTGCCGTGCTTCGCGCATTATAAAGGAACACGCTCCGAATGTGCAGACCATACTCTGCATAGGCGGTGTTGAGGATCCCGAGTCGGGAGAGATAGAAAAGGAGAAGGAGTTTTCGCAGGCTGTATGCGAGACCGATATCTGGTCTGTGGACGAGTATATGTCCCTGCACTGGGGCTGGCCGTATGATGTTGCCGAGCCCGGCGGTAAGACTCACAAAAGAGGTTCGGTAAGAGATACCTATGATCACACAAAGCTCAGCTATGAGCGCTTCAAGTACATAAACGGCGGAGAGGCTAAGCCAATGGTCATGTCAGAGTTCAACTCCGACGGCGATGTTACAGGAGCTTATGAGCAGGCGGAAATGGTAAAGCAGTTCTGCGATATCCTTAAGGAGGACAAGGCAACGTGGTTCACAGGCTTTACGTTCTATCAGTTCCGCGACAGGGGCAGGCTCGGACTTGAAATAGAGGACCCCAATAACCCGAATGTGGGAATAGAGCAGCCCGTTATGCAGACATATAAAAGGATCATACACGATGAATGGTTCATGCCGTCAATGACTGCCGGCGAGGAGATAAAGCTGCCTGTAACACTTCGCTGGGGAAATTCCGAGGACGCAGATGGTATAGCTATACCGCTTCATTTCGATAAAAATCCTCACTTTTGTGAGCTTGTGTTCGATGATGACTCAAACTTCATGATAGAGCTGAACGGTATGTGGTTCTACAAGTCGCCGCAGGCCAAGACTATCGACCTCATGTCGGCATTCTTTGAAAAGCCTCTTGAAGGCCCGGCTGACATGACCCTCAAGATATTCGCTCCCCCCGCAACGGGTGAGAATGACCTTTCTGTGCCGGACGGAGCGTTCAACTACTATTATACTCTCGAGAAGCTTCCCGAAATACGTATCAGAACAGCTCCGGTAGAGCCGAGTATCGACTGAAAGCTTATAAGGAGACGATTTCATGAAAACATCAGTAATAATCGTCTGTGCAGGGAACTCTACACGAATGGGCGGTGTGAACAAGATACTGCTGCCGCTGGGGGAAAGGCTCGTTATCGGCGTCACTATGCAGGCATTCCAGCATTGTGAAAGCGTTGAAGAGATAGTGATAGTTGCGCGCGAGGCTGATATTCCTGCCATAAAAGCAGAAGCCGAAGCTGCGGGCATAACTAAGCTCTCAGCCTGCACGACCGGAGGCGCTACCCGTCAGGAGAGCGTCATAAACGGCGTGAAGCTCATCTCTAAGGAGACACAGCTCGTTGCCATTCATGACGGAGCGCGTCCTCTTGTCAAGTCTGAACACATCGAAAAAGTCATAAAGGACGCTTCTGTATTCGGAGGCGCGACACTTGGAGTTCCTGTAAAGGACACTATAAAAACGGTAGAGGACGGACTAATTACCGATACTCCTCCGAGAAAGCTGCTCTACATCACACAGACTCCGCAGATATTCAAGCGGGAGCTTTATTTCGAGGGAATAGATTTCGCGCTCGAGCACGGGCTCGACTTTACGGACGACTGTCAGTTTGTCGAGGCGATAGGTGCAAAGGTCGCCATGACAGCAGGTGACTATACCAACATAAAAATAACCACACCGGAGGATATAAAGCTTGCTGAGGTGCTTATGTCGCTGAACGATCGGTGAGCATTATGAAGAAGCAGAGGAGATGATCCGCATGAAAAGAATTATCGCAGCGCTGCTCTCGATGTGCATATTAGGCACGGCAGCTCCGCTGATCGTAAAAAGCGACACGAATGGCTCTGTTACGGCAAATGCGGAAGATCCCACAAGAATGTGCGGAGATGATCTTACGTGGGCCATTGAGGGCAACACGCTGATAATAAGCGGTACAGGAGATATGTATGATTATGAACCGTATACGTCTCCGTTTTGTGAAAATGTCTATATCCATGATATCGTCATCGAAGAGGGCGTTACAAATATCGGTACCGGAGCTTTTGAATACTGTGAAAACCTCACCTCTGTAAGCATACCCGAAAGCGTTGAGGCGATCAATGACTGGGCTTTTCAATACTGTGAAAAGCTTACGTCGATAGAAATACCGGATAGTGTGAAAAGTATAGGCGGATATGCGTTTTCCGGCTGTAAGAGCTTGACGCAGATCACTCTGCCGGAGGGACTTGCAAGTATAGAGGAAGGCTTGTTCTGCGGCTGTGAGAGCCTTACCTCAGTAAAGCTTCCGGAAGGAGCGGAAAGTATAGGCGAGTATGCTTTTATGATGTGCAAATCCCTTACTTCGCTGACTATACCGGATAGTGTTGTAAGCATAGGCGATTGTGCGTTTATGCTGTGTATGCGTTTAAAGTCGATCACTATACCGGATAAGGTCGAAAAAATAAGCGAAAGTATGTTTGAAAACTGCACAAGCCTGACTGAGGTAATTATACCGGAAAGCGTTACGAGCATTGAGGATTGGGCATTTGCAAGCTGTTATGATCTTGTAACAGTAACTGTACCGAGCAGCGTTTCAAGTATCGGCTTTGCCGCTTTTCAGAACTGTAAAAAACTGGAAAAGATAGTGATACTTGCTGATGATTGTGAAATATATGCAAATAACGAAACGATATGCAACGACGATGAAGGATATGCCGGAACGATAGAGGGCCATGCAGGGTCTACTGCTCAGACCTATGCCAAGATGTTCGGGTATACGTTTGTTACGGTCAGTGAGCTGCCTGATACCGACGTGACATACGGAGATGCTAACGGCAACGGCACGATAGAAATGGCGGACGCCGTACTTATCCTTCAATCGCAGGCAAGCCCTGATAAATACGGTGTTGACGGCACGGAGGAAGATCACATAACCGCGCAGGGCATGATAAATGCCGATTGTTCCGGTTCTGGTGACGGTGTTACCGCTAAGGATGCGCTCGCTGTTCAGAAATATTTGCTTAAAATGATCATACTCCCCGAGGAGTAAGCGGAAAGGAAGAATATAATGTTCAGGATAGGTCACGGATATGATGTACATAAGCTTGTTGAGGGGAGAAAGCTTATCCTCGGCGGAGTTGATATCCCGCATATGGTTGGACTCCTCGGACATTCCGACGCGGACGTGCTCGCTCATGCGATCATGGACGCTATGCTCGGAGCTCTCGCTCTCGGGGATATAGGTCATCTTTTCCCGGATACGGCGGACGAGTTTGAGGGTGCAGACAGCATGGTGCTAATGGCAGAGGTCGTTCGCGTGTGCCGCGAAAACGGCTATGAGATAGGGAATATCGACGCTACTGTTATTGCACAGGCACCGAAGCTTGCTCCTCACATAATCGCAATGAGGGAGAACATCGCACGGGTGTGCGGCTGCGAGGTCTCGCAGGTGAGCGTCAAGGCGACTACCGAGGAGAAGCTCGGCTTCACGGGCGAAAAGCTCGGCATTTCTGCACACGCAGTAGTGTTGATGAAAAGGATATAGTACACTTATGCGGGCGGATGTTATCATCCGCCCATTGTAGTTTGTGTAAATTCGGGTTAACCGCAGTTGCATTTTCTGTAATTTTGTGTTATAATTATACATTACATGATTTTTGAATGGGAGATTAGGTGCTTTGAAGGAAAATACTGCCGCAATTAATGAAATACTCAGGATTTTCGGCGATAAGCCGCGGACTGCATACGTCAGGAGCTTCGGCTGTCAGCTCAATGTCTCAGACGGAGAAAAAATAAAGGGACTGCTGCATGAGCTCGGCTATACATTCACCGACAGCGAAAATGAAGCAGACCTTATAATCCTCAACACTTGTGCTGTGCGCGAGAGTGCGGAAGACAGAGTTTTCGGGATCGTCGGCAGCATGAAAAAGCTCAAGGAGCAGCGCCCCTCACTGATGATCGGCGTGGCGGGCTGTATGACAGCGCAGAGCCATATTGCAGAGAAGATAAAAAGGTCATATCCGCAGGTTGATTTCGTGCTCGGCACGTCGGCAATAAGCGCCCTGCCCGAGCTCATGCTCGAATGTCTCAGGGGAGCAAGGTTCTCCGCCGACATCAGCGAGTATGACGACTTCTCGGAGGAGACCATACAAATAAGAGAGAGCACGTTTAAGGCTTCCGTGCCGATAATGTTTGGCTGCAACAATTTCTGTACCTACTGCATAGTGCCGTATGTCCGCGGACGAGAGCGCAGCCGCCGAATGGCGGACATCGTCGCCGAGGTCGAGGGACTTGTAAGAAACGGCTATAAGGAAATAATGCTGCTCGGTCAGAATGTCAACTCATACGGAAACGACCTCGGCGGCGATGTGAGCTTCCCGAAGCTCCTGCGCTCGCTGAATGAGATAGAGGGTGACTTCTGGATACGTTTCATGTCCTCGCATCCGAAGGACGCCTCGCGTGAGCTGATAGATGCTATATTTGAGTGCGATAAGGTCGCAAAGCATCTGCACCTGCCTGTACAGAGCGGCAGTGATGACGTGCTGCGCCGCATGAACCGCCGTTATACCGTGGAGAAATACCTCGAAACGGTGGGATATATCCGCAGTCGGGATCCCGAGTTCTCACTCACGACCGACCTGATAGTCGGATTTCCGAACGAGACTGATGAGGACTTTGCGGCGACCCTTGACCTGATAAAAAAGGTTCGATACGACAACATTTATTCGTTCATTTACTCAAAGCGTTCGGGCACCAAGGCTGCCGACATGGAGGATAACACGTCCGATGAGGTCAAGAGCCGTCGAATGAGAGAGCTTCTGGAAACTCAGCGCAGCGTTTCGACCGAGTGGTACAAGCGCTTTATCGGGCGGAAAATGCGGGTGCTTGTTGACGGCGAGGCAAAGAAGCGCAAGGGCTGCCTCACGGGCAAGAGCAGCGAGTTCATAATCGTGGAGTTCGAGGGAGACAATTCCCTTATAGGGCAGTTTGTCGAGGTCGAGATAATCGAGACAATGAACTGGGCGGTCGCAGGGCGCTTAACAAAGGAGAATTGAAATGAAAAGATCATTATTTGCATTTTTAGCATTAGCCCTGCTTACGGGCTGCACAGACAGGAACGAGCAGAGCCTGCCTCAGGAGACTTCTGAGCCGTCAATAGCTGCAGTCGAGGATACTACAGTTTCCGAGATCACAACCGCTGTTGTGACCGAGCGTGAAACGGAAGAGCCCACAACAGAAGCTCCGACAAAAGCGAATATCGACCCTACGCCTGCATATCGGAGTGCACTCGAACAGATATACTATGCTTGCGAAGCTCCGCTTTTCGGCAGCGTCGAGGATCCCGATCACATGATATCCGACAACCATTTTGCAGTCTACGACATTGATCTTGACGGCAGAGATGAGCTGATATTCTACCGTGACGCGACTTCCATGGCGGGAATGCTCAGCCTCATCTACGACGTTGACGACAGCGGCGAGCTGAGACTCGAGTTCCAAGCGTCGCCGTTAATGCACTATTACTCGAACGGCATTATAACGATAGACGACTCGCATAATCAAGGCATTTCAGGTAATTTCTGGCCGTATACCCTGTGCGAGTACGATGCGGACAGCGACACCTATGACTGGACGTACAACGTTTCGGCGTGGGACGGAGAGATGTTCCCCGAGGACTACGAGGGAAATCCTTTCCCGAGCGACGCGGATCTCAGCGATACAGGATTTGTTTATTATATCTATGACTCGCGCATGGCGGTTGACCGCGTGAATATGCCTGATCCGGTCGATAAGACGGTGTTCGACGAGTGGTACGATAGTGTGCTCGGCGGAGCTAAGGAGGTATTCCCCGAGTTCTACACGCTGACAGAGGAGAATATCGCAGCTGTGTTCGGCGACGGCTCAGTGGGCTGAGGTAGACAATAAAATGAAAAAGGAACTGTTTATCGTTGCGACGGCACTGCTGCCTACGGGCTGCTCCGATGCTTGGAATAGTGAGGAAAACTCTCCTTACTGGCAGGCGGAATATTCTGCGATATTGCTCGATTTTGCCAATAGCAGCGATAACACGGACGCAGCATTTTCACTCCTTGACATAAACGGTGACGATATTCCGGAACTGTTCGTTTCGCAGGGCACTGGGCGTGTTGAAAGATGTTTTGTTTATACCTTTTTGGACGAGTCTGTACTGCTGGGTGAGCTTGGAGAATACGGCTATGTAGGGCTTGATACTGCGATCGACCAACTGGTCGCTACCGACGCGGTTCAGGGTCATGATTGGCGAGGTTATTATGAACTGCGCGGCGATTCTCTTGAATTTGTGCAGGGATTTTATAACAACTACGGCGCTGCCGAGGGCACGGACGAGGTCGAGTTCCATATAAACGGAGAGACTGTCACCGAAGAGGAATATATGACCGCTGTTGCTGAATATTCGGGACATGAGGTGCTGTGGCTCGGACGGGATAACGAGCTGACGGCGGAGACCGCAAGTGCTGTCGCAATGGGGGAGTACAACTGAAATGAGAAGAATGCCAATATTGCTTTTAGCGTGTGCGTTTCTGACCGGCTGCTCTGCACAGAAGTCGCAGAGCTTCGTGCCCGAGTCCGATGTCGAGGTATCAATTACAGCCGTGGAGACCACAGCTCTTGCAACTGAGCGGGAGACGGAAGCTCCCACAGGAAGCGCCAATGACGAGTCTCTCGGAAAGCTGAGCTACCGCGAGGTGCTTGAGAGATTTTACTACGACAGCGAGCTGCCGGGGATAGGCGCAGTTGAAAATATGAAGCTGGGCGAAGAAACGAACGATCTCTTTGCGATATGCGACGTTGACGGCGACGGCAGCGATGAGCTTATCATACGCAACAGGGACGCCGGTGTGGCAGATCAGATCGGCGTGGTCTACGGCCATAATAATGACGGCGGGCTGGTGCTGGAGCTTATGGCAAGTGAAAGCATGGCTTTTTACCGAAGCGGCTGTGTGAAGGTGTTTTCAGCTCATAATCAAGGGGGCAGCGGATTTTGGCCTTATACTCTTTATCAGTACAACGGCGGTGTGTATGAGTGGGTCGCCTTTGTCGAAGCATTCTCTAAAAAGGAAGTTGAGATGCGTGACCGTGAAGCCGAGGAAAACGGCACGAAGCCGCAGTATTCGTACCCTAAGTGGTCAAACAATAGTGGTGAGGACTTTATTTATTATATAACGACCGACCCCGAATACTACTTAAACAGCGCTCACGAAAAGATCGGTCCTATGGACGTGACTGAGTATGAAGATTGGTATTATGGGTATACGGGCGGCGAGACTGAATGGACGTTAAAATATTTTCCGCTGACCGAGGATAATATCCGCAGAGTGGACGGCGACAGAGCTCCGTTCGAGCCTGTGCTTGATATTGACGCGGGAGAGGTCGGGGAAGAGTATATGCTCAACTCGAAGAAGTCCCTGTTTTTCGCGGACGACGGCTATTACTACTACGCCTACAAGGGCGGTTGGGACAGCGCACATTATGTCCTTGCGCATGACGGCGGCGACGGGAATTACACGTTCCTCAGCGACAACGACAGCGGCAGCGACGACTGGTTCTGGGCGAAGTATTACCGTGACGGCACATTTTACGGTGAGCTGAGTATGCCTGCGCTTGAGGTCTCACTTCCCGATACGTACAACCACTCGTTCGTTGTGTGCGCGGGAATGTACCGCAGCGGCAAGCTGTCCGCGTTTCTGACCGAGGAGGGAAAACCGCTCAATGATATGTGTTTTGCGGAAGACTATATTTACGCCGCAGCACAGGGCGACCTCGATAGCCTGTCATTTTACCGCTTCGACTACGACGGCGGCAGCATGGAGCGGATAGCGGAGCTTGAAGCGCATAAGCTGTACTCGTTCGTCGTGCACGGTGAGCAGCTCATCTGCGAGATCGAAAACTCGCAGTGGGAGCACGAGGTCGGAGTCATCGACCTTGAAACTGGCGGATATACCGCTCTTCCTGACGGCGGAGTGGGCTTTGTCTGCGGAGGGTATATGTACTACTCCGACAAGCGGAACAACATCTCCTTCGCGGACACCAACAACATTTACCGCATGAGCCTTGACGACTGCTCCGTGGAGAAAATATGTGAGGGCGGCGAGCTCATGGCAATACACGACGACTATCTCATCTACTGCGTACACGACGAAAATGACGGCTCGGACGTGCTGCGGAGATTAGGCAATGGCGAGGACGTTCAGTTTTTCGACCCAAATGAGCTGCTCGGAGACGGCTATTACTATTCCGTTGATACTGTGCAGTCGGAGGGCGGACATCTTTATGTAGAGTTATCCAGCGGACCTTACTACAAAAACATCATGGAGATCGACACAAACGGCAATTTTATAAAGCAGATATATCTCAACCCGGGCATTTAAGTCCCGGAAAATAAGGAGGATAATTATGGATATAATCGAAATGACAAGGGAGCTCGGAAAGGCGCTCCAGAACGACGACCGCTACATCGCCTACACGCTTGCAAAGCAGGTGAATGATGAGGACGAGGAGCTTCAGGCGGATATCAAACGCTTTGAGGAGCTGAGACGTGAGCTCAACCTCACCATGAGCGGTGAAAATCCAGATTCCGACAAGCTAAAGCAGCTTGATGAGGACATAAAGTCCACCTACAAGAAGATAATGAACAATCCGAATATGTTCGTATTCAATTCGGCTCAGCAGGCACTTGAGAACCTTGTGAGCAATATCACTCAGATAATCTCGATGTGCGCAAATGGCGAGGACCCTGACACCTGCCAGCCCTCCTCGGGCTGCTCAGGCTCCTGTGCGACCTGCGGAGGCTGCTCATAAGGTGACTCGGCGCGGTGCAGAGCCGTCCGTAAATCTTGATAATCTGACGGCGCACAATGTGCACCCCTACAGTCTGAAACCTGATACCTGAAACCTAACACTAAAGGAGTAATAAAAATGGATATCGACAGAAGTAAAATTTCCCCGATGATGAAGCAGTACTTTGAGGTAAAGGACAAGTATGAGGACTGCGTGTTGTTCTTCCGCCTCGGGGATTTTTACGAGATGTTCTTCGACGACGCTGTAACTGTCTCAAAGGCGCTTGAGCTCACGCTCACGGGGCGCGACTGCGGACTTGAGGAGCGTGCGCCAATGTGCGGAGTTCCGTATCATGCTGCGGATATGTATATAAAAAGGCTCATCGACATGGGCTTTAAGGTCGCGGTCTGCGAGCAGCTGACCGATCCCGCTGAGACAAAGGGGATAGTCGTGCGTGACGTTATCCGTGTTGTTACTCCGGGAACGCTTACCGAGAGCAGTATGCTCGACGACGGTGTGAACAATTACATTTGCAGTATTTTCTATGACGAAACGGAAAAAAACTGTGCAGTCGCCTCTGCCGATGTTTCTACCGGAAAGGCAGAGCTCAGCGTTTTCGCGGGCAAGGAGCTCGAATCCGGTGTCATCAATGAGCTTTCGCGCTGCCGTCCTGCCGAGGTGATCTTCCCCGAGAGCTTCCTTTCGCTGAAAAATACAGCGGACTTCATAAAGCTGCGCCTTGATTGTGCAGTGACCCTGCGCGACAGAGAGTGCTTCGACCCGTCGCTAAGGCGCGATGCCGTCACCTCGGTTTTCGGCGTAAAAAGTGCTGCGGAGCTCGGAATAAGCGAGGACGGAGCAGACTGTGCGGCGATATGCGGACTTTTTGATTACATAAACGATACCCAGAAAACCTCGGTATCGCGCTTTACAACGTTAGAGCTCCTCGGCGGAGATGCATTTATGGGGCTCGACCTCAATGCGAGGCGAAATCTCGAACTCACCGAAACTTTGCGCAATAAGGAAAAAAAGGGCTCGCTGCTGTGGGTGCTCGATTCTACCAAGACCTCTATGGGACGGAGAATGCTGCGAAGCTGGATAGAGCAGCCTCTGAAAAGTCCGGCGCGCATAATCGAGCGGCTTGATGCCGTGGAGAGCCTTTACAGGAAAAGCGTTGTTCTCTCCGATCTGCGCGACCTGCTCGACCGCGTATACGACCTCGAACGTCTTATGACAAAGGTCATGTACAAAAGCGCGAATCCGCGTGACTTAAAGTCGCTTTCTGCGACGGCTGTGCAGCTTCCTCTTATAAAGCAGGAGCTGGAAAAGCTCGGGGATTCAAAGCTTTTAACGCGCTATAACAGCGAGATATCAGATCTTGGTGAGATAGTGAGACTTGTTGAGAATGCGATAATGGACGAGCCGCCAATATCTGCAAAAGACGGAGGAGTTATCAAGGACGGCTTCAACGAGGAGCTCGACAGACTGCGTCACATCATGGGACATGGCAAGGAAATGATAGAGGATATCGAGCGCCGTGAAAAGGAAGCGACGGGCATAAAAAACCTGAAAATAGGCTTCAACCGCGTTTTCGGATATTATCTTGAGGTAACGCGCTCGTATTACGACCTTATCCCAGAGGGATGGATACGCAAACAGACCCTTGCGAACGCCGAGCGATTCATCACCGAGGAGCTGAAAAATGCAGAGAACGAGATACTTGGCGCAAAGGACAAGGCTCTTTCGCTCGAAGCGGATATTTTCGCGGAGGTCAGAGACTTCCTTGCGACGAAGCTCGAACCCGTACAACGAACTGCAGCAGCAGTTGCGGCTGTGGACGTGCTGTGTTCGTTTGCGGAGGTATCGCTGCGTAACCAGTACGTAAAGCCCGACATTTCGCTCGACGGCTCTATTGACATAAAGGCGGGACGTCACCCCGTGGTCGAGCTCATGCTGACCGAGGAGATGTTCGTGCCTAACGATATATACATAGACAACAGATCGAGCAGAATGTCCATAATCACAGGACCGAATATGTCCGGTAAATCCACCTATATGCGCCAGACAGCGCTCATCGTGCTAATGGCGCAGACGGGCTGCTTCGTGCCTGCGGATTCCGCGAAGATATCTGTCGTGGACAAGATATTTACACGAGTAGGAGCCTCCGATGATCTCACGGCAGGACAGTCCACATTTATGGTCGAGATGAGCGAGGTCTCGGATATACTAAAAAATGCCACACCCGACAGTCTGGTCATTCTCGATGAGGTGGGACGCGGTACATCGACCTTTGACGGAGTAAGCATTGCACGCGCTGTTGCAGAGCACATCTGCACGTCAAAGAAGCTCGGCTGCAAGACTCTTTTTGCGACGCATTACCATGAACTTATCGGGCTTGAAAACGAGCTCGAGGGCGTGAAAAACTACAGCATTGCCGTGAACAAGCATGGCGGCAGCATACGTTTCCTGCGAAAGATAGTGCGCGGAGGAGTGGACGAGAGCTATGGTATCGACGTAGCAAAGCTTGCGGGACTGCCGCCGAAGGTAGTCAGCCGTGCAAGGGAGCTCCTCGAGGAAATGGAGCGCACTCACGCCGAGGACAGAGTCGTTGCGAAGGCTGACAGCGGACAGATAAGCTTCTCGGCAGTCAGCCGTGAGGCTGCACTTGATATGCTTGAAAAGACGAA
Source organism: uncultured Ruminococcus sp. (assembly GCA_937910385.1). Lineage (GTDB taxonomy): Bacteria > Bacillota > Clostridia > Oscillospirales > Ruminococcaceae > Ruminococcus. Next base: position 19,807 of record CALEPT010000113.1, on the reverse strand, counting down.
TATCGGCGAGCTCACCGACGGCGAATGCCGTGAGCTGCTGAAAGATATGATAAATATGATACATTCGGGGGAATGAGCTATGGCACTAAATATGAAATGCAACAGTGAAGAAATGGATAACGAGCTTTCGTTTTTTGGAAGGCCTTACAGCTATCCGGTCTATGTTTCTTTGTGGGATATGAGCGGATTCTTAGCCTCTAACAGAAATGTGAAAAGCGGCTATGCAGCTATTTCAGACGACGGAGTTTTGCTGCTTACGGGAGAAGGACTGATCGGCAGTGCTGCTCATTATGAGGTGCCGAAGCTCACTATCAGCAGTCTCAAGGTCAAAAAGCTGCCGCTCATCAACAGCTATAATGTCGAAGTAAAAGGCAATAAAGAGGGTAAGAAGTATTATTACAAGCTTTCGGTGAGCGGAAGGATAATCGGCGGAGCATCTGATAAATTTCCGGATCATGAGGAGAATGCTTCGGGATTTCTTGAAACGCTCAGACAGTGGGCGGCGGAGATATGATATGCACAGAAGCATTAAAGCTGCTGCCTTGGTGTTAATTGCCGGTATATCCGGCGGCTGCGGCAGGACTGTCGGGCAGACGAGCGAGTCTGCGGCGGACAGCAATGCTGTGACAGAGGCGACAACTGTTATGCAGACGACAATTCCTCCTGCTGCGGAGCCCGTCACCGAACCTCAGCTAAGCGAGGCTGAAAAACTCCTGCAAGATCTCACACTGCATGAAAGGGTCTGCCAGATGTTCATGGTAACGCCGGAGCAGCTCACGTCCTACAGCATTGTGACCTATGTTGACGATGAAGTTCGGGGCGGATTCGAGGAGCTTCCGGTCGGAGGGATAGTTCTCTTTGCGAAAAATCTCGAAACGACCGACCAGACGCGGCAGCTCCTTGCAGACTTTCAGTCGCTCTCGCGAACGGGTCTGTTTACCGCCGTTGACGAGGAAGGGGGAACTATCGCCCGTGCAGCGCAAAGGCTCGGTACGACGTCGTTCTATGGAATGCGCTATTACGGCGACCTCGGCGACTACGATACGGCGGTCGGTATCGGCAGGACTATCGGCGCGGACATCGGCGGACTCGGCTTCAACGTGGACTTTGCGCCCGTTGCGGACGTGGATATAAGCTGCGCAAACGAGCTCGGCAGCCGCATTTTCAGCAGCGACCCTTATGTGGTCTCGAATATGGTCTCGGGTGTTGTGAGCGGACTTCATGAAAGCGGGGTATGTGCTACGCTGAAGCATTTTCCGGGGCTCGGCGCGGAAGACGGCAATACGCATTATGATTCGAGCGTTACCCTTTACCGCTCGCTTGACGAGCTGCGTGAGACAGAGCTGATACCGTTTGCGGAGGGGATAGAGTCGGGTGCGGACTTTGTAATGGTCGGTCACCAGACAGTAACGGGTCTCGGAGACGGGCTTCCCTGTGACCTTTCCTATGCCGCAGTCACTGAGATCCTGCGCGGAGAGCTTGGCTTTGAGGGACTTGTGATAACCGATTCCCAACAGATGAACACGATATCGCGCGTTTACAACTCTGGTGAGGCGGCTGTCATGTCGATACAGGCAGGGGTGGACATAGTGCTCATGCCGCAGGACATCGGAGCGGCAGTCGAAGCCGTCGAGGAAGCTGTCCAAAACGGAGACATCGCGCAGGAGCGCATTGACGAAAGCGTCCTGCGCATACTTGAAAAGAAGCACGAGCTCGCGAGCTGAATCAGTTCGGCGTGATCTATGCTCCCCCGGAACTCATGATATATGACGGGAATTTTTTAAGGAGTGTTACTATGGGACTTTTTGATAAAATATTCTCAAAAAAAGAGAGAGAAACTGATAAGACAAAGGAAGAACGCATATGCTTTGATTCGCCTTACGGTAAATTCAATTATATTAATACCCCCGGTGTTGATGAATATGGTTACGAGGGGTATGTGGAGTGGTATCCGAAAGGCATAGAAGAAAGTACGGAAGCATATATCGAAACGGATACTCCGGAAACAACAGAATCGGGGATCTGCTTTTCACGGTTTGAAAAGCTTTTCTCTGACAAAGAACGTATAGACTATGAGATGAAAAAGAGCGCAGCAGACTATTTTCTGTTCAAGCCCGACTTGCTCATAGGAGAGACTTCCGAAGAAGAACTGATCGGGGATATGGAGATCATATGGATAGGTGTATACAGAAACGGGGACACAAAATTCTCGATCGATGCATGCGGACTGGAAGCAGATGAAATAAGTGTAACTTTAAAGGCTGACGGCAGCAAAGAGATAAGGTATGTAGCAGGCTGTTTTAATGAATATAAAGAATACTGCGATAAATTGTAAAAGCTGCTTGCATAGCTCGGAATACTGAGTTATCTTAGCAACACGTCAGCCAAAAAAGACACTTCTGTCACGCATTAGATATAGGAGGTGCGGCAAATGCCTGCATATTTTAGTTTGGATATGGAGTTCAACCGCTATGAGGTGGACTTCGACACGGTAAAACAGATAGAGGAGCGGCTCGAACGGGCGGGGCTCGTATTCCGCTCGGGTTACTGGGGCAAGGCGGAGCAGCGCAGCCGCGAGGAGATAATTCTGCACAATCAGACGCTGCTTGAGGAGGACTTTATGCTCGGCTTTGAACAGCACCATGATGAGGGCTACTGGCAGAGCGAGTACGACTGCGAGGGATTTTCGTCCGTGAGGGGATACTTTATGAACAATTACCCTATAAAGGGCGAGTTCAGCTTCGTTCTGCTCGTGGCAGAGGACGAGGTCCTTGACTGGGACAGCGAGGGGACTCCCTATCGGAAGGACGCGATAGGCAGGCTCATGGAGCTCGCGAAAAAGCTCTGGGAAATGCCGCAGATACGCTCGATACAGACCGGTCTTGAGGGGAACGACTCAATAACACCCGAATCCGAGTACCGCGAGGGCGCTCCGATAGCTGCACATCCGTTCGCAATAATCTCGGAGAGGTGCTTCACGAAGCAGAACGAGTCGCTTTATGAAGCGGAGCATATCCCGTTCGGGGGAGTGCTGCTGACCGACAAAAAGGCGAGATTCTGAACGCAGGGGCAGACACGTCTGCCGCCCGTGTGGAACGCCGGGGACGGCGTTCCCTTAAAAATGGCAGCCGAACTGAGCGAAAGCAGACTGACCGTTTTGCAGAGAGTGAGCGCGTAAGCGCGACAACGTGGATGTGGACAAGCCGATTCAGTTCGTCGGGGTCACGGGGCAGACAGCCCCGTGCAGAGATGTGGGCAGAGCCACACATAAAAGAGTCCTTGCATAAAAAAGAAAGGAAGGAAAAAATGCCGTCGATAAACGTGTTGGATAAGGAAACAGCGGAGCTCATCGCCGCGGGAGAGGTCATAGAGCGACCCTCCTCGGTCATCAAGGAGCTCGTGGAAAACTCAATAGATTCGGGAGCGAAGCATATAACCATCGAGATAAAGAACGGCGGAGTCACATATATGAGAGTGACGGACGACGGCTGCGGAATGGCGTTTGATGACGTACCAACAGCTTTTCTGCGCCATGCTACGAGCAAAATATCCGATAAGGCTGATCTTGATAATATATTGACGCTTGGCTTCCGCGGAGAGGCTCTTGCCTCTATTGCTGCTGTTGCCAGGGTAGAGCTCATGACAAAGCAGCGCAGTGATACTTACGGGACTATTTACAACATAGAGGGAAGTGCTGAGACCCTCCACGATAAAAGCGGCTGTCCGGACGGCACGACTATCGTCATACGCGATCTTTTCTATAACGTTCCTGCAAGGCGCAAGTTCATGAAAAAGGACGTTACCGAAGCTAATGCCGTGAGCCAGATACTTCAGAAGATAACGATGTCCCACCCGGGCGTTGCGTTCAAGTTTATCAGGGATAACAGAATAGAATTCAATTCAAGCGGGGACGGCGAGCTTTTTTCTGCAATATATGCCGTATACGGCCGCGATTTCGCAAGAGACCTCATTCCCGTGGAGCACGAGTATGAGGGAGTTCACATTGGCGGATATATCATAAAGCCGCTTTATTCAAAGACAAACAGGGCTTTCCAGAATTTCTTTGTGAACGGCAGATATGTCCGTTCGCGGCTGTGCTCGGCAGCTATGGAGAATGCCTATGAGAATATGCTGATGACGGGAAAGTTTCCTGCCTGCGTTCTTTTCATAGATCTGCAGCCAAACGACATGGATGTCAATATCCACCCTGCTAAGGCGGAGGTGAGATTTGTCAATGAAAAAAATGTTTCCGATGCGATATATTTTGCTGTGAAGAACGCCTTCATGAATGATGGTCTGCTTTATAATTTTGAACTTAAGCCGCCGACGGACTGGACAAAGCCTGCCCCTGTTGAGCAGAAAATGGATCAGCAGGAGTTCATATTCACTCCCGTTGACAAAATAGAGGAGACCGAGCGAAACATGGCTCAGTCACGAGATACGGAACACAGTGCTCCGCCTGTGCGGACGGAGGAAGCTTTCGCACCGAAGCCGAGCTTCTCTCCTGCATATAATTCCGATATTCTTGCGGACATAGAGAGTGACGAGAGGGAGTTTTACGCTGAGCAGACTCCTGAGCAGACTGCTGCACCTGTATCGGAACAGCCCGAAGCAGCGCCGGAGAAGCTGCCGCAGCAAGATACCGCACCGATACAAGGCTTCAGCTATATCAGCAGCCGTTCATTCGAAAGTGCTCCGGAGCCTGAGGAGACTGCCGTAAAATCTGAATCTGTTTGGACAGAAAAGCCGAAGATACGTGTTATCGGCGAAGCGTTCGGGCTTTATGTCATTGCCGAGCTGGAAGATGACACAGTTATTATGATAGACAAGCACGCTGCGCATGAAAGAATAATCTTCGAGCGGCTCAAAAGCCGGAATTGCCGCCAGTACAGTCAGGCTTTGCTTACGGGAGTCAAGGTGCTGCTGACTGCGGACGAATTCAGTGCGCTCGAAACGAACGCCGGGATGCTTGAGGATATGGGCTTTACCTTTGACTTTTCTCAGCGTCCGTGCGTAACGGCAACGGCAGTTCCGACGTTTCTGCCGGAGCTTGAAATAGATAACGTTATCTCAGAGATAGCTGAAAATCTGCGTCTTTACAAGCATGAGCCGCAGTCCCGTCTGCTTGATGATATGCTGCATACTGTTGCGTGCAAGTCCGCTATAAAAGGCAACGATAAGAACTCGCCCGAGGAGCTGCAGTCACTTGTGGAGCAGGTGTATTTCGACGATCGGATAAGGCATTGTCCTCACGGCAGACCTGTGATGTTCACGATGAGCAAGAGCAACATTGCCCACCAATTCGGGCGGACATAAACCTGCGAGCCGAAAGGAGAGCTATATGAACGGAAATATATTGCCTTTAGCAGAGCACCAAAGCGCATTTGCCTATCTGGAGGCTTTTTATATCCTGCTGGCGGCGGTGTTTATTATCGGGCTGGCAGTGTGCATTATTATCGCTGTTTCTGCGTCGATAGCCATGAAAAAGAAGCTGCACAGAGCAGAACAGGAGGACTCTGATGAAAGGAAATAAAGCTGTTTACGGTATTGCTGCAGCTGTATTAATTGTTCCGCTTATGTTGACGAGCGGACTTTCAGCTTTTGCCGAGGGAGAACTCCCCAACAGCGGCGATCCCGACGGAGGGATACCCTTTATCCGGACTGCTGCTGCGGTCTGGCTCATAATCATGGGAGCTGCACTTGCTGCGGTTTTAGTCATTGCCGCAGTGGAAAAGCTCAGGAACAGGAATGTTGCTGCAAAGGAGAAAAACGATGACGAAACAGAATAAGCCCTTTGTGCTTGCAGTAGCAGGTCCTACAGCTTCCGGCAAAACGTGGCTCGGAGTTGAGCTTGCAAAAATATACGGCGGAGAAGTGGTCTCCGCCGATTCCATGCAGATATACAAGGGCATGGATATAGCCTCCGCCAAGCCTACACGCGAGGAAATGCAGGGTATCCCCCACCACCTCATCGACTTTCTTGACCGAAAAACGGCGTTCAGTGCAGCGGATTACGTCAGGCATGCGCACCGAGAGATAGCAGAGATCCTCAGAAGGGGCGCGCAGCCGATAGTCGTAGGAGGAACGGGTCTTTATATGGACTCATTGCTGGAAAACGTGCGGTTTTCCGAGGGCGGCAGCGATGAAGAGTACCGTTCACAGCTGTATGAATTTGCCCGTGAGTACGGTAATGAAGCTCTGCACGCAAGGCTTGCGGAAGCTGATCCCGAGGCTGCCCAGGGAATACATCCCAATAACGTCGTGAGAGTTGTGCGCGCGCTTGAGGTGCTGCACGTCACAGGAAGGCGATTCAGCGAGCTGAAGGCGGAGAGCAGGCTTGCAGAAAGTCCGTATTCCTCGCTGATATTCGGACTTACCTACGATAACAGACAGCTCCTTTACGACCGCATAAACCTTAGAGTGGACGAAATGGTCAGAAGGGGGCTTATCGAAGAGGCTTATGAGCTTTGGAAGCTCAGCGGAATGAAAACAGCCGCCAACGCTATCGGCTACAAGGAGCTTGTTCCTTACTTCGAGGGTGCTATGCCGCTGGAGGAATGCATCGACAAAATCAAACAGGAAACGCGAAGATACGCCAAAAGGCAACTGACATGGTTTAGAAAAAACAGTCGCATTCAGTGGATCGTTTTAGACAGAATTAATAAAAAAAATGAAATTTTAGAAAAATGCAAAAAATGTATAGCAAATCGTCCGGATATGTGATATAATAAGTTGTGTGTATTCTTATGCACAAGGAAAATAATAAAGATAGGAGAATGTGTATGAACAAAACGATCAATCTGCAGGACGTATTTCTCAATCAGTGCAGAAAAGACAGGATCATGGTGACGATAATCCTCACCAACGGATTTCAGTTCAAGGGTATGGTGAGAGGCTTTGACAGCTACGTTGCGATATTCGACTGCGACGGAAAACAGCAGCTTGTATATAAGCACGCTATTTCAACAATTATTCCCGCAAGACCCGTTTCGATCCTCGACGCCTCCGAAAAGTCCGAATAAATGGCACGCTTTCGGTTTTGGCGTTCCGAGGGAAGCTTTTTGGTCAAGCTTCTCAGAAATATCGTACTCATACTGCTCCTGATAATATTTATCAGCATAGTTTATAATTTCCGCAACAGGGAAAGCGAGACTGTCTCGGCATTGATGGCGGAGGCAAGCTTTTCAAAGGAATACAGGGGAGTTTTTATAAGAGATGAGGAGCCTGTAACCTACAGCGGCAGCGGTTCACTCAGCTATAATGTCTCCGACGGAGGCAGACTCGGCAACGGAAGCACTATAGCTTTTGTGTATCCCAGTGACGAGCAGATAAGTATTAACAGAGAGCTCGAAAAGCTCAGGAGCGATCTTGCGATACTCGAAAAGATACAAAACCCCGGAACACTTGAATCGGCTCAGCCTTCAAGCCTTTCCGACAGCATCGACGAGAGCTACCGCAGCCTCATCTACAGCAGGGATATGAAGGACTACGATACTGTGAAGGACGTCATGGATACGCTTGTCGTTCAGATGAGTACATATCAGATAATCACTGACGAGGTGGATAACTTCGATCAGGAGATAAGCGATATAAAGGCAGATATAGCACAGCTTGAACAAAAGTCGGCAGAACCGGTCGAGGTGATAAAATCAGATCGTTCCGCATATTTTGTCAGCTATTGCGATGGATACGAGAATACTCTGACTGTTGAAAGCCTTGATACGCTGACGATAGACCAGATCAATTCCGTAAGCGACAATAAGCTCGACGATCCGACTATAGTAGGTAAGCTTGTGGACGGATACGGATGGTATCTTGTTATAGTTGCCGATAATTCCAAGAAGCTGTATGCTATCGGTGATACGATGCAGCTGAGATTTGAGTCCTCCGCCGAGCTATATGACGCTGAGATATGCGATATCCGTGATGAGGCAGGTTCATCTCAGAGTATGATAATACTTTCATGCAGCAGCTTCAATTACGATCTTGTGCAGCACAGGGCTGCAAATGTAGAGCTGGTCAGAGGCGAATACAAGGGTCTGAAGGTTCCGCGCGAGGCTATAAGATTCGCAGAAACGGAAGAAAAGACTACTGATGAAAACGGTGCAGAGACCGTAAAAACGGTCAGCTGTAAAGGCGTATACATTATGAAGGGCGAGCAGCCCGAGTTCAGAAAGATAGACGTCATATATGAGGGCGGAGACTATGTACTTTCGGCAGTCCATTCGGGCGATGCCGAGTATCTTGCGCTCTACGATGATATAATTACCGAAGGTGAGTAAAAGTTGGAAAGCAATTACAGCTTTGTTGATGAGAATCTCAGAGTAATACGCGAAAACGTGCGCGAGGCTGCTGAGAAATACGGCAGAAACAGCGGCGACATACGCATTATGGCTGTGACAAAGACCGTTGCCCCCGATATAGTGAATCATGCTGTGTCTCTCGGCATAGACCTGCTGGGAGAGAACAGGGTCCAGGAGTACCTTTCAAAGGCAGGATCGTATTCACCGGCAGAGGTACAGTTCATCGGAGGTCTGCAAACGAACAAGGTGAAATATATCATTGAGTCTGTAAGCATGATACAGTCGGTGGACAGCCTGAAGCTTGGCGCCGAGATAGACCGCCTCGCCGCAAAACACGGTAAGGTAATGGACATACTCTGCGAGGTCAATATCGGGGGAGAAGATTCAAAGGGCGGAGTTGCTCCGGACAAGCTGCGCGAGCTTATAGGGCAGTTGACTCTGCTGAAAAACATCAGAATAAAGGGGCTTATGACGATACCTCCTCCGACAGACAGCGATATTTTTCTGGGAAAAATGCAGGAGCTTTTCAACAAGCTCAGGGAAGAAAAAATAAGCGGCGCGGATATGCAGGTGCTCTCAATGGGCATGACACACGACTATACCCAAGCCATAAAATACGGCTCCACGCTCGTTCGCATAGGTACGGGACTGTTTGGGGCGAGAAACTACAGTAAATAGGACATACGCTGCCATACGGCAAGCAGCAAAAGCTCCTTCTGCGGCGTTCCGCATACGCCGTTGAGGGGATAAATATAAAATGCGGGGAATGGAGTAAAAAATGAAACTTTTTGAGAACATCAAGGAATTCTTCTTTGCCGCCGATGAGGACGATTTTGATCAGGCAGATGTGCCTGTACGGCACGAGCGCAGCTATCAGTCAGCTGACAGCGACGAACCTGCTGCAAATGAAGGTACGGGAAGAAGAAATAAAGTTGTTAATATCCAGACTACAGCTCAGCTTCAGGTAGTTCTTGTAAAGCCTTCCGCTTTTACGGACGCAAAGCAGATAGCAGACCACCTTATCGCAAAGAAGACGGTAGTGCTCAATCTTGAGACAGCTTCTCCTGAAAACAAGAGAAGAATAATCGACTTTCTCGTAGGCGTTGCTTATGCAAACGGCGGCAGCCTCAAGCCTGTTGCTAATCTTACTTATATAATCACTCCCTATAATGTGGGCTTCATCGGCGAAGACCTCGTGGGTGAGCTTGAAAATAACGGCGTATTCATCTGATGAACGAGCCGACGGATAAGCTTTTTGCTGCGAGACTGGGAGATATGGTCAGCCGCTGTGAAAGAGACGGCTGTGCCGTGTTTTCCCGGTTTCTCGACGAGCGGCAGTGTGCACAGTCTGAGCTCTGGTGCGCTGAGAATACGGGCGAGCTGATGCATATGCTGTGGGGCGGATTTCCGGAAGCAAGAAGGAAAATGCTCGCAGTTTTCCCTGATTACTGTGAGGACTATGTTCTCGGAGAATTCCCGATGAGATGCCTTACCTTCACCTACAGGAAGGAGGATACCCTTACGCACAGGGACTTCCTCGGCTCTCTTATGGGTCAGAAGCTCAAGCGGGAGGTCGTTGGCGATATCATCATTGACGAAGGCATTGCGCAGGTCTTTGTCACCGAAACTGCTGCAAAGCTGATACTCACTTGTGTATCAAAGATCGGCAGAATCGGCGTGAAGGTATCGGACGATCAGCCGTTCAGGCTTGAATCAAAGCAGGAATTCAGGAATATGAGCGGAACGGTCGCATCACTCAGGCTTGACTGCGTAGTCAGCCTTGCGGCAAAGGTGAGCCGTGAAAAGGCGGCAGCGCTGATACGCTCGGAACGGGTAGAAGTCAACCATTTCCCCGTTTCATCGGTCTCGCAGGAGCTCTCGGAGGGAGATGTCCTTTCCGTGAGAGGCTGCGGAAGATTTGTTTTATCAGGTATCAACGGCTCCACTAAAAAGGGGCGGATACACATAAATCTGCAAAAATATATATGAGGTGAATGAAAATGATTACTTCAAAGGACGTTAGAAATAAGAGGTTTGAAAAGGCTGCTTTCGGCTATAAGCAGGAGGAGATCGACGAATTTCTCTCTCAGCTCGAAGCAGAGCTCGACGAAATGGAACGCGAGCGTGCAGAAGCCAACAACAAGATCCAGATACTCGCTGACAAGGTAAGAGAGTATATGAAGGACGAAGACGCGCTCAAGGACGCTCTTCTCGGCGCTCAGAGACAGGGTCATCAGGTGATCGACGAGGCAAATGAAAAGGCAGAGAAGATCATCGCTGAGGCTCAGGCAAAGGCAGATGCCCTTGAGGACGAGGCTGTCCGCAAACACGCCGATGCTATGGAAAAGAACCGCGAGGAGATCGCAAGAGAAAAGGAAGCCCTTATCGAGGCTCAGCAGCAGGTAGCTGACTTCAAGAAGAGCCTCTTCGAGATGTACAAGAGCCACTTAGAGCTTATTTCCTCTATGCCTGAGAACTTTGAGGAAGCGTCAGAGCCTGTTGAGACCGAGACTGCCGAGGAGATCGCAGCAGCAGTTGCAGCGGCAGAGGAAGCAGCTTCAAATAAAGAGGAAGAATAAGTTTTCACGGTCAAAACTTTATAAAATAAGGAAAATAGCTTGAAAGGAGGATCCCCTGCATAAAGCTGCAAGGGATCATTGAAAAATGGCACAGGATTACAATAACACTCTTAATTTACCGAAAACGGATTTCCCTATGCGAGGAAATCTGCCTAAAAGAGAGCCTGAAACGCTCGAAAAATGGGAAAGCGAAAGACTCTATTATAAGATGATAGAGAAGAATCAGGGGAAGCCCTCGTATATTCTCCATGACGGACCTCCCTATGCAAACGGCGAGATACACCTCGGTACGGCGCTTAATAAGACTCTCAAGGACTTCATTGTCAAGTATAAGAATATGAGCGGATTCTGTGCCCCCTACGTTCCCGGCTGGGATACACACGGTCTTCCTATCGAGCTGAAAGCAATGAAGGCTATCGGCGTTGAGAACGGAGCTATCCCGCCTGTCGAACTGAGAAAGCACTGCCACGACTTTGCTCTCACTCACGTTCAGAATCAGATGCGCCAGTTCAAAAGACTGGGGACCCTCGGCGATTACGACGATCCCTATGTTACCCTGAAGCCCGAGTACGAGGCTCGTCAGGTTGAGGTATTCGGCGAAATGGCAAAGCGCGGCTATATGTACAAGGGACTCAAGCCTGTTTACTGGTGCCCCGACTGCAATACTGCTCTTGCTGAGGCAGAGATCGAGTACTCCAATGATCCCTGCCACTCTATCTACGTGAAGTTCAACGTCACCGAAGACAAGGGTATCTTCACCGGGCTCGGACTCGACCTTTCAAAGATATATTTCGTCATCTGGACGACTACAACATGGACTATCCCCGGAAACCTCGCTATTTGCCTTGGACCTGAGTATAACTATACTCTCGTTCACGTTGGCGATGAGTATTATGTCATGGCAGAGGAGCTTGTCCGCACGACTATGGAGACAGCCGGTATCTCCGATTACACTACGGAGCATATATTCACGGGCGCTGAGCTTGAAGGCATGAAAACAAAGCACCCCCTCTATGACCGTCCGTCACCGATAATCGTAGGCGACCATGTTACGCTCGAAAGCGGTACGGGCTGCGTACATACCGCTCCGGGTTACGGCGTTGAGGACTTCGAGGTCTGCAAGAACTACGATGACATCGGCATAATCGTCTGCGTTGACTCAAAGGGCAGACAGACCGCCGAAGCGGGTGAATTCGAGGGAATGGACACCGACGAGGCAAACAAGGCTATTGCAGCAAAGCTCGAAGAGCTCGGCGCGCTGCTTGCCATTCAGAAGATCGTCCACCAGTATCCGCACTGCTGGCGCTGCAACAGTCCTATCATCTACCGCGCGACCGAACAGTGGTTCTGCTCGGTGAACGGCTTCAAGGACGAGGCTGTAAAGGCTATCGAGGACGTTCAGTGGATACCCGAATGGGGCGAGGACCGCATAAAGGGCATGGTCCGCGACAGAAGCGACTGGTGCATTTCCCGTCAGAGGACATGGGGCGTGCCTATCCCTGTTATCTACTGCAAGGACTGCGGAAAGCCTATTTACACCGACGAGACCATCGGCGCTATATCCGACCTGTTCCGTAAAGAAGGCTCAGACGCATGGTGGACTAAGGAGGCTTCCGAGTTTATCCCGTCTACAGTTAAGTGCGACTGCGGCTGCGGAGAGTTCACAAAGGAATACGATATCATGGACGTTTGGTTCGACAGCGGCGTTTCGCATACCGCCGTTATGGAGCAGCATGAGGGTCTGACATGGCCTGCCGACCTCTATCTTGAGGGCGCAGATCAGTACAGAGGCTGGTTCCAGTCGTCGCTCCTGACCTCCGTTGTATACAAGGGAACTGCCCCATATAAGGCTGTCTGCACCCACGGCTGGGTCGTTGACGGCGAGGGCAAGACTATGCACAAGTCTCTCGGAAACGGAATCGACCCGAGCGAGATAACCGATCAGTACGGCGCGGATATCCTGCGCTTGTGGGTAGCTTCGTCAGATTATCACAGCGATATCAGGATATCGAAGCCCATTCTGAGCCAGCTTTCCGATGCGTACAAAAAGATAAGAAATACGGCAAGGTTCATTCTCGGAAACGTCGGAGAGTTTGACCCCGACAGAGACAGCGTGCCAGATTCACAGCTCACAGAGCTTGATAAATGGGCACTCATGAAGCTTGATTCCCTTATCGACAAGGTGAATGAGGGGTATAATGCCTTTGATTTCCATATTGTTTTCCATGCTATACATAATTTCTGCGTTATAGATATGTCCAACTTCTACCTTGATATCATCAAGGACAGACTTTACTGTGAGAAGGAGGATTCGCAGCTCCGCCGCGCCGCTCAGACGACTATGTACCGCATTTTGAGCGCGGTAGCAAGGCTTGCTGCACCTATTATTTCATTCACCGCTGAGGAGATATGGCAGTTCATGCCGCACACCTCCGCCGACGACACTCAGAGCGTTTTCCTCAATACGATGCCTGAGAAATCGGGAATTGACTTTGATGGCGAATTTGTTGACAAGTGGAGCTTCATTTACTCTGTCCGTGAGTCCGCAAACAAGGTGCTTGAGGAGGCAAGAAATGCAAAGACTATCGGTAAGTCGCTCGAAGCAAAGATAATTATAAAGAGCAGCGATCCCGAGTATGAGCGCTACAGCACCCTTGCAGATCAGCTTGCCGAGATACTCATCGTTTCCGCTGTTGAGGTGGAAAAGTCTGAGGGTGAGACGAGCTTTGAAGTGGCAAAGGCAGACGGTGATAAGTGCGAGCGCTGCTGGTGTTTCTCAAAATATGTCGGCACCAATCACACCCATCCGACTCTCTGTGAGCGCTGTGCTACAGTAATAGAACAATAATTAGGACTATATTGCCTGCTGCCTTGAGTGGCGGCAGGCGTATTTATTGAAAGGATAGATGACGTGGCAGTTTTTCTCATTGTGATGATAATTTTTCTTGTCGGTGCGGATCAGGCAGTAAAGTACTGGGCGGTGGATTCGCTTCAGCCTAAGGGCAGCATGGAGTTCATTCACATCGGCGATTTCAGGATCATCGACCTTACCTACCTCGAAAATGACGGTGCTATCTTCGGAAGTATGTCTGGGCAGAGGTGGTTTCTCGTGGGCTTTACCTCGATAGTCCTCATCGCCTGTGCAGTGTTTCTGGTAAAGGTGTTCAAACGCTCTAAACTGCTCGATATAGCTGTTTCTCTGTTCATCGCAGGCGGTATCGGGAATCTAATTGACCGCATTCGCTTTTCGTATGTCGTGGATATGTTTGATATAAAGCTGTTTCACTTTGCGATTTTCAATGTGGCGGATATCTGTGTGACCGTTGCCTTTGCTCTGCTGATCTGGTATGGCGTTTTTATTGACCCTAAGATTGAAAAATCAAAGAAAGCGGCTGCAAAGATCAGTGCAGAGCTTGAAACGCCAAAGGAGCCCGGCGATGAGTGATAAGCTTACTCTGACAGTCAATGAGAATAATTCCGGAAGCAGGGTGGATAAGTATATCTCGGATAATATTGCGGAGCTTACACGCTCTGCTGTTCAGGGACTCATCGAAAAGGGGAACGTCCTCATCAACGGTGATCAGACGAGCAAAAACTATAAGCTCCGCAGCGGCGACTGCATTACTGTGGATATTCCCGAACCGCAGCTGCTCGACGCGCAGCCCGAGGATATCCCGCTTGATATAGTATATGAGGACGATGACCTTCTTGTGGTCAACAAGCCCAAAGGCATGGTCGTCCACCCTGCGCACGGCAACCCTACCGGTACGCTTGTGAACGCCCTGCTGCACCACTGCGGTGACAGCCTTTCGGGGATAAATGGAGTGATACGCCCCGGGATAGTCCACCGTATCGACAAAAATACGAGCGGACTGCTGATCGTCGCAAAGAATGACCGGGCGCATCTCGGGCTTGCCGCGCAGATAAAGGAGCATAGCTTCACGCGCGAATACGAGGCAGTCGCAGTTGGTTATTTCAAGAAATCCGATGGGACGATCGACGCGCCGATAGGGCGTCATAAGACCGACCGCAAGAAAATGTGTGTAACTCCCGAAAATTCACGCAATGCGGTTACTCATTACTCGGTGATGAAGCAGTATGGCGGATATGCACACATAAGGCTTCGCCTTGAGACGGGGCGCACTCATCAGATACGAGTTCACCTTGCTTATATAGGACACCCCGTGCTCGGTGACGACGTTTATGGGAAGCCGTTCAAAGGCATCGAGGGGCAATGCCTTCACGCGCGTAAGATCGGCTTTGTCCACCCTGCGACGGGCGAATATATGGAGTTTTCAAGTGAGCTGCCGGAGTATTTTCAGGCAGTTCTGAGAAAGCTGGAAAAGATGTGAGAATTTGTTTGAAGATATATCAAAGGTAGTGCTGATGAGCGACATGGACGGAACTCTGCTGAACGCGAAAAAGCAGATAACCGACATCGACCGAGCGGCGATACAGCGGTTTTCGCAGCTCGGAGGACGCTTTACTGTGGCAACGGGAAGGACGATACAGTCCTTTGAGCAATATCGTGCTATGATAGAGCTGAATTATCCTGTTATAATGTATAATGGTGCAGCTATACACGATTACTACTCCGATAAGACGCTTTATACTCAGCCTCTTCCGCTTGAGTCAAAGGCGATAGCAGAGGAGATACTGGCGCTGATGCCTGATGTTGGAGGAGAAGTCCTCCGCGCGGACGGTACATATGTCTTCCGCAACAACGATTACCAGAAGCTTCATACTAAACTGTGCAATATAGTACCGGATTATGTCGAGCTTTCCGACATAGAGGAGGGCGGCTGGCTGAAGGTTCTGTTCTCCATGTCGCCCGAGGATATGGAATACATACAAGTCCTCGTGCGACAAAAGGGTTATGATACGGTGGATTTCGTGAAGTCTTCCGAGATGTTCTATGAAATGCTTCCCAAGGGGATCAGCAAGGGCTCTGCTCTGAGCCAATATCGTCATCTTCCGGGAATGGAAGGGTTTACATTCGTTTCGATAGGAGACTTTGACAACGATATAGAAATGCTTGAAGCCGCCGATTTAGGCGCTTGTCCTTCAAATGCTGAAGATACAGTTAAAAATGCTGCCGACCTCGTGCTCTCGCATTCATGCGAGAACGGAGCGGTTGCGGAACTCATAGACCATATAATCCAGCGGTGCGGCTTGATATAAGAAACACGCAGAAGGACTTGCAGACTCAGAAAAAATGTGATAATATAAAGGATAGGGAATTGGAATGAAAAAAGTGCTTGCAGTGATGTGCGCGGCGGTAATGCTGAGCGGATGCTCTGTTCCGTTTGTGCCTGAAACAGAGATAGAAATGCCGCAGAAGTACGAGCTTTACAGAGAAAACGAAGTAGAGGATCCTATAGACTGCCGCGAGGAATTTGCGTGGTATGAGAAATTCTGCGATGATCTTTTACAGCTGAACTCTACTGTTGTAATTGACGAATTTGTAAAAAAATCGGATATACGGGCAGCTTTCGTGCAGCTTAAGGACGACTGTCCCGAGATATTCTGGCTTGACAGCTACTACTATTACCCTAAGTCCGATTCCGTCGAGCTGCAATTCGGGTTCATTGACGGTATTGATGAGGATAATCTGCCTGAGATGTTTGCGGAGCTCGAAGACGCTGCCGACGAGATAATCGCATCTCTGCCCGGTGATGACGCGGACGTATACGATCGTATCCTTGCGGCGCATGACGCGCTTATAGACCGCTGCGAGTACGACTACGCAGGTATGGAGTCGGGAGGAAATGGCAAATTCGCAACGTCCTACGGCGCACTCGTCGAAGGCAAGGCGATATGCTCGGGGTATGCCGAGGGCTTTGGCTATCTGATGAAGCGCATGGGTGTGGAAGCCGGAGTGTGCAGAGGATATATGGCAGAGGGATTCCACGCATGGAACTATGTAATGCTCAACGGCGACTACTACTGGATAGATACGACGTGGGACGATGAAAGCTCCCGTGCTCCGTCCAGAGAATATTTCATGTTCAACGACGATATAATGCTGAGAACGCGCTCTATTTCGTCCGAACAGAACTATGTTCCCAAGTGTATTCCGCTTGACAATTATTACCTTGTGCGCGACGGAGCTTATTTCACCGAATATGATCTTGAAGCGGTAAAGGACTATGTTTCCGGCTGCAGCGGTGATTACTGTGAGATAATGTTTGAGGATTATGATACATACTGCGATGCGATCGAGCACTTGCTCGGAAAACACGAGATATTAAAGGTCGCGGATACTAAGAATGTGACGTATTACCGCGACGACAGAATGTTTGTTATCCAGATAGATCTGAGATAAATAATGATGACTGCGGTTTATGACCGTTGGAATATCCCTCCTTTAAGGGAGGACAAAGTAACTTTATGGAGGTTATTATGGACGTATCAAGCAAAAAAGAATTGCAGAGGATAGCCTGCAAGGTAAGAATGGGCGTTATCGAGGGTACTTATAACGCCAAGTCGGGTCACCCGGGCGGTTCGCTCTCGATCAGCGATACACTGACCTATCTCTACTTCAACAAGATGAATGTTGACCCGTCTCAGCCTGATGACCCGGGCAGAGACAGGCTTGTGCTTTCAAAGGGGCATACTGCGCCGGCACTGTATTCGGTTCTTGCACAGAAGGGCTATTTCCCCGAGGAGGAGCTGAAGTCGCTCCGTCACATAGGCGCGCTTTTGCAGGGACACCCGTGTATCCATATTCCGGGTGTTGATATGTCCAGCGGCTCGCTCGGACAGGGAATATCGGCTGCCTGCGGAATGGCCCTTGCAGGAAAGCTCGATGGCAAGTCCTACAAGGTATACACGATCCTCGGCGACGGAGAAATAGAGGAGGGACAGGTCTGGGAGGCAGCTATGTTTGCCGCTCATAAGGAGCTTTCCAACCTTGTGGCTATCGTCGATAACAACGGCTTGCAGATCGACGGACCTATAACAGAGGTCTGCTCACCCGAGCCTATCACTGACAAGTTCGCCGCATTTGGCTGGCATGTTATAACAATGGACGCCCACGACTTCGACAGCATTGACAGAGCCTTTGAGGCAGCCGAGGCTGTTACCGACAAGCCTGTTGCGATAATCCAGAAGTCCATAAAGGGCAAGGGCGTTTCGTTCATGGAAAATCAGGTGGGCTGGCATGGCACAGCCCCCAACAAGGAGCAGTACGATCAGGCAATGGCGGAGCTCAGCGCGCAGTTAAAGGAATTGGAGGACTAATAAAATGGCAGATGTTATAAAGAAGGCTACCAGAGAGAGCTATGGTGAGGCGCTCAGAGACCTTGCCGAGGAGTACCCCGAGCTCGTTGTCCTCGATGCGGATCTTGCTGCCGCTACAAAGACGGGCATTTTCAAGAAGGCTTATCCCGACCGCTTCTTTGACTGCGGTATCGCCGAGGCAAACATGATGGGTGTTGCAGCAGGACTTGCTGCCTGCGGAAAGATACCCTTTGCGAGCACCTTTGCTATGTTTGCGGCAGGACGTGCATTTGAGATAGTCCGCAATTCTATAGGATATCCACACCTGAATGTAAAGATAGGTGCAACTCACGCGGGAATTTCCGTCGGTGAGGACGGTGCTACCCACCAGTGCAACGAGGATATCGCCCTCATGAGGACTATCCCGGGCATGACTATAATCAATCCCTCCGACGATGTTGAAGCAAAGGCTGCGGTAAGAGCTGCCCTCGACTTCAACGGACCCGTATATATGCGCTTCGGACGTCTTGCAGTTCCCGTTATAAACGACAATGCTGACTACAAGTTCGAGCTCGGCAAGGGAATCGTTCTCAGGGACGGCAGTGACGTTACTATAGTTGCAACAGGACTGATGGTCAACGAGGCGCTTCAAGCGGCAGAGGCTCTTGCAAATGGCGGCATATCCGCAAGAGTTGTCAATATCCATACTATCAAGCCGCTCGACAAGGAACTCATCTGTAAGTGCGCAAAGGAGACGGGGGTTATCGTTACTGCTGAGGAGCACAGCATTATCGGCGGACTCGGCTCTGCGGTCGCAGAGGCAGTTACGGAGTGCTGTCCCGTGCCTGTTATCAAGGTCGGAGTGAACGACGAGTTCGGTCACTCGGGTCCCGCAGTTGAGCTTCTCAAGGAGTTCGGACTTTCCGCTGAAAATATCGCAGCAAAGGCAAAGGAAGCCTTTTCACTCAAGTAAGCCATGGACAGGTCAAAGATGAAAAACCCTGCGCTCCTGCCGTTTCTTTTCATAGGTCTTGCGCTTATCGTGTGCGTACCCGGAGCTTTTATCTTCGGGCACCTCAATACCCGTGAGTATCTGACCGATGGAATTCCCGTTACAGTCTCTGTCACGGAGTACGAGGTCATAGGCAGTCACGCGGACGTTTACGTGAAGTATCAGGCGGAAAACGGCGAGTGGATCAGGGCATATGTTACGAATTATGGGGGAGGTTCTCCGTATCTCGGCGAGACCTTCACGGCATATATGCTTCCCGAGCAGCCCGAAGAGCTTTACCGCGAAAGCGATACCGTGACTAAGGTGTTTGTATATGCGCTGTGCATTGCGTGCATAGCCGGAGGATTTGCTGTTATTATAGCTGCATTTCATTCCCGTGCGGACTACAGACTGCTGAAAAAGCACGGAGTCGAAGCCTATGCTGAAATATACGAGGTGACTGTGCAGAACGCGGGCAAGAAAAAGCTTGTGTATCCTGCGAAATACCGCTTCATCGATGATGAGGGCGGAGTTCACGGGGGCACACACACCTTTACCTACCGCGCACCTGAATACGGCGAGAAATATCCTGTTGTCTACGTAAAAAAGCGCAGCGGTAAGTATATCTCATCAATATTGTAAAATAAAAGGACGGGAAAAGGGGAGCCCCCTTTGGCGGAATCGTGGCATAAAATTACCGAGCCCATAATTTC
>CALEPT010000112.1 GCA_937910385.1 uncultured Ruminococcus sp. | reverse complement strand
GAGGATCGCCGGAGAAGCACAAGCTCCCATAGCGAAAATCGCTCCCGACATACCGACTGCACTTTTAGCAAGGAAGAACACAGGCGCACCGATCACAAGTCCGATTCCAAAGCAGATCACCTGTCTTTTGGTAAATCCTGCGATGAATTTCTCCTTGATGTCATTCAAATCTTTTGGTATCTGTACGAAATGTGCGATAGCTCTCCCTCCCTCAATGACAGTTAAAAATAGACTTGGATATAGCTCCTGTCCGTAGGATTGTGAAGATCAATGCTGCCGTATATCCCAAGAGCAAAGCCATTTGCATGATGATTCCGTCTGTGCCGGTGTTCAGTGTCGCAATGACATTTGCGAACAATGTCTTGAAAATACCAAGTGCAATGATGATGAAAAATCCCTGAAAGGACAGAGCCAGCAGTTGCTTGATCCAGTTCTTGCCGATACTGCTCCATTCCCCCTCGTTCATCATGGTGGCAATGGGGATAGGTGCAACGCCGAGGTACATGAAAACCTCGATGATTCTGCTTGCCAGTGTAATAACAATCGCCACAATGAGGATCATGACACCCAAGTGAACAATGAGACTGAAAAACCAGACTGTCATGAGTTCACCCAAGCTCAGATCATCCAGTGCCGACTTTTGCAGGGACAGAGCCGTATCCAGATAGCTGCCGCTGCCAAACAGTGTGGTCAGTCCGCTTGCACAGACTGTTGTGCCAAATGAAAACAGTGCAGAGGCGATGTAAAACACGTTCGACACCAGTATTACACCGCACAAGGCTTTGATGATCCATTTGATGAAGATGGAATCATCGAAATCCTTGAAATTGTTGCCTCGCAGGACGGTTTGTATCAGATCGTTCAATAGCACGATGGTCAGAATGAAACCGCCGAGGGGTACAACCACGTTATTGCACAGGGTTTCAATGGTACTCCATACATGAGTGCCTGTTCCTGCGGCATTGCCGGTGAACGAGGCAGGGTGTCCTGTGATGAATGTCTCCACCAGACCGCCGTCCCCGGTGGTGTTGTCAAAGGTGTCGGTCAGCAGACTTGAAATGCTGTCAAACTGCGATTTCACACCGTCACGAAACAAGGTTTCCGTCCAGTCCTGCAAGCTGTCAATCGCATCGCTGACAACTCCCAAATGCACCACTTCCTTTCCGTCAGAAAAGTGGCTATGACTGCTCCACATACCTCCCGCCCTTAACAAGCAGTCATATTCACTGATCTATATTTTCGGCATCATTTATGTATCGCAGAGCCGTTATTGCGATTGACTCAGTCCGCTGTATCAGACTGCACCCGTCATCATGTTCTGGAGGACAGGCACGAGGATCACAGCAAGCAGGATCAGACCGAGGCCAGCCATGAGCTGCTTCATGCCCTGAGACTTCGCACCCGGATTATCGTTGCCGTAGCCCTCCAACAGATTGACCACGCCCCACAGCGAAACGCCGCCGCCGATCAGACAGATCACGCTCTTGAGGACGGTGCAGGCCGTGGTGATAAAGGACGAGGTGTCCACCTCACCGGTTGCGGCAAACGCCTGAATACTGCCCGTCATAGCCATGCAGCCCGCCATCGTGCAGAAAAGAATACCTCTCTTGAAAACCTTACTGCCCTTTGCAAGCCACTTGTGCTTCGGGGCAGAGGTAGTAGTTGTTGTCTCCGCTGCGGTATCAGCGACCGCAGAAATGTTCATAGTTTCCATAGGTAAAAATCTCCCTCAAATAAAATAAAGTAATTGTCCGCAGC
>CALEPT010000111.1 GCA_937910385.1 uncultured Ruminococcus sp. | reverse complement strand
TCTTTCCCTACACGACGCTCTTCCGATCTCAGAGCAAAGTCCACATCGTATTTCCTCGCAGTATCGAGAAAGTCCCGAATGTTGCTGTCTGTCACCTCGATGCTCTCCAACTTACCGCCCGACTTCTCTGTAAGCTGACGGAGGGTCATTTTGCCCTTTTTCTCTGTCTTTCCGTCAAGGAAGTCAGCCATAGCCGCTTTGAGAATATCCGAGGTCACACGTTCAGCCTTGATCGTAATGTCAAGGGTTTTCTTAGTACCCGATTCAAAGTCGGAGGGCATTACGCCTCATCTCCTGCGGGGATCGTGAACGAGGTCTTTCTGTCCTCCTCGATCCAGTTCACGATGGCAGCCATGACCTTCCTTGCGGCGTAGTCGCTGTCATACGCACCGAGTACGTTGTCCTCGCCGAGAACGTCAGTGCCAATCACGGCAAACTTGTTCTCGGAGCTGCCGGTCTGCTTGTTGGTCAGCTCACCCCTCGCCACGGTGATCGAAACGAGGTTGCCGTAGTTGACGTGTTTCCTCTCTTTCGTGTGTTTTGGTTTATATGAATTCGCCGAATGAGGTGCGGAAGTCCACACCAAAGGCGGTATTCATCGTCATGGGAGCATTGTACAGCACCGTGATGAGATACGCCCGGATATTGGTGATCTCCGATGTGTGCTGATACATTCGCTCAAAGACATACTGGATATGCTCATTGTTCAGCTTGAGCATCTGACTTCTGACCACATCTGTCGGCATATCCTGTCCGTTGACACGGATCACAGGAGCAGTCGAGCATACGCAGTCCAACATGACCGCCACCAGATCGTCCAGTTCATCCAGACTGCCCTTCGGACGGTGAGGGTCAGATTTCGGCATCTGGAAAACAGATATAAACCAGTTGTACTCAATGTTTTCCTTGATGAGCCGTTCATAGCTGTCTCGCTGTGCGGCATACTCCATCCGATCACTCCGTCCGGAGTCTGGATGGATTGGATATGACTGCTTCAATCTGGCTTTTTCAGTCTGGTTATATAGTGGGAGTTGTGATTTTGGTACATCCAGACCTGTGAAAAACGCATCTCCTGAATGATGATTTTCAGCATTCTGGAATGATGAATTTGGTATATCTGAAAGCCCCGTATCATCGAGGTTTTCAACAGTGATTTCCGTATCGGAATCAGCCTCGTCAGCATCCGTCTGTTTGCCACAGTGCTTGACAAAGATCCTATCGGGCTTGCCAAGTCCGAGCCTCTCACGCTCGATCAGACCAAAGGCTTCAAGCTCACGCATGAGCTTACCGGCTTTCTGCATACCGACACCAAGTTTCTCGGAGATCTCCGCAAGGGGAAAGTTGATGTACACCCTGCCCTCGGCATCGAGCCAGTGCTTTTTGATTGACAGACCGGTACGGTCAAGCAGGAGGGCATAGAGGATCTTCGTATCACTGGACAGCGGACGGAAACGCTCATCGGTAAAGAGTACCTGCGGAAGTCGGATGAAGCTGAACCGACCGCACTTATCGCCGTAGATGTAATCGAACATAGGTCAGACCTCCGTTCTCTTGAAATCGTTGACATAGACAACGCTGCCCTCACAGCAGATCAGCCCGAAATCTGCAAGCTCCCGTAGCATCTCAGCTGCCTCGGCAGAGGAACAGCACATATCCTCGCAGATCTCATAGATGGGCATTGTGGTGGACGGGCGGTCAGTGCCGGCATCTTCCTCACAGCTATCCAACAGGATCGCATACAGCACCTTCGCCTGTGCAGAAAGCATGATAAACTGCGGACTGGAAAATAGCATCTTTGGCAGCATGACCATTTCCATAGCCTTAATATCCTGCTCATACAAGTATTCAAACATAGTACCAACTCCCTTCGGTTTTCGGACAACAAAAAAGCGTTCCTCAAAATTCATTGAGAAACGCTTACATGAACTATTCAGTTTTGAGCAAGCGTTTCACAATGAATTTTGAGGAACTATTCATTTTTGAGCAAGCGTTTCGCGGAATACTGAAACGCTTTTTGAATGCAATGATCGACCTGCCTGCAAATGTTAATTTTCTGTTAATTCGATGTTCCCTATGCTGATTACAGCGCAGGGTGTATTGAGAGGGAACAACCCCTGTCCCCGAAACTTGGTTTTTTGACTTCCTTTTTGTTCCCTATGCTCATTACAAGCATTGTATTTTGCGCCGCACAGCGAG
>CALEPT010000110.1 GCA_937910385.1 uncultured Ruminococcus sp. | reverse complement strand
TATGGAATACTTATAATATTAATAATATAAGTTTGTTTTCTAATTGCAAATCTTTGACAGAAGTTAAAATACCAATGGGTATTACTAGTATTGGAGAATATGCTTTTCAAGGTTGTACTTCTTGGACAGAGTTAGAGATAAATAGTGATAATACTACATTTAAAGTAGAAGATAATATTTTATATTCTTATGACGGAAAAACTATAGTAAAGGTCCCAGTGGGGAGAGAAGGTACTATAACGATTGGAAATTCTGTTAATGAAATAGGATATATGGCATTTGCAGGGTGTACAAAACTGAAAAAAGTGCATCTGCCAGACCACGAAATTGATATCGCTGAGAATGCCTTTGAAGGAACACCGTGGGAGAATGAACAGTGAAGTATTCCAAACATATTTTCATTTGCTTTGTTTCGGAATCTAAGAACAGCTTTCATGTAAGTGAGACGGGTGTTATTACTGAAGAAAACAATGTTTAGGAGGAATCCATAATGGCATTTACAATCAATGACGGTGTGCTTGAACAGTATACCGAAGAAGCAGGCGTAACAGATGTTGTCATTCCGGAAGGTGTGACGGAGATCAAAGCAAGCGCATTTAACGGAAGCAATATAACAAGTGTATATATCCCAGATAGTGTACGGATCATTGAGAGCAGTGTTTTTGCCAATTGCAAACAGCTGCATACTGTCCGACTGTCTGAACATCTGGAAGAGCTGAAGGTGGCAGTTTTTACAGGATGTGTGAGTCTTGAAAAAATCGTCATTCCAGATTCTGTTTCAAGTATCGGTTTTATGGCTTTTTCAAAATGTGAGCGCCTTCGGGGTATAACGCTGCCTGCCGGACTCAGCTTTTGCTCCGGAACGGCATTTGACGGAACACCCTGGCTTGAACACTATCTGGAGCAGCATGAATTCTTCGTGGCAGGAAATATTCTTGTTTACTGTAAGCCTAAGAGCGATACGGTCATTCTGCCGGAGCATATCACTGAGATAGAGGAATGCTGCGAATTTCCGAAGAATATCCGGAAAATTGTCTTTTCACCCGGAATCACAACAATACCGGATAGTATGCTCCATGAAAGCGAACTGCTCGAAGAAGTGGTACTTCCCAAAGCAGTGAAGGAGATCAATCCCGATGCTTTTTCCTATTGCAGCAGTCTGCGCAGGATCGTATTACCGGAGGGTCTGACAAGTATTGATGCGTTTGCATTTGCAAACTGTACAGCACTTGAGAAAATCAACTTTCCATCAACGCTGAAAGAGATCGGGGCACGGGCTTTTGAGCATTGCCCACAATTAAAACATATCATTTTACCTGACAATTGCACGGTTATCTGGAATGATGCTTTCGGTTTTTTCAGCATTGACGAGGTGTTTATTCCCGAACATTTTACAGACGGAGAATCTTTTACAAGAGCATTTTTCTCAAAGGCGATCGGCAATATCAGGATTGCGCCGGAGAATGAAGCACTGACCCTTGTTGACGGTGTCCTGTACTCAAAAGACATGAAGGTGCTCTACTATGTGCCTACCGAAACTGAGCAGATCACGATACAAGAGACGGTTGAAGAGATTGCTGATCATGCATTTTTGAACTGCGATAAGCTCACCTCGATATCGCTTCCTCAGTCTGTTGTGCGTATCGGGGTCAAGGCATTTCAGGGCTGCAGCAGTCTGACGAGTATTTCGATCCCTGATGGTGTCAAAGAAGTGCTGATGGCTGCTTTCAATAACTGCACGAACCTGAAGAAAGTGACTCTGCCAGATTCACTGATCTCCATCACAGCATATGCATTTGCAAACACAGCGATTGAAAGGATTGAACTGCCCAAGCAGCTCACAGTTCTTGGTGACGGTGCGTTTGAATACTGTGAAGCACTTACAGAGGTCACAATGCCGGAAGCTGTCATACAGTCACAGTTCTATGAGGACGGCGATTGGGAGGGAGATTGCTATGGATCATATGATGTGGAATCTGAGGAGGACCTGCTCAAATCCGTATTCAATGGAACTCCGTGGCTGAAATCGCAGGGGTATGCCGAAGACGAGGAAGCGGAATGAAATATTCCGTACATGATAAGAAATATCATTACAAGTATTTCTTTGACACCGAGACCGGATTCTATATGCGCACCGGTATACTTGATGAGAACGGCAGACATACAGGTGTTGACCCATTTATGGCATCGTTTCCGCATCTGATAGACGTTGGCATTATGGGACATTGTATCCACGGTGAAAGCGGTCTGTGCAGGGCGGCTGGTGTACAGTGCTATCAAAGCGGCTATTCCGTGAAGAAGCCGGATATGACAGTTGAGGATTTTGAAAGCATCGCAAAGCAGTGCCGTCACATAACCAATCAGCTTGCACTCGGCGGACGGGGTGACCCGAACCAACACAAGGACTTTGAGCGAATTTTACAGATATGCAAAGAGAATGATCTTGTTCCGAATTATACGACATCCGGCTTTCGCATGACCGACAAACAGGTGCAGCTCACAAAGAAATACTGCGGTGCAGTTGCAGTGAGCTGGTACAGAAGCGAGTACACGGAAGCTGCGATACACCGCTTTATTGATGCAGGATGCAGGACAAATATCCATTATGTGCTATCCAAAAATACGATCGCCGAGGCAGTCGAACGGCTTTCCGGAAAAGGCTTTCCCGACGGTATCAATGCGGTGATCTTTCTCATGCACAAGCCTGTCGGGCAGGGTGAGCGTAAACATATGCTGACACTGGATGAACCGCTTCTAAAAGAGTTTTGCAGGCTTGTTAATACAAGCAGGCAGCCTTACAAGATCGGATTTGATTCATGCAGTGTTCCAATGATCGTGAATGACTGCCCGAATATCGCAAAGGTCACGCTTGATACCTGTGAGGGTGGACGATATTCCTGCTATATTTCAAGTGAAATGATCATGTCACCATGCAGCTTTGACCGTGAAGAAAGATACGGCGTATCACTGAGAGGAAAAACGATACAGGAAGTATGGGACAGCCCACAATTTGAGGCGTTCCGCAAAAGTCTGAGACATTCCTGCCCCGATTGTCCGGACAGAAATATCTGCATGGGCGGATGTCCGCTTGTGCCTGAAATTGCGCTTTGCAGCAGCGCACATAAACAACAGCTTTATGCTGATTAATGGAGGTGTTTTTATCTTGAAAATCAGAACAGACTTTGTCACAAATTCAAGCAGTTCAAGTTTTGTGATCTACCGTATCACACCCGGCGGAGATGAGGAAGCCTTTATGCAGCTTCGCATCCTTCTGGAACGTCTTTGCAGCAAATATGAGCAATATTACGTCCCTAATACTTATGACGGCGGCGAAGCACTCAGTACCTATGAGGACGGAGAGATCACACTGACCATGTGGACTCCCGGCTTATCGGATAATTATCTTGACGAAGTCGAGGACGATGAATTGGAAAGCCGTGAGAGCGAATTCCACGAATTTGCACGTTGGGATGGCAGTTATCCCCCAAGTGCAGCGGTCGCTTTTGCAGCACTGTTTGGAAATATGGGTGATGCAATGGGCTACCTCAGCAGGCTCACATTTCAGACAAAGCTTCTGGATGCTGAAGGTCAGCTTTCAGACGAGATACAGACTGATCTTACCCGCAAGGAGGCAGGCAGACTGTTAGAGCTTCTGAATCGGGTTCACGTGGAAGAAACTGAGATCATCGGCGGAACGGATTGAGAAAGCAGGTGGATATATGGAAAAGAAACCTTTTATCGGCAGGTTCACCGGCTTTCTGTACATCGGTGAAGAAAAAGCTGAATTTGACGGCGAAATGCTGGTGTCTTATTATGCCAAGCCCTATTGCAGCAACCCGGATACAGTTCCCGAAAACTGCATTGAATTCAGAGAGAATAGGCTGACACTCCGGGATGTACCTTCCCCCGACGGCAAGCAGTATGACTGCATCTGGGAGCAGGAGGATATTGAGTCCCTGCTGGACAAGCTTGGCACGGTGTCTGCTTATCAGATCAAAAAATTCTGCTGCGGCACGATCAGACAGCTTGTGATCACTTCCGCCTGCATGGGAATTGCTGACGATGCATTTGATGATTGCCCGAAGCTGAAAAAGATCATCTGTTTCGGCGATGAACACCCATAGATCGGAAGAGCACACGTCTGAACTC
>CALEPT010000109.1 GCA_937910385.1 uncultured Ruminococcus sp. | reverse complement strand
TCATAGTATCACCTCGATAGGAATTATAGCATATTGCCGCATAAAAATCAAGTATGGGGGACCGTAAGGGCCGCCCATACGAAAAAAGGCAGTCGTCATGACTGCCTTTTTTCATTAGCCTTCCATTAATTTTACCATAACGGCTTTCTGCGCGTGGAGACGGTTCTCTGCCTCCTCGAATATCTCGTTTGCGTGAGACTCAAATACCTTTTCGGTTATCTCCTCCTCGCGGTGAGCGGGCAGGCAGTGGAGCACCATTGCGTCAGACTTCGCCGCAGCCATGAGCTCGTCGTTTATCTGATAGCCCGCGAAAGCGACCTTGCGCTTCTCGGCTTCGCCCTCCTGACCCATAGATGCCCAGACATCGGTTATGAGAACGTCCGAGTCCTTTGAAGCCTGAACAGGGGAGTTGGTCAGCTCGAATTTATCGCCGTACTGTGCCGCAAAATCAAGTATCTCCTTAGGAGGCTGATATTCGTCGGGACAAGCCACTGAGACCGCCATACCGACCTTGAGACCTCCTACAATGAGGGAGTTTGCCATGTTGTTGCCGTCGCCTATAAAGCACATTTTGAGTCCGTCGAAGCTGCCCTTGAACTCACGTATCGTCATGAGGTCGGCAAGCACCTGACAGGGATGGCAGAAGTCTGTAAGACCGTTGATTATCGGGATAGAGCCGTACTGAGCGAGATCCTCGACCTCCTTCTGCTCGAAGGTGCGTATCATGATACCGTCGAGGTAGCGCGAGAGTACGCGTGCGGTGTCCTGAACGGGCTCGCCTCGTCCTATCTGGAGGTCGTTTGACGAGAGAAACAGCGGATATCCTCCGAGCTGATACATTCCTGTTTCAAACGAAACGCGGGTACGTGTTGAGGCCTTCTGGAATATCATTCCGAGAGTTTTGCCCTTGAGACGGGGGTGGGGGATATCGTGCTTGAGCTCGTATTTGAGCTGATCTGCGAGATTAAGTATGTCGATTATTTCCTCTGTGCTCAGATCGAGCATTTTAAGTAAGTGCTTCATGATAAGATGTCCTTTCGGTTATTTCTGTTTATTCATGCTGCCGAATGCCTTGTCGATCGCAACGGCAAAAAGAGGGATATAGTCATCGAATGCTGTATTCTCAATATCAAGGTCATACTGTAGATCGCCCGAGACCGAGACCTTGGTCTTGATATGTCCTACGACCGTATCGTTAAAGATTATATCAAAATTCTTTCTGTCTTTGCTCGCGATGGAGTAGTTCATATTTTTGCCTTCTGCCGTGATAGTCGGGTCAAGAAAAAGCGACTTGCATTCCATCTTAAGGAAAGTATCATCATTTAGTATAATAGAGAAAGAAGGCTTTCTCTCGTCTTCTGACTGAACGAGAGTATACAGAAGATAATTGCTTGCATCCATGAGATTATAATGACCGGCACCGAAGCCTTTTTTCTTTACAGTATACAAAAGTCTTGATTTTTTGTCCTGAACAAGATATTTACTGCCCTTAGCAGCGATAATAAGCTCCATGCATTACTCCTCCAGTATTTCTATCAGTATTTTGAGACCGCTCTCAAGCTCATCGTAGGATATAGTGAGAGGCGGAAGAAGTCTGACCTTGGTTTTTGCCGTCAGCACAAGGAGACCTCTTTTTGCTGCCTCCTTAGCGACGACTGATGCGCTTTTGGTTTTGAGTGCAATGCCTATCATGAGACCAAGTCCGCTTACCGACTCTACCTCACTGCACCCCGAAAGCTTAGCTTTTATGTATTCTGCTTTTTGGTTTATTTCATTTAGGAATCCCTCGCTCGTTACTCTGTCGAGGACTGCGAGTCCGCCCGCACAGGCGATAGGATTTCCTCCGAATGTAGAGCCGTGAGTTCCTGCCGTGAGAACGCCGCTGCATTTTTCATTCATCAGACAAGCTCCCATGGGAATACCGCCGGCAATACCCTTTGCCAGCGTCGTTATATCGGCTTTTTTGCCGAAGTGCTCACCGGCGAGGAATTTACCTGTCCTGCCGACTCCCGTCTGCACCTCGTCCGCAATGACGAGGATATCCTTTTCGGCGCACAGCCTGAAAATATCGTCAACGAAGCTCTGTTCGAGAGCATTTACTCCGCCCTCGCCCTGAACGTATTCTATCATTACAGCGCAGACAGTATCGTCAAGCTTTGCTTTCAGGTCGTCGGAATTGTTTGCCTCAACGTTTATAAATCCTTCTAAAAACGGGAAAAAGTAGTTGTGGAAGCTCTCCTGACCGGTAGCTGACAGAGTAGCCATAGTCCTGCCATGGAACGAGTTCACGAGGGTTATTATATTGTGCCTGCCTTTGCCGTATTTATCAAAGCTGTATTTTCTTGCCACCTTTATTGCGCATTCATTTGCTTCAGCACCGCTGTTTCCGAAGAAAACTCCGCTGTAGCCGGTTGTATTGCAAAGACGCTCGGCAAAGTCTGCCTGCACCTGAGTGTAGTAGTAATTGGAGTTGTGCTGTAGAGTTCTCACCTGAGCGCAGACCGCGTCCGCCCATTTTTCGTCACAGTAGCCGAGTGAATTTGTGCCGATACCGCTGCCGAAGTCGATGTATTCCTTGCCGTTTTCATCGGTGCAGCGTCTGCCGGAGCCCTGCTTCATGGCGATCGGCATACGTCCATATGAATGGACGACGTGTTTATCGAACTGAGTGATAGTTTTTTCATTACTGCTCATGGTGAACCTCCCCGGGGACAGAGTCCTATAATAATTATAACGCTAAAGCGCACACAAAATCAATAAGGTGAGCCCCGTATAACGTAAATTTTTTCTTTAATAATTAATTTTTTTGCAAGGACGTCCCTGCATTAGTGAGATGAAAATCACACAAATTGCGTGCCTATGCCTTCGTTTGAAAGTATCTCGATGAGGATAGAGTGGGGGACTCTGCCGTCGATAATGACGGTCTTGTGAACTCCGCGTCTGACAGCCTCCACGCAGCAGTCTATCTTAGGTATCATGCCGCCTGAGATTATGCCCTGCCTTTTCAGGAACGGCACTTCGCTGACGTTTACCTCGGGGATAAGCGTGGACGGGTCGTCCTTGTCGCGCAGGAGACCTGCGATATCGGTCATCAATATGAGATTCTCAGCACCGAGCTCCGCAGCGATACGTGCTGCAGCCGTGTCTGCATTGATATTGTAGGTGTTGCCGTCCTCATCTGTGGCTACGGTCGCGATAACGGGAACATTGCCGTTGTCGAGTGCGTCGAGTATAGGCTTTGTGTTGACCTTTGTGATCTCGCCTACCCAGCCGAGGTCCTGACCGTCATCGGTGGTCTTTTTCTCGGCTATGAGCATTTCGCCGTCTATGCCGCAAAGTCCGACCGCGCTGCCCCTGTGCTGCGCGAGAAGCTGAACGAGCTCCTTGTTGACCTTGCCTGAGAGCACCATTTTCACTACGTCAACGGTCGCCTCGTCAGTGTAGCGCAGACCGTTCACAAAGCGGCTTTCGATCCCCAGCTTGCCGAGCATATCGTTTATCTCGGGACCGCCGCCGTGTACGAGCACGACCTTTATGCCGACGAGTGAAAGCAGTACGATGTCGGTCATAACAGCGTCCTTTAGCTCGGCGTTTGTCATGGCGTTGCCGCCGTACTTTATGACGAGTATCTTGTTGTTGTACTTCTGAATGTATGGTAATGCGTCGATAAGTATCTGTGACTTATCGGTATTTGATATTTTGTCCATTATTAACTCTCCTTAATAGTTTGTATTCCAGCCTTTTCTTCTGACTATGGCGTTATGAAGTATGCCCTGCACGATAGTCGGGTTTTTTATGCCGTAAATTCCCATACACATAGAGGCTACATTGCCGTTCGGGACGGAAAGTCGGAATTCGAGTGAGCCAATCTGATCGTTTGATTTGATGAATTTGATGTGCGATATATATTCAAACTCTGTTGAGGTCAAGTAATTGCTCCTTACTGAGATAACACGCTGATCGGTTATGGCATAATAGTTCACCCCGAGGCGTGACATGATTATGAATATAGCAATGCCGACTGCAACGAAAATGAGCGAAAATAACGCACTGAAAATATTCGCTTTAAACGTTGCAAGAAATGTAAGCAGCGAAAGACTTATCCACACAATAGGGAATAACATGATACAGCCAAAAATACCACGGTGCTTGTAGGGAGCATTCTTTTCGGTCTGACCGAGCCACACTATCATCTCGCCCCGGCGCAGGTGCGGCGTGAATTTATCCTCTATCGAGTTTAAAGTGTCATAGCCTTTCTGTTCGGCGTTGTAGTCCTCGTAGCTCTGCTTGGATTCGACGTCCTTATATGTCTGTCTTGACTCATAGTTTTGGTAAGTCTGTTCGTGGTCGTGGGAGCATTCCCTGCGCGATTCCTCCGAAGGGCGGATATAATCGTCGTCGTACTGCGCGTTGACCTTTTCGTTGTATTCGTCATAGTCCTCTGTCTTTTTTCTTCCGAACATACAAACCTCCGTTCATCGAAAATGTTTTCAGGTACCGCGAGTACCTCTGCGTTCTCTTATGGCATTTTTCAGTATTTTGCAGACCTTATCATGCGATGGTACATTCTTCATTCTATGATAATTGTGTATATATTTGTTATCTCCGTCCCGTGCTTCAATGGGTATCAGATTATCAGTCCGCTCACGGAAGGAGATATTGCCCGTACCGTCAGAGTTTATCTGCTCATATACATTGGTTATCCTTTCAAGAGGGACATTGGTCACGGTCTTGTCTTTTTTCAGTATGACATGAGTTCGCGTTAAGGTGTAGGTCTCCTTTTTTGGTCTTGATAAGGAAAACACATAGATCAAAGCTATCACGAGGCATATAGCATCAAATATCAGCATCAGCCAGCCGATGATCGTATTCCCGTCCCAAAGGTTCACTGCTCCCGCAAGGGCAACTACACCGAACGGGAACAAGAACATTCCCCACATCATGCAGCCAATGGCGCAGCCGGCATCACTGCTTTTTCTCCTGTCGGATACAGTTTCCGTCCACAGCACATCGTCATCTGAGCGTTTGGAGGTATAGTTGATATATTCGCTGTCCGATGAAGGTACATTCGTGTCAACGATGTCTTCGCTTCGGTATTCCTCTTCCTCGCGCACATAGTCATCATACCTTGCGCTTTCGCACTCGTTATATTCGTCGCAGTCGTCGCTGCTGTTTTTTTTGAACATTATGAACGATAATCTCCGTTTATTTTTACATAGTCATAGGTGAGGTCGCAGCCCCATGCAACGGCTTCTCCGCCGCCTTCACCGAGGGAGATGATTATCTCTATGACTTCCTCTCCGAGTATCTCCTTAGCCTTTTCCTCGGAGAACTCAACGCCTGCGCCGTTCCTGCACACCTCTATGGCACCATTTGCGGAGGTAATGTGAACTCCGACTTTGTTTATGTCAAATTCCGCGTCAGCATAGCCTACAGCGCAAAGGATACGTCCCCAGTTAGCATCTTCTCCGAACATTGCCGCTTTGAACAGGCTTGAACAGATGACTGACTTTGCAACAGTCTCAGCGATCTTCTCAGTCTCCGCACCGCTTACGGCACATTCTATCAACTTTGTTGCGCCCTCGCCGTCGCGCGCCATCATGCGGGCGAGGTTCATCATTATTGCATAGAGAGCCGTCTCGAAAGCCTCGAAGTCAGCGTCCTCGTGCTTGACGGGCTTGTTTCCGGCAGCTCCCGAAGCCATAACGCAGACCATATCATTGGTGGAGGTGTCTCCGTCAACGCTTGCGCGGTTGAGAGTGACCTTTACAGTGTCGCTGAGCGCTCTTTGAAGCAGCTCCGCAGAGATATCCACATCGGTCGTAATGAACGTGAGGGTAGTTGCCATATTAGGGTGTATCATGCCGCTGCCCTTGAGCATGCCGCCCATAGTGCAGGTCTTTCCGCCAAGTTCAAACTTGACTGCGACCTCCTTTGGCATGGTGTCGGTGGTCATTATAGCCTCGACCGCACGGGGATTTCCGTCGTAGGAAAGTCCCTCTGCAAGCTCCTTCATACCATTTGCGATAGGCTCAATGGGCAGCACCTGCCCGATGACTCCCGTAGAGGCAACTATAACGTCCTCCGCAGCGATACCGAGCTCCTTCGCGGTGAGCTCGCACATTTTATTCGCCTTTTCTACGCCGTCGGCGTTGCAGGTGTTGGCGTTCACGGAGTTGACGATTACCGCACGCGCCCTGCCGTTTTTGAGGTGCTCCTTAGTCACAAGAATGGGTGCGCCCTTGACCTTGTTGGTGGTGTAGACCGCCGCCGCCGTGCATTCTGTGTCGGAGACGATGAGCGCGAGGTCGTTTTTACCCTTTGTAGGGATAGCGCCTGCGTGGGAAAGTCCACACTGAATGCCATTTGCCTTGAAGCCCTTGGCGGCGCACACTCCGCCGCCGACAAATTTAACGCCGTTTATTTTTTTCAGTTCCATTTTTTTCTCCTTTGTTATGTATCTATCCGCACAAGCTCACGCAGAGCTCTATTGCGATAATTTATGTCCTCACGCAGGGTGAAGCCCTGCTGCTCCCAGAAGGCGTTTCCGGCTTCGTTGTACTTGAATACCAGCAGCGCGACCTTGCTTATGCCCTCGCGCCCGAGCGCTTCAAGGCACGCATTGACAAGCTGCGTACCAACACCCTGCCGCCTGTATTTCTCGGCGACGGACATATGATATATGTAGCCGCGCCGACCGTCCTGTCCTGCAAGGATTATTCCGACTAACTGGTCGTTTTCCTCCGCTACAAACACAGTGGACGGATTGCGCCGCAGGAACTTTTCTATTCCCTCACGCGAGTCGTCAACGTCGTTGAAGCCCATGTTTTTGCATGACATCCACAAGGTGTATACCCTGTCGTAGTCGGATATATTCATCAAGCGGATATTCATACCGAGCCTCCTTTCGGATCGGAGCCAAGTCTGCAAAAAACGGCAGCCAAGGCTAAAAGAGCAGTTGTTATCAGAAAATATATGATTATTATATTCAGCTTGGAGCGGCTGCAAATCGCGCATATAGCCGAAAAAGCAAGCTGAGTGAGGAATACAATGCCAAGGCAGCCAAGCTGAGTCCGCCTTTTGTCAGACTTGACGGAAGCCGCGGTGCAGGCAACTGCACTGCCGTCAATCAGTATGCACAGCAGCGCTATGGTAAGCGATATAATAAAGCCGAAAAAGGGGACAGTGTCGTTGTGAAAGTCGTAAAACAGGCTTTTGATGAAGGTGGTGCTTGCCGCGAGCATAGCAAGGATCGGCAGTACTGTGAATAATATCCTTAGCTTATTAGCCATATTGAATCCTTACACAAGCCCCGTAGTTTCGTCGATACCCATCATGATATTGAGGCACTGCACGGCAGCTCCGCTCGCGCCCTTGCCGAGATTATCGAGGCGTGAGCAGAGAAGTATCTGTTCATCGTTGCCGAAAACGAATATCTGCATTTTATTCTGTCCGCTGAGAGTGTTAGACGCGAGGAAGAACGACTTCTGCTCGTCCGCGGGCATCAGCGGCATGACCTCTATCATTGCCGCACCCTCGTAGTGTCTTGCGTACATTTCGTGTACCGCAGCCGCAGTTACCGATTCACCGAGCATTCTCGTCTGTATCGGTACGCTGACTACCATTCCGCTGAAATAATCGCATACCATAGGATTGAACATCGGCTTGTATGTAAGTCCCGCAACAGCCTGCATCTCGGGGAGGTGCTTATGCTGCTGAGAAAGCGCGTACTGGCGCGGACTGCCATACTCATAGGGCTTTTCATCACCCTCGTATACGGCGATCGCCTTCTTGCCTGCACCGCTGTAGCCCGAGGTAGCATAGGCAAAAACAGGGAAATCCGCAGGAATGATACCGTGCTTCACGAGCGGATAGACTATCGAGGCAAAACCGCTTGCATAGCACCCGGGAACTGCCACGCGGTTCGAGGTGCGTATCTTCTCTCTGTGCTCGGGTGAGAGCTCGGGGAAGCCGTAAGCCCAGTCGGGATTTGTGCGGTGAGCCGTAGAAGCGTCGATAATGCGTACATGGCCGTTTTCCACAAAAGAAACAGCTTCTCTTGCCGCGTCGTCGGGCAGGCACAGGAACGTGTAGTCCGAGGAATTGATGAGACGAGCGCGTTCTGCAGGGTCCTTGCGCTTTTCCTCGCTTATTTTGAGTATCTCGATATCGCTTCTTCCCTCAAATCGCTCAAGAATTTTCAGACCTGTTGTTCCTTCCTGACCGTCGATATATACTTTAACTGACATAGCATTTGTCCTTTCTGTGATGTTGGTTATTGACTGTAGGGGACAGCGGCCTCGACATCCCACCGGTGTCAAATTGTAGGGAGCGCCCTCTCTTGCAGTGCGTTCCCTCTTTCAAAACAGTCCACTGGACTGTTTTGAAATTCACCCTTTGAGGAGCGCTTTGTGGAATGTGAGGCTTTGCCCCACACCCCGGCAGGGACGCTGTCCCTGCACCCTGCCAAAGGGGTGACCCCTTTGGCATCCCATTTTATATTCCTGCAACCTAACACCTGATATCTTATTTCTTCTTTCTCTTCTGCGTTTTCCGCCGGTATTTTGCTCGCTTCGGGTCTTCGAGATCGGATTCGTCCTCTATCATAGAGTGCCACACGCTAATGGCAAGAGTAACGACGATTATCCCGACGAGCCAGAAGATGTGTGCCTTCGGTATGACTGCTACCCATAGTCCCATAACGAGCTCACCGAGAGCCCATATTACTCCCATAAGTATTGTAAGACCTATGGTGAAGGTGATGTCCTTTTTATTCATATCAAAGTCCCAGAGCCTTTTCTGCGAGGGCTATCTGCTGCTTCACAGCGTCGGGGGAGGGACCTCCCTCGGACTTGCGCTCTCTGACGCAGGTGTCAAGGCTTATAGCCTCGTAAACCTCCTCGTCGAAGAGCTCCGTCATAGCCTTGTAGTCCGCTATCGGCAGTGTTTCGAGCGTGAGTCCGTGCTCAATGCACTGCGCAACGAGAGTTCCCGTTATCTTGTAAGCGTCGCGGAACGGCATTCCCTTCTTCACGAGGTAATCTGCGCAGTCCGTGGCGTTGATGAAGCCGCGTGCGGCGGCGTTGCGCATATTGTCCTTGAGCACTCTCATAGTCGAGAGCATGGGAGTGAACGTCTTAACGCAGAGTTTTACATTGTCCACTGCATCGAAGATAGCCTCCTTGTCCTCCTGCATATCCTTGTTGTAAGCGAGGGGGAGTCCCTTCATCATGGTGAGAAGCGTTATGAGGTCACCGTTCACGCGCCCTGTCTTTCCGCGTATGAGCTCAGTAACGTCCGGGTTTTTCTTCTGCGGCATTATGGAGCTGCCCGTAGCGAATGCGTCGTCGAGCTCAACGAACTTGAACTCCCACGAGCACCACAGGATTATTTCCTCGGAAAAACGCGACAGGTGAGTCATGAGCAGCGACAGCGCACAGCACAGCTCCACGCAGTAATCGCGGTCGGAAACACCGTCGAGGCTGTTGGGCATGGGAGCCGTAAAACCAAGAAGGTCGGAGGTCTGCTGACGGTTGGTCTTGTAGGTAGTTCCGGCGAGAGCTCCGCTGCCGAGGGGGCAGTAGTTCATTCTCTTTGCGGCGTCCTGCAGGCGTTCCATGTCGCGCAGCAGCATCCAGACGTATGCCATGAGGTGGTGTGCGAGGGTTATCGGCTGAGCGCGCTGGAGGTGCGTGTAGCCCGGCATAACGGTCTCGGTGTGCTCCTTTGCCATGTTAACGAGAGTCACGGCGAGTTCCTTGACGAGTGCATATATCTCGTCTATCCCGTCGCGCAGATAGAGTCTGAGATCGACTGCCACTTGATCGTTGCGCGAGCGCGATGTGTGGAGCCTCTTTCCGACGTCTCCGAGGCGTTTTGTAAGCTCTGCCTCGACGAACATATGGATATCCTCTGCGGAGGGGGCGAGTTCAAGCGAACCCGAGTCGATATCGGCGAGAATGCCTTTCAGACCCTCGATAATTTTGAGACTGTCCTCCTTGGTGATTATGCCGCAGTCGCCCAGCATAGTGGCGTGGGCGATACTGCCCTGTATATCGTGGCGGTACATACGCCCGTCAAAGGCAATTGAAGAGTTGAAAGCGTTGACGGTCTCATCGACCTGCTTTGAGAATCTTCCTGCCCACATCATATCAGCCATATTTTTTCTCCTTTACTTCAGTGTTATTACTATAAATCACAATTCGAGCTGAATCAGCTCGGCCATTTCCACGCTCTCGCTCGTAAACTCGCTCGCTTTATGCAAAAAGGATAGTCTGCTTTCGCTTACGGTAATACTTGAATAAATCAGAATTTACGGGGAACTCCCGCTGGCAGGATTCTCCCAATATTAAATTTTGAATATCATTCATCAGGAATCTTTATACTGTAATCTTCTCCGTTATAGCTATCAAGATGCAATCTGATCTCATTCTCCGATATCCACTCTACATTCCAATATACCGTTTCAGAAAATCCAGAGCCGTCATATTCAAAAATACATTCATCATTGTAAAATACATCCGGACGGCTAACATAATCGACTTTCACTGTAACCGCTTTCTCTCCCGATGGTGATTCGCTTTGATATTCTTTCTCGTATTTTACATCGTTACAACCTACAAGAGAAGTCATCATTGCTGCGGTAAAAACGATTATGAAATACTTGGCTATTCTTTTAGAAAATAGCATATAAATCCTTCTTCCTGATTTTATCATAATCTATGAAAGAAAACCGATAGATCCCGATTTATCGCAATAACGCATCTAAATTGCAACAGGCAGGAGAAGGCTCCCCTGCCTGTAAATTAGCAATAGCGAATTACTTGTTCTGCTCTCTCTTTTTGTCGAGCTGAGCCTTTACCTTTATCGGGAGACCGAAGAGGTTGATGAAGCCTGCTGCATCTGCCTGATTGTAAACCTCGTCCTCGTCGAAGGTAGCGACCTCCTCGTCGTAGAGAGTATAGGGTGATGTCACGCCTGCGTTGATGATATTGCCCTTGTAGAGCTTCAGCTTAACGTCACCTGTAACGGTCTTCTGGGTCTCTGTAACGAAAGCGCTGAGAGCCTCGCGGAGGGGAGTGTACCACTGACCGTTGTATACGATATCTGCAAACTTTATGCCGAGATACTGCTTGATACGTGCAGTTTCTTTGTCGATAGTGATAGTTTCGAGAACCTCGTGAGCGTGATAGAGGATAGCACCGCCGGGAGTCTCATAAACACCTCTGGACTTCATGCCGACAAGACGGTTCTCGACGAGGTCTGCAAGACCGATACCGTTCTCACCGCCGAGCTTGTTGAGTGCGGAAACCATTTCAACGCCGCTGAGCTCCTTGCCGTCGAGCTTAGTGGGAATGCCCTTCTCGAAGTGGATAGTGATATATGTGGGCTTGTCGGGAGCGTCGATGGGTGAAACGCCCATTTCGAGGAAGCCGGGCTTCTCGTACTGCGGCTCGTTTGCGGGATCCTCAAGGTCGAGGCCCTCGTGTGAGAGGTGCCAGATGTTCTTATCCTTGGAGTAATTTGTCTCTCTGTTTATCTTGAGGGGGATATTGTGAGCCTCGGCGTAGTCTATCTCCTGATCTCGCGATTTGATATCCCATTCCCTCCACGGAGCGATTATCTGCATATCGGGAGCAAAAGCCTTGATAGCGAGCTCAAAGCGCACCTGATCGTTGCCTTTACCTGTGCAGCCGTGGCAGATAGCATCTGCACCTTCCTTTATAGCGATCTCAGCGATCCTTTTAGCGATGATCGGACGGGCAAACGAAGTACCGAGCATATAGCGGTTCTCATAGATAGCACCTGCCTGAACTGTGGGATAAACGTAATCCTGAATGAATTCTTCCTTCAAGTCCTCTATATAGAGCTTGGAAGCGCCTGTCTTGATAGCCTTTTCCTCAAGACCGTCGAGCTCTGTGCCCTGACCAACGTCTCCTGAAACGGCGATGACTTCGCAGTTATTGTAATTTTCCTTGAGCCACGGAATAATGATAGAAGTATCAAGACCGCCGGAATAAGCGAGAACTACCTTTTTGATATCTTTTTTGTTTGCCATAATAAATATACCTCCTGAACGTCCATAGGACGTGAAAATACGTGATAATACTATTATACACAGCGGAACGGCAATGTCAAGGGGGTTTGAATAAATATTCACTATTTTTGAAAATATCCTTGAATTTTGGAATAATATTCATTTTAAGGCATTAGATCTGAGATACCGGGGGATATGGTGTTATGTCGGCTGCACCGAAAATAAAAAATATATCCGTCCTGAGACGGACACCGGGATCTAAATCCTAATATCTAATACCTCACACCTAAAATATAGGTAAAAATTGTCAACTCTTTTGTGCGATATTACGATTTTTGCAGAAATGAGTGGTTTATGCTTGATATTTTTTTACTTTATGATATAATAAACATGTATACAGAAAGGGATTGTTACTAATCTGT
The DNA here is from genome assembly GCA_937910385.1 of uncultured Ruminococcus sp. Classification (GTDB taxonomy): domain Bacteria; phylum Bacillota; class Clostridia; order Oscillospirales; family Ruminococcaceae; genus Ruminococcus. Next base: position 774 of record CALEPT010000109.1, on the reverse strand, counting down.
CAATATGAGTCCCGAGTCGCTTTTCAGACATATTACGGAGGTTTTATATATGGGCGCAAAAGGAAATAAGATAACGATACTGGGTGCCGGAAACGTCGGCGCTACTATAGCTTATACATTCGCAACTGCCGGAACCTGTTCCGATGTTGTACTTGTTGATATAAACAAGGCGAAAGCAAAGGGAGAGGCTATGGACATACGCCAGGGAGTTTCCTTTGGCTATAATGTCGAGATACGTGACGGAGCGTATGAGGACGCGGCGGATTCCGATATCGTGGTGGTTACTCTCGGACTTGCCAGAAAGCCCGGTCAGACAAGGCTTGACCTCGCTCAGGCTAATGTGAACATAATAAAGGAAGTAATGCCCCTTATAGCTAAATATGCTCCTGATGCTATATATGTTGTCGTAAGCAATCCTGTTGATATAATTACTTATACTATATTAAAGTGCACCGATCTTACACCTCAGCAGGTCATCGGATCGGGTACAGCTCTCGACACATCCCGCCTGCGTTCGAGCATCGCAGACCATGTCGGACTCAGCCCGAACAGCATTCACGCATATGTTTTCGGCGAGCACGGCGATACGTCAATGATACCGTGGTCCATAACGAATATCGCTGGTATTACTGCTGCTGACTATGCCAAGGAGGAGGGTCACGCAGAGGTAGATCACGAGGTGATAGAGGAAGAGGTACGCACGGCAGGTGCGGAAGTCATCAAGCGCAAGGGTGCTACCTTCTACGCTATCGCTCTGACTGTGAACAAGATCTG
>CALEPT010000108.1 GCA_937910385.1 uncultured Ruminococcus sp. | reverse complement strand
CGGTGTATGCGTGATAGGTGTAGAAAATCTCACCCGATTTCGGATCGCGGTCGATCTCTACATTTTCCGGCAACAGTGGATACAGACCGAGAATCTCATTCTTTCCGTCTCGGACAATTTGTGCATACGCATTGCCCCATAATAAAAGGTGGCACATGAGTGCCTCCCAAAAAGAGAACGAGGACATCTCCGGATTCGGCTGTCGGTAAAGAATCTTATACAGCGGATGATCGGTCGCCAGTTCCTTATCCTCACCATCACCGGTGTACCTGTAAAGGTGCAGGGGAAGTCCGGCGATCGTGTTGGAGAGCAATCTCACACAGGCATAAACGGTAACGATCTGCATTGCCGTTCGCTCATCCACTCGCTCTCCGCTGTGCGTCATACCGAATACAAATAGATTGCCTGAGTCCCGGACATTATCTTGAATATCTGGCAGTGTCTCTGTCGGTGCATCTCTCGGCTTGCTGATGCCGAGCCAACTTAAAAAGCCCATAGTATCTACCTCCATTTTTTATATGATGACAAGCTCATGCCCCGGCTCGTCATATACTGACCCTTGCATTTCATGACGGATACAGCGGTCAAGCGCCATGATCCATGCGACAATGCCGTCGATTTTCTCAGTACTTTTCTTTTTGCTCGGTTTTATATTTTCCGCCGCATCGATTTCAGCGACCACATTGCCTGCCATCCAGCGCAGAACCGGATTGCCGCCGTGTATAAATTTGCCCTCAAGCAGCAGCTTGTAAAGCTCCTTCATTGGCGGCGACATATCCTTGAAGCCCATGCCGATAGGGACAACAGTGAAGCCGTCACCCTCAAGGTCGGTGATAAGCTGCGTGGCGTTCCAGCGGTCGGCGGCAATTTCCTTGATGTTGTACATCGTGTGCAGCTCATTGATCGTTTTCCGAACGAAGTTGTAATCGACCACATTGCCCTCAGTGACATGAAACAGACCTTGTTTTTCCCATACATCGTATGGTACCTTGTCGCGGCGCACCCTTAGCTCTAAAGTCTCCCGTGGTAGCCAGAAGTGCGGGACAACGATATATTTTTCCGTTTCATTTCTCGGCGGGAAAACCAGAACGAAAGCGGTAATGTCGCTCGTGCTTGACAGGTCAAGACCGGCGTAACACTCACGCCCACGCAGGGAATCAAAATCAATAGGCAGATTACCCCGGTCGTAGATATGCTCCGGAATCCATGCTACCGCACTGCCGACCCATTGGTCGAGTCTCAGCTGTCGGAACACATTCTCCTCGGCGGGATTTGTCAGGGCTTCACGGTGCGCATCACGCACACGGTCAATGGTGATCGTATATCCGAGCGAGGGATTGGCCTTGTACCAAGATTCCTCGGCATTCCAGTCATCGCCGTCATCTAATCCATAAATGACCGGGTAGAATGACGGATCAATGCGCTTGCCGTCCAGAATATCCTTCGCTTTGGTGTGATATTCGTAGCAGATGGAGTTTCTGTCCGTTCCTGCCGTGGTGATAAGGAAGTACAGCGGCTGAGTACGGGCATCGCCAGAACCTTTGGTAAGGACATCTATTAAATTTCTGTTTGGTTGGATATGAATTTCGTCCATTATAAGCCCGGATACATTCAGTCCATGTTTCGTGCCGACTTCCGCCGAAAGCACCTGATAGAAACCCGCATTGCTATAATTCACCAGTCGCTTTGTTGCCGCCATGATTTTCGAGCGTTTCAGGAGCGCCGGTGTCATTTCGACCATGCGTTTAGCAACGTCAAAAACAATGGAAGCCTGCTGCCGATCAGCGGCAGCACCGTAGACCTCGGCAGAAGGCTCGTTGTCTGCATAAAGCAGATACAGTGCAATCGCAGCGGCAAGCTCACTGTTGTGTGTAGGCACAAATGACGTTCCTGCGAGATATTGGTGACTCGGACTGTCCACCTGAATACACTGCATTTTCACAGGATGCTCCACAGGCTGGATATCCAGCAGATAATGAAATTGTGGATTATTCTCCTTTGAGATACTCCAATTTTGCAAAATCTCTGGATCGTTAGTTTTCGGGCGGTCACTCGAAGCAATTTTTATCGCTGATCCCATTTGATAAATTTCAAGTGTTGTTAGGATTTTTTCGCCGGAGTCATCTGAAATATTCCACAGATGCCGTTCTCCGGCAATGATCGAAGTGCCGTCCTTGAAAGTCAGCTTGTATGCCTGTTCTGTATCATCCACAGGGCTTTTCGCAACCACATGGCACGGAATGCCGTTTTCATCGAACACAGTATCTCCGACCTTCAGATCACCCATATTGGTAAATCCCTGCGGAGTCGGGATAGGCGTGTCCAATGCGAGCTGCTTTCCATTTTTCTTGGGTATTTCGACATATGCCGTCCGAAACTGCCTTGTACCATCCTCTTTCACCACTCCGAAAATATCCCGCACAATACGCTCTTGCCAGCCGAGTAACCAAAACGGCTTTCCCGCCCAGCGACCTTTGGTATGGCAGAGGTTTTCTATAAAACGAACAGCCCTGTCCGCTTTTGCAGCGTCGTAATGGGAATCCGGCAGCATGAAACGTGTCGGCTTGTAATCTTTCAACTTCGGGTAATTTGCGGGTCTTATCCTGTTAGCCATACCGCATCACCCTCCGGAAAATTCAGATTGCAAAATTCTCCAAAGAAATACAATGCAGCAGCATCTCTCACCAATGCCGCTTCCTGTGGAGAATAAAAATAACCCAGTCCATGCTTGCGTCCATTATAATGAACATAGCTTTCATACTTTCGGATATTTTTGGCGAAGGAGACACCCATATATCCTGATGTGTTGGTATTTCTCATTTTCTGATTGCAGCTATTCTCATGATGGGTACAAATTCGCAAATTGCATCGACGGTTATCCATTTTATTGCGATTAACATGATCCACATCATGCTTTGAATCAACACACAGCAAGAGCTTGTGTAATGGGCGCTCTTTTCTGTGAAGTTTTCCGCCCACATATCCGCGGCGAGTTATATGCCAACCTCTGCTTGACACCAAATCAGCATCCTCCATATCAAACCAAAAACGTGTACCGTCTGCTGTAAAAGCGTAACCACAATGAAGCGATGCATCGAAGAATACCTCTGTTGTCTTTTGCATCAGCCACCTCCCAGAAGTGCATCCATATCGTCAACGGCTGCGTTTTTCATATCCGCACCTGCCGTGATCCTGCTTCTTGCCGCCGGAGTCAGACCGAACTGTTCTGCGATCT
>CALEPT010000107.1 GCA_937910385.1 uncultured Ruminococcus sp. | reverse complement strand
CGAATTGTTCTCTTTTTTGTTGCCCTTAAATTTGACCGACCTTACGGATTCAGGATCTTTTCAAATTAGGTAAAGAAATTTTGCTGTCATGTATGCCAGCTTGTATTTATATCGTCTGTATGTAGCTTCACCTGCTGTGATAGGATACGGATTTTTATTGCACACATTTTTGATAACGCCGTTTCTGTATTCAGGAGGAATAGTTTCGAGGGCGCGCTCTACAGCGTTGCATACGTTTCCCAGTGCTGCGAGCTTCAGTGCCTTCTGCTCAGTTGGATTTCCAAGAGCGGAGCTGGGTATGCCGTCAGGTGCAGGTGACGAATAAAGAACGTCTTCTCTTTGCTTCTTCATTCTTTCATGATCCCTTACCAGATACAGCATACTCATGTACAGCGTGTGCGGCAGGTAATACGGATTATTCTTTTTTGGCTGATAGTTTCTCATTTCACCGCCTCCACTTCATAGCATTTCTCACTTATCCCTCTGCGTCGCATATACTTTATCGCATCGTAGCGCGTCCAGAACCTCCGTATTTCAAACAGCGTTTTGTGTATGTAAGCGCCGTTGTACTTGTTGCGGATCACGTATCTTGTTTCAGTTGTTGTCATCATTGTTTTTTCCTTTCGCGGCAAAGAATGCCGCCGTGAAAAATCCGCACCAGTAGCAGAGCAGTCCGACTATAGCGCCTGCGAAAAATATTCCGATCATGTTGAGTCACCCTCTTTCGGCGGTTCGGGTAAAGGCATCCAGTGAGTTACTTTTATCCGCATATATGGGAAAGAAAAATATTTATTGCCACTGATTTTCAGAAACCAAAATTCGCTATGTTCACAACTGCCTATAATGTATCCGCTGCCCTCACCGGTTATATCTCTTACATAGCACAGAACAGGTCTGTTATCTTCCGGCAGCCTTTCCTCACAGCTTATCCAGCTGTCCGATTTGCCACCGACAACAATGTCGGTCACAGTGGCAGGGACATTTGTGTCCTCACCAATCAGAGCAAGGGCTTCGTCCTGATGATTCCACGAACGACAGTTATAGTGACCTGATTGCAATGGACAATCATCACAGTTGATAAGTATATCGCAGTCTGCATCAAGAGCTTTTCCTATCACCTTAAAATCTTCAACCGCCGCTTTCAGAAGCTGCTTTGCTTCACACAGCTCTTCGACCGTATCTCTCAGCATTTTATCTCGCTTTTCAAGGGCTTCTTGATTATCCCTTGCCGATTCTTCCATGCCGATAAAGAACGCATCTATCTCGGCATCAGTTTTAAAGCCGTTTATAAATCTATCAAGGCTCATTTCTTTCATCTCCCCTTCGCATATCGTCAACAGCGTCCCATAGACTGCTGTAGTCGCTGTAATCCTTGAACCCACCATTCTCATAAGCTTCCGATATCAGGTCAAGCACAAGGTCAAGCACATCAGACTTCCTGACATATACAACATCATTCTGATTCCTCAGCTCGTCATCATAATGTGCTATCTGCCTGCACTCGTTCCAGTGCTTGTCCTCAAGCTCAGCTATGCGAGTTTCGAGCTCTTCACATCTCTTTTCGAGTGCCGCCATATAAAGCATATCTGTGTCAGACATTTTCTTCCTCCTTTAAACAACCTTTGCTACAATAAAAATTCGGCTTGACCTCCGCAAACTGCATCGTCTGATTCTCTATGTAACACATAGGGCAGTCGTACCGATTAAGTTTCACACAGTCCTTGCAGCGCACTACTTCAAGTCCTCTGTTCTTCTTGGTCAGTTTGTCACGCTCTTTTTCGAGCTGTCTGACACTGCCTATCAGTTCAGCCGCACGTTTTGTGTATTCGGTTATAAGTGACAGGTTATTATCAAGGAGTTTTTCAATCTCTTGCAGTCTTGTCATATCTTTTCCTCCCTTATCCTCTTGATCTGCCTGTCCAGCTTCCGCTCCACCTCGGCATCGACTCGTTCAGCTCCGAGGAAGAATCTCATCTGCTGCGCCATGATCAGCACGTCCGCGACCTCGCTCAGAAGATCATTCATTTTCTCGGCGTAAGTTTCAAAGGAACCGTCCGCAGCTCTCTCGACCTTGCAGACTGCCTGTATAGCCTCCGCGCATTCCTCGACGAATATCGCACGCTGCTGCCCGAAAGTGTAGTGCGTTGCTATTTGTTCTATTTTATCGTTCATTGTTTTTCCTCCCTGTTGATGTACTTTCCCTCGCATACGGGGCATACCGGCGGTGGTGCACCTCGCTGGAGGGCACCGCAGTTCAGGCAGCGATACCACTTAACGCCGTATTTTTCGTCGAATAAAACAAATTTACTTTCCATAATTCACCTCAGAATTTGTTTATAAACTGCTTGTACTTTTCGAGCTCCGGATCAAGCTTGCTTACTCCGTCCTGTTCCAGCCATTTTCTGACAATAGCAGCTATATCCGTGATTTTCTTGCCTTTTTCGTCGTACCAGTCACGGACTCTCCGAACGTACTCGTCAACGTTGTCTTTTCCATATCATCAGTGGTGCGTGTAGCGATGAACTGCACTCCCTTTTCCCTGCACTTGCTGTACAGCTTTTCACGGTTCTCAGATGTCAGCTTCTCAGTGCCGTCAATAAGTATGATCTGTAAGCCGTTTGGCTTGGAGAGGGCAACATCTACGCAGAGGCTGAGCTGCTCACCCTCAGAAAGGTTCGAGACAGGAAGTCCGTTGATAAGAGGTATTCCTTCCTTGACTGTAAGCCCCTCGATCGGGATATGTGCATTTTCGAGGATAGTTCCGGGGAGTGTTCTCGCGAGCTCTATCTTCCGTGTGTATTCATCGGAAATCTTGTGGAGCTCCCCGACCTTATCCTGCATTTCTTTCATGCGTTTGTATTCGTTAAGGTGCCGCTTCATAGCCTCCGCAGTGCTGATCTCTGACTGGAGCTCAGCGCAATCAAGCGGCTGCTTGTCCATATATTCATCTGCAACGCTCATATCTGTATCGAGCTTGGTCTTAGCTTCGTTAAATCGGCTCTCTGCAAGTGCCTTCTTATCTTCCAGTTTGCCGACAAGTCCTGCTACCTTTTCCTCGGCAGCTCTGATCTCCGCTTTCTTTCTCTCAATGTCAGCAAGCAGGCTCTCACGTTCAGCTGCAATAGTCTTTTCCTCTGAGGTAACGGCGATCATCTTGTCAGCTTCCAGCTGTCTGAGCTTTGCATCATAGCTGCTGCGGAAGAGCTTAGCACGCTCTATACGGCTGTTGTGCTCCTTGATCTGCTCGAGCTTCTTATACGCTGCACCGAGATCGTAGCTTTCCCAGGTGTCAGCCTGATAATGCTCGGGAATGTCTTTTGCGATGTCCTCGATAAATGCAGTCTCATTCCTGATATCGCGGTTCACGTTCTGACGTTCCTTGAACCATTCTCCGTTTTCGGACTGCATATCACTCAGAACTTCGAGAATGTTCTGATCGTAGTTCACCCAGTCAGGTATCTCTCCGAATTTTTCACGGATAAAACTGAGATCCCATTCGAACTCCACAAGGTCAAGAATCGCCCTGTTTTTCTCTTTGGCTGTCATAAGGGTAAATGATACCGGATCGAGCTGAAGCGGCGAAAAAAGCTGTTTCAGGAAGCTCTCAGGTGACATCACCTCTCTTCCGTTTTCCTTGATAGATTTGTAGTCAGCCTGTTCGGTACGCTTGCGGCGGTCGATGCTCAGACCTGTGTCGGTCTCGATGATGATTTCGCCCTCTTTCTCGCCCTCGTGGACGATGATGCTGCGGTCGGACTGATTTGTCAGCGCATAGCGGAAAGCGTCGATAACTGAGGTCTTGCCGACGCCGTTCGCTCCGGTTATCTCAACGGAACGCCCGTCAAGTTCTGTTTCAGTTATTCCAAAAAGGTTCTTTATCTTGATTTTTGTGGTTCTCATATTTTATACTCCTCCATATTTGTTGCGCTGAACGGATCAGGCGCTTTCTGCGGCTGCGGACGTTCGCTGTCCTCAACTTCCCCCTCGACTTGTACTCCCATTAAGATTTCGGGACAGTAGACTCTTGCGAAAAATGCAGCAGCGCGGTATGCGAGCATAAGCTCAGGCATTGTCTGCCATTTTGAACCAGTTTTCGCGAGCCAGCCCTCAGACTTTGCCATTTTCATTGTTACTTCTGCACCTTCGATGACCTCTCCCTCAGGTGTCACGACTTTTATATAACAGCCTCGTGAATCTGTCCCACGTTCTCCGGTATAGACCGGCTCGGCATTACCAAATTTAGCCTTGATGAAACTCATACAAGCTTGTCCGCTCCATGAGGGCTTACCCTTGACTACGTAGAGGTTCTGCATCACCATGAGTGGCGTTACTCCCATGCGCTCCGCCATATCGACAGCTATCGCACAATCCTCAGTCTTGCCCTGATACTGCTGAGGCACCAGCGACGACTTTGCAAAGACTTTTGCGAGATTGTAGCATTCCCGGAAGCTCTCGATAAAACTGCCGGTCGGCTTTGCCATTACTTCATTCAGCTGCTCCGGCTGCACTGCCAGAGCGGTTTCCTTGTTTTCACACATCTCTTTTCTCCTCCTTAGCTTTAAAAAAATGTATCATCTTTGCAGCGGCGACAACGCTTGTAAACACATCATCGAATGAATTACCGGTACTTGTTGAAATGCCGGAACACAGCTCTACCAGAATTATGCTTACTTCTTCAGCACACTCAATGGAATTTCCTGATATTCTCATCTCTAAAGGTGCTTTGTTTTTCTTGTCTATCTTGAATTCAACCATTGACTTTTCCTTTCGTGTGTGGTACAATGTACCTATGATAAATTATGTATTTCTGTTTCTCGCTCCCTTCGGGGAGCCTTTTTCTTTATATGCGCTTGAGGGTGTCCCACACAAGAGCTTTGAGACTGTCCCCTGAGACGTTTATCCTGCACTTGTAGCCGTTCTGCCATGTTATCAGCGCAAACTCCTCGCCGTTCTCCTCAACTGAATAAGAAACATCGGTGATGTCTCTGTCGATAGCTTGCAGCAGCGCTCTAAGCTCATGCCGGACGAAGCTGTCCTTATTCTGCTGTACTTCTGTCATCTTTCCACCTCCCCGAGCATATCCCAGATAGTCTTGTACAGGTCAGCCTTGCGCATATCGAGCTCATACTGCTGACGGTTGATCTCCGCGATCTGAGCCTTTATCGCTGCGACTGCGTCCGTGACTGTTATCTGCTGCTTATCGGCAGCATTAGCGATAATTCTGCTGCTTTTGGTCTTGCTTTGCGTGAGCTTGCTTGACCCGGTCAGTTTGCGCAGGTCTACGCCTTGCTTGCGTAAAATACCTCTTATAACGTCTTCGCCGACAGCATTAAGTTCGGCACATATCTTTACCTGCGCTCGCTGATCCTTGGCTTGCAGGACGTTTACTTTCACTTCACTTTCTGTCATCTGCATCGTGCATTCACCTCCGTCCATAGTGTTTCTCGGTTCTGCTTTACTGCCCAACGCTGTTCCATATCGGTGTACGCCGGCACGCGGTACTTAGCGCGGCGTCTGTGGGTGCTCCATTCGGTATATTCGGCGTAGAGCTCGCGAGCCTTAGCAGCTGCCACCGACAGAAGGAACGCCGCTGCGAAGACTGCGACCGTTACCGCTATTTCATACATCGCTGCTCACCCCCATTACGCTGTACCCCTCGAACGTCCACCCCGGGTCCAGCTCGATATGCTTCATCGCCTCGTAAAGGCTGCTTCCCGCAAGCGTCACGACCTGCCGTGATCCGTAGCGGTCTATTAGTGTGATTCTGTATAGTTTCATGCTGTTGCCTCCTGTTCGCCGATAAATGCCATGATATCGGATTTGCATATCCTCCAATCGCGACCGACCTTGAAGCCCCTCAGTGTTCCGCTGCGCAGAAGTTTCTGCACTGTATCAGCCGTTACGCCCAGTATGCGGCATACATACCCGACATCGACTATCACAGGGACTTCCGTCCAGTTGTATACGTAGTTTTCGCGTTTCATTTGTGTCACGCTCCTTTCTTGAATTTGGTTTGCCTCTCTGGTATAATGGTTTTGAGAGAGGAGGTGGAAATTATGGGTAAACTTACCGCAGATGTTCTTTACGATATGCTTCTTGAAAAGAAACGTGCAAATCCCAATTAGGAGTTCAACGGCCTTGATTTGGTAGAGATAGGAAATGTTGATGCTCAGTATAGGGAGCTCGTTTATCTCGGAAAGATAATCGAAAAGAACGATGTTATTGGAAGTTTTGACCTCATTGATTAAGTTGAGACCGCTGCCTATTCGGTGTCGGTTTCTTCTATTTCCGTCAAAAAATTGTCAGTGATATGTTCTCTGCGGTATCGTTTAACACATTCACCGTCCGGAAATACAGCTTTGATAGTCCATATCTGATTTTCAAACGATATTTCAACCTTGGTGCATTTGCTGATATTTGCCGAACCAACGTAGAAATAATATTTGTCAAAGCATATCTTGATGTCACTTATCGTATGCGGCAGTTCAAACATCTCTAAAACATTCATTCACTCAATTACCCTCCTTTCTTGCTTAGTTGGCGTCTTCCCACTTATGGGACGGAGAGGCTAAAAAAATATCAGCTTTCTCGCTATTATTGACTATGCAGAGTACCTCACATATTTTGTCGATTTCATCTGTGTTAAAACATGAAGCACCGGTCATTCTACTTGAAAGCGTATTAGGCGATATTCCTATACTTTCAGCCAGTTTTTCCTGTGTTGTCCCTGCCTTTGCTATGGCAGCCTTTAAGAGATTTTTGTTAAGCATTTATTCACGCTCCTTTCTTCCCACTTATGGGACGATTATAGTATATCACACTCTTTTACATTTGTCAACCCCTTTTTGGGAAGAAACAAAAATAATTTTGTAGCAGGTATTGCAATTTTGGGAAAGCTGTGCTATAATGATGTAAAGAGGAGGTGCGAAATGGACGAAAGAGCAATGCGCATTAATGAAGCAATTATAAATAGTGGATACAGTTATCCAGAGCTCGCCAGAATCACCGGAATATCAAAATCATCGCTTCAGCGGTATGCAACAGGAGAGACACGGAAAATCCCCATTGACTCTATTGAAGCTATCGCTAAAGCAACAAATGTCGATCCGAGGTACCTAATGTGCTGGGACAACGAATCTATAAAAACATATAAATTCGTTAAGACGTTAACTGATCCGGAACACGTGTCAGCCCAGGTCAAAGAGGAGGATAAAGTTATTGATCGTATGCTTGCCACTTCGAGGGTATATGACCCTGATAGCATGGTACCTGTTCCGGTTGTCGGAAACGTAGCCGCTGGTTATACTTGTCTTGCTGAGATGAATATAGAGAGCTATTCTCTTGTAGATTCCGATACTCTTCTTTCAGGCTATGAGTATATGTGGCTCAAAGTACAGGGTGAAAGCATGGAGCCACTTTTACTTGAAGGAGACTTAGTCCTGGTAAGGCTGCAGAACAGCGTCGAAAGTGGTGATTATGCTGTTGTTATCGTTGATGAAGAGGACGGACTTGTCAAAGAAGTCAAAATTGATAATGAGTCTATTACATTAATAAGTAAGAATCCCTACTATCCGCCGCGACAGTTTGCTGGTAAAGATGTTGAACGTGTCCGGATAATCGGTAAGGTCGTTGAAAGTAAGCGAACGTTTTAAGGAGGTGCAATATGGGACTGTTTGATAAACTTTTCAAAAAGAAAATAAATTCGATAGAACCTCAGAATCAAGCTGCTCCTAAACAGGCTCTTGTTCAAAAAGATAATGTACCTCTTAAAGATAAAGTACAGGCGATCAATCTACAAAATGCCAAACAGCTTGACACTGATTTGGTCGAAGCCTCATATCACAGAGGCTGCTGCGGAGAGTGTGCGAAATACCGCAAACGCTGGTTTAGCATATCAGGAAAAGATAAGCGCTTCCCGAAAATGCCGGTTAATTATGGCTGTACCTGCTCCGGTATTGATTTTTATCCAGTTATTTATGGCATATCAGAGCCAACTTATGCTGACGAAATTAAAGATATTATTGAGTACAGCAACCGCCCTTTCGTAGATGACAGAGATGATGAAGAGAAAAAAATATATGAAATGTATATAAAAGAGAAGGAAAATGAAAAAGTCTTTGAGCCGTATGCTCTCAGGTGGGAAGCAATAAAAGGATACGACCGCCAGCAATATGATATGCTCGTGAAGGGACTACCTGATATTGCTCCTAAATCCTTCTCAGGTTATATGAGAATGAAGAATGGCAATACAAAAAACTTTCAGAAAATCATCATTGAAGCTGAAAAAGCTGGTATTCAGCTTGATTATACTGGCGAGATAAAAAAAGAAATTGAAGAGCTAACGCCTATAAGAGAAAAATACATTGCTGTGAAGTCTGAATGCTTGAAGTTTTACGATTCATACAAATAAAAAAATTATCACTGGTATTTTATGAGCCTTGTGGAGTAAAGGGGGTATGAACATATGTGGTTTAGAGTGACTTTGTGCTTATGAAATTACCAAAATTATAAAAAATTAGGAGGTATTTATATGAAAAAATATTTATCATTTGTTTTTGCTTTAGGACTGATTGCTTCTATGACTTCATGTTCTGTTTCTGAAACTTCACGAAAAAGCATTGTTTCCGTTGAATCCAGCGATGCCGAAAAGGCAACAAAGGAAATCAAAGAAGAGTCCGAAACCGAAAGTGATACTGAAAAAGATACTAAATCCGAGGAAAAAGCCGACAATTCCGGCAACAGCGATACAGAAGACTTCACTATCGACGAACAGGTGCTCTGGGAAACTGAAGGTGTAAAAATTACAGCTAAAGGTGTCGAAACTGACAGCTTATTTGGGACTTCGATCAACGTCCTTGCAGAAAACAACTCCGATAAAGATGTTGTCATCACCACTGATGCAGTTATCGTAAATGACTATATGATATCTGAACTCGGATATATCGAGGTCACCGCAGGTAATAAAGCCAACGATGAAATCGAACTCTCTACAAGTGATTTAAAAGCAGCTGGAATTGATAATATTGGAAAAATCGAACTATATCTTCATACATATGATCCAGAAACGTACGATATATTGAATGAATCAGGTTGTATTACCATAAAAACCTCTGACTACGAATCCACAGACGATGAAAATAATATAAGTGGCATGACATTACTTGACCAAGACGGTGTAAAAATCATTGCCCAATATGTTGATGAAAATTCATTCTGGGGAACTTCAGTTCTTATGTATGTCGAAAATAACACCGATAAAAACCTTATTATAGAAGGCGATGATTTTTCAGTAAATGGTTTTATGGTAAGTGCTGATTACTACGAACACGTTTATGCTGGTAAAAAATGTATTTCTCCATTAGACATTTACAGTTCATCTCTTGAGGAAAATGGAATAGAAAGCGTTGACCAAATCGAGATGACGATTCACGTATTGACTGACGATGATAACTATACACACCTGATTGATACCGATAAGATAACATTTACAACAAAATAAAAAAATCCCCCGCTGGTGCTGGAACACCAACGAGGGAACGGACGTGCTATACAACACATCGCAACAATGTAATTATAGCACGTCTTTCTCGCCATGTCAAGAAAAGGGGTGCATTTTTATGGCAAAAACACGAAACAAGGTCCGCAGCGACGGGCGGCTGCAAGCAAAGATATCACTCGGCAGCGTAGACGGAAAGACCCGCTATAAGTACGTCTATGCGTCCACACAGAAAGAACTCAACGCGAAACTCGACGAGGTGCGCATACAGCTCGGCAAGGGGCTCGATGTCATGGCTCAGCGCGAGACTTTCGGGGAGTGGGCTGAAAAATGGCTCAAATTGAAAAGAAACGAGGTCAGCGCACAGAGGTACTACGTCTACCAGTGCAGGGTGAAGAACCTCGAGCCACTGCGGTACATGGAACTCCCGAGGATACGTGCAATGGATATCCAGGACATCATCATCGACAGCTCGGATAGGTATTCGCGGAGCGTCCTCAAGGAGATCAAAAGCACTGCACGTCAGATCTTACAGTTCGCACTCGATAACCGTGTCATCGACTACAATCCGGCTGCGAGTGTGAGGATACCTGGCTCAGCTGCGGAGACTCCTCAGCGCCGAGCTCTCACAGAAACCGAGCAGCAGTGGATAATCAATACACCGCACCGAGCTCAGACTGCCGCGATGATAATGATGTATGCAGGACTTAGGCGTGGCGAACTGGTGCCGCTGCTCTGGACTGACATCGACCTCGATGCAGGAACTATCCGTGTCAGCAAATCAATGGAAAGAGTAGGCAACCGCTGGGAAGTCAAGCAAGGAGCCAAAACAGAGGCAGGCGTGCGGACCGTATATATCCCGCAGCTGTTGGTAGACTATCTATCAAGCGTTGAGCGCGGAAATAGTCTGCTTGTATGTCCGGACACTACCGGAAAACTGATGTCATTATCCAGTTGGACCAAACTATGGGACAGCTATATATGCGAACTAAATTTCCGGTATGGCGATTTCTCTCACGTTGTCGTTCCAGACGAGAACGGAGAACTGCACTCGTTCAAACGCCCGAAAAGCAAATTCGCACCGAAGAAGCTGCCGATTGTGATACCGGAGATCACTCCCCACTGGCTGAGACACACATATATCACTATGCTCTACCTCGCAGGAGTAGATGTACTTACAGCCAAAGAACAGGCAGGACATTCCGATATCAACACGACGCTTTCAATATATACTCACCTGGATTCTCAACACAAAATTCGCCAGGTAAACAAACTCAACGACTTTATTTCAGGGTGTCACATGGGTGTCAATGATTCCGACAAATCCCAGAAAATAGGCTGAAAATGCCACTTTTTCGCTACTTTCGGGACGTAGGGGCCGCAGGTTCAAATCCTGTCACCTCGACCAATGATAAATCGCTATATATCGCAAAAACGATATATAGCGTTTTTTTATATTTACAAAATTAGTTGTAACTGCAATATATCGGTTAGAAATGTGAAATAATCACACGAAAAGTCACACGGATTTTTGATAGAGAACACTACACGCTCCACTGAAATAATTGGCATAGCAGCGCGAGCGTGTGACCGCAGACGGTCTCGGAAACATCATGCAGGGTAAATATACCGGCGGAAGCGGCAAAGAATCTCCTGTTAAAGTTCCGCCTGTCGGTGCTAAGGTCACGAATAAAGTCACGGCTGAGGAGCGGAAGGAGCTGCTGTCACGAAATCCGGTCAATGTTCATAATTCATCTGTTGACAAATTCGGTGAAAGTGGTATAATATCAGGTAGAGGAAGTGGAAAAAAACCATACATTTCTGAAAATCATACTTATGAAAAAATTGGCGAGATTGATTTCAGTGATAAGAAAGCAATTGCTCGTTCGTTACAGGAATTTGAACATAAGTATATTGACAGTGATATTGAACATTGTAGAGTCTTTTGTCCAAATGGTGAAGTCTATGAAGTTCATGGCGACA
Source organism: uncultured Ruminococcus sp. (assembly GCA_937910385.1). Lineage (GTDB taxonomy): Bacteria > Bacillota > Clostridia > Oscillospirales > Ruminococcaceae > Ruminococcus. The sequence continues at coordinate 8,841 of CALEPT010000107.1, read as the reverse complement.
GATTCAGAGTTAATACGGACCTTCTGGGTGATAAAATGGAAGGCAGTATCAATGAACATAATCATGTTATTGGTGAAAGTCAATATTCTTTTAGTTGGGAAGACCTTGAATCATCTGCAAAAGATAAATCGTATATATCTATGGCTTATGATGAAAAATTTCGTTATTCTATGACGTTCCCTGATACTGAACTTACGGAAGATATAGTATATGAAGCATATAAAAGAGCAGAAAATTCAGTAGGCAATGATTTGAAGTTCTACCCCGAAAGAATACCAATAGGAGATGAACAGCATGAAAGAATCAAAAGAGCTTGCAAAGAACTTGGAATCAAGTACAGTCGAGTTCCCAGATGAATATACTAAACGTGCACAGCAACTTATTGATAAGCGTAAACAAGATGAAGAAGAGCTTCGCAAATCTCTTGCACCGTTTCCAGGTCGTGATGATAGATTGAGTTCAAAGCTGTATAATTTAGATATTCAGTTAAGAAAAGATATTGCTAAGTTACGAGAGGAATTTAATTTAAGTTAAACCTCTTCCTACTACCCGAAAGGAGCTTCCAATGGAAGTAACTGAGTTCCATAAAAAGATGAAACAGCACTGTGACAGCCTTAACGGCGACTGTCAGAAGTGCTGTTTTCTTGAATATTGCTATTCACAGAAGCGAGATATACACGACGATTTCCTGTCTGATGTCATATCTCGCCTTTCAGTGAAACAGGGTGACGGTACGGACATTTCCGATCAGGTGATTCGTAACCGTCACAATGTTGTTTAAACCGCCCATAACAAGGCGGTTTTCTTATACCCATTTGAAGGAGGTGAGGAGAATGTATCGTGAAACGCTTATTGAACAGAAGAAACGTAAGCGCCGAGTGCCCAGCAAATCTTGTGAGTTGTTGAACTATCTCTCATAACCTTTGCTAAGACACTCTTTAATCATGGTGCGGATAACAGGAGTTGAACCTGCACCGAGTTGCCCCGACTGGCACCTGAGGGTGAGGTCATATTAGTGGAGAAATACGCTCAAGGATACCATTGCTTAGATTCTTCACTTCGGAGACAATAAATAGATAATGTTTTATAACTTATACTTTCAAAAATATAGTTTACAACTTTGTTTTTCAACTTCGTAAACTTATTGACTTATCACGTTATTGATGCTAAAATATATTAAATTAGCAAATAAATGATATTAGGGGGAAAACAATGAAATTTCATGAAGTACTTAGTGAAATAATAGATGTCCATTCCGTAAGATCTGTTGATATATGCGAAAAACTTGGTCTTAAGAAAGCGTATCTTAGCCGAATTCGTAGCGGATCACTTGTCCCGCCTAATTTTGATGTAATAGATAAAATTGCCGGAATGCTCAACGTTTCTGCCGATGAATACAGTCGCCTTGCTTATGCATATCAGGAGGAGAAAACTGTTAAAAAGTATAGCGAATCATCTAAAGCGTTTACCACGTTATATTGTATCTCTATGCCGACTCCCTGTGATTCGATTGACAGATTGCAACTTTCAAACGGACAGTTTTTTTGTGACGAAGAAGCGGTCAAAAAAGCCTTGATAAAAGTCGCTGCTTCGGCTGAAAGAACCTTGAAGCTATATTATAGGCCTGAGCATGATAAGATCATAGACGTATTCGGTGGCTTGGTACTTAATGTGAAGGATGGTTTTGAATGGCTTATTCCGCTTGAGAAAACAAGTGAAAGTTCGGAACTCAATATGGATTCATTTATTAATGCGATAATTGTGATTCTGAGCAAAAAAGCGGAGATCAAGGGACAGTATATTCACATAGAAGAGTACCCTGAATACTCGGTATTTCCATATTATATCGCAAATGAAAAAGAGATTCTGCTTTTCAGCAGGAACTGTCAAAACGCCTTATATCTCAACTCGGCAGAATCAGTCAGACTACATTGCAAAAGCTTTGACAGTATCTTCAATAATTCTATTCCTTTTATGAAATTGTATGATGACATTAGTACATTTCTTGTTGATTTTGATTCGATAATGCACTTTAAAAACAGCAACTCAAAACCCGATATTTACATAATAGAAAAGTATCCATGTATTGTTTTTGATCTTAAATACACTGAATTAGAGAGTCATGCAGCAAAAAGCAACGATTCTATTGACCTTGCAAAAATGTACGAAGGTTTTATGCAGAAGTGCTCTGTTGATATAGGAAAGATCTACAATATATTTTCAGACAGCGGACTTAATAATTTTTTAACCGCAGAGGAATATTATGAGTTTAAATACGGTCTGTCTAAATCATTATCGAAGGAATTAAGATTCAATGCGCTCAAAAATCTTTTGGACAACTCGTCGTTTAGCGATAATTATAATCCTATGATTATACGTTTGCCGATAGTCAACTCGACAAATGTACACACTATAAATATATGGTCTGATGGGAAAATGCTGATAATGTTCGACCTGAATGGTAAGTATTATATTGCTCTGCTAAATGAAAACAGTATAGTCAAAGCCTTTTTGGACTATTTAAGAATGCTTATAAAATGTGGTTTGATCCGTTCTAAAGAGGAGACTTTGGAGATAATGTCAAAGTCTCTTGATGAAATGAAAAAGCAAAAATAATGCCTTCGGGCTTGATATAAATATATTATATTTATGGAGGTTTATAATGGAAAGGAAAAAATTTTTTTCGATTGTTTCAGCTTTTGTCATAGCAGTATCAATGTTCACATCGATGTTGCCTACGGCATCAAGTGCGATGGAACTGCCAAGGGAGGCTTATGCCGAAAATGTTAATGCTTCGGCAGGGTATGCTGATGATCTCAACTTCGCATCATCTAAAGGAGCGGTAGAAATCGATGACTCCGCCTTATACAGAGACGCAGACACTACCACAACCACTGAGGATACATACAAGGTATCTCCTGATACAGCTGATATAGTTTTCGATTTTGGCAACTATGAGGCATCTCCCGGTGAGATTGTAAATGTAAATGTTCGGATTTATCCTAATGGAAATGCCACAACTGACATAGTCGGCAGTTTTACAGATTATACTGATGAAATATCTTTTTCGGGATGTACCTTTAACTCCAGTCTGATCTCGAGTAAATTTATAAATTTAAATACACTTACATTTTCCATGTTAACATTGTCTCTCGGTGAGGGAGTGATTCTTCCCGACGGTACTGAATTACTGACACTTAGATACGTAGTTTCAACTTCTGCGGAACCCGGAGATTATTCTGTAGAATTTGATAGCTTAAGTATTCACTACCAAAGCGATCAATATACTTATGGGTTCAGAAACGGCATTATTCATGTAATGGACGGAGAAGGAACTACTGCCACAACTACAACAAATAAGACAACAACAACTACTACAACTACTACTTCTACTACCACGACAACAAAAGTGATTACAACCACAACGTCATCCAATCCTGAAATTCCCTTTTCGATAAATATTATTAATAAAGGAACCGACAGCAATGGCGTTTGCACATTGGAGAAAGACGAGGAGTTAGTAGTTGAATTCATACCTGACAGAGAATTCACCAGTAATCTTGACTGTGATTTACTTATTTTGGGTGTTGCATCAGAAGATTTGTATCCGCTTGAAGTGCTTGACGTTGCAAATGGTGTAGACCAGTCCGCTGGCTCATCAAACTTGGCTTTAGATTATTCTTTTGAAGATAACGATGAAAATTTGATTATTACATTCAAACTAAGTGACTCAGCAGAAACAGCAGAAATATATAATACTAATTTTTACGGCTGGGCGATTCCTCTTGTCTTTTCGCAGGGGTATAATGATGATTATTATGAAGGACCTGTATGCTTGACCATTAGATGTGGCGGAATAGAAACCAACATGACAACGACTTCAACCACCACCTCTACTACCACGACCACAAGAACAACAACTTCGACCACCACATCTACTACCACGACCACAAGAACAACAACTTCGACAACCACATCTACTACCACGACCACAAGAACAACAACTTCGACGACCACAACCTCTGCTACAACCACGGTAACTACCTCTACACGTACACCCTATCCTACGGTATCATATGGCTCTGATATTTTCTTCGGAGATGTAAACGGCGACTGGTACATTAACCTTATAGACCCTATCTGTATCGAACAATGGGTAAAAGGCAGCTATTCAGGTGATTTTAACGAAGAGGCTGCTGACGTGAACATAGACGGCGAGGTAGATTATCTTGATTCAGCGATCATCAGAGCATATACGAAAAGTAGTGTTATGCAGAAGCTCGGAGTGGTTTATACATACGTTGATATGCCTTTTTGGGGAAATATTTTATACGGCGAATCCATACACAATAATCCTTATATGTCAGATGAGGTCATTACAACCGGCATGGCACTGAATGAGGAGTGTGAACTCTTCCGCGGAAGTCAATATGAGATAGACTATACTATTAATTTGGATCTGGGTTACGATTACCTGTTTTTTAATGTTGAGCACAGCAGTATTTTGGACAATATTGACATAAGCTATAGCTATACAGATTTGAAAGGTAATTCCAGCACAATTGATATCTGTAACAGTATCATTAACAATGATACATATTTTCTTGATGTTGAAAGTTTCCGGGGCAATGTCGAAAAGCTTGTCATCACATTTAAGGGAGACATAGCTAAAGACGCCGATCTGGACATCGAAGGAGATTTTGGTATGTCGAACATCACTGCAATCTCTGTGAACGATGATACTGTTAATTTTTACTGTGACGGCTATGACAATAGCTGCCATTTGACTGTTATTGATGACGGTATAGACATAATCGACCAGCCTGCTGTAACTACAACTAAAATAACAACTACTACCACTACAAAAGTTACTACTACCACCACAACTTCAACAACAACAACTACTACTAAGGCTACAACTACTATGGAACCTTTTGACAGTTCAGCATTCAGCAAGGATATTCCTTCAACATGGAATTGGGCAGCAGCAGATGTAACACGTGACGGGCAAGTTGATGCGACGGATCCATATATGATAATGATGTATCTCGTTGGTAATTATCATATTTCTTACGGTGATGGGCAAGGGGATGTGAACTGTGACGGACGTATAACCGTAGCTGATGCTGCTGCGATTTTAGGATATATCGCACACGGTCATGAATTAGATCAGTATGCTGCTTCCCTTACTTCATATGAAGAATATGATGGCGTGGACTTTAGTATAGATGTATGTTACGCAACGTGTAATCCCGGAGATGAAGTTGTAGTAGATTTTGTATTTAGAAGTTATGATAAACAAACATTGCCGATAAGCTACATCTATGGTAAATTTGAGGCTGAATCCCCTATTCAGATTACTAATATTATCGCACCCTATAGCGGTTATACTGCTAACCTTGAAGATAACGAGTTTGCTATTTGGGAGCCTGATGGAATAAATCTCGTAGACGGCGACCTAATAATTCGTGTAACCGCAATTGCACCATTTGAATACGGCCTTTATCCCATTTTCATTAAAGATTTATTAATCGGTAATATGTTGTATGGTTTTGTTGATATGAGTTATTTAGATGGGTGGATAAGGGTTGAAGAGCCTTATACCCCCACCTCTACTACTACGACCACAAGCACAACGACTTCGACTACTACATCTACTACTACGACCACAAGCACAACGACTTCGACCACCACATCTACTACTACGACCACAAGCACAACGACTTCGTCCACCACATCTACTACTACGACCACAAGCACAACGACTTCGACTACCACATCTACTACCACGACCACAAGCACAACGACTTCGACTACCACTTCTACCACAACTACTACAAGCACAACGACTTCAACTACCACTTCTACCACAACTACTACAAGCACAACGACTTCGACTACTACTTCCACCACAACGACCACGACTACAACTACTTCAACGACAACCACTTTGACGACACCCACGACTACAGCAGCTGTAAGTCACATTGCTTCTGATGATGATCTTATCGGCTGGGCAGTCAATGACTATGAAGAAAAATCCGGTAATACCAATGTTACTGCTGAGATAACTTCAAGGTCTGATGATATGTATGAGATTACCCTGAAGGACAAGTTCGGAAATGTGCTCGATGTTTACACAATTGATTCAGTAACAGGCACCGGTACAAATTCTGCTGAAGAAACAGTTGATCTTCCGCAGACAGGAAACAATAGCCGTACAAATTGGCTTTGGGTATTCGGAGCACTTATGCTCATTGGATGCGGAATGTTTGCAATTAAGACCTCCGGATTCATTCGCCGTAAGAAAGATGAGTAGTAAGCTGAATACTGATACCGTTCAAAGAACAAAAAAGCAATGGACTCTGTTTATTACAGGGCTCATTGCAATAGTAGCAGGCTTATCTATTTTAGGCATCTTCGGTATCAGAAAAATCTATCGTGAGTATCAGAAACAAAAACTGATGCGTGAAAATCCGGTTATTAAGATATCAGAACTGAAAATAAAAGCTCCGATATTAGAGGGTACTGATAACGTTACACTATCAAAAGCAGCAGGACATTTTCTCGGAACAGGAGATTTCGGCACAGGCAATTATTGTATCGCTGGTCATAGCAGTACACTCTACAAGGAGTATTTCAATAATCTAAAAGATGTGGAGCTTGGTATGACGATAACGCTTTACGATAAGGATAAGAATGAATACATGTATACTGTTACTGAAAATTTCATCGTAGAGCCAAGTGAAGTATGGGTGCTTGATGACTTCGGCGATAACAGGATCACAATAATAACTTGCACAGATGATGGTACGCAACGGCAAGTTGTAGTCGGAAAACTAAAATAATTAAAACATGTTGCCCTTAGTATAATCTGAGGGCAATTCTTATTATCCTCTAAAAGAACATTTTTCAGTTTTTGTATTACATTCGGAATAATGTGTGTTAAAATAGCATTAACCCACAAAAAAATTATTTATGCTTATAATATATTTTCTTTGCTCACGGAAGACTTATCACGTGTGTATAGAACGAATGTTTTAGTTTGGTCAAATTGCGTGCAAGAAGATGTACCATATATAGTCTGGCAGGTTGTCAAAAAGGTAACCTCAGCTGTATGGCAGTTTAGGTCTTGTCATCTGAAACATTTCCGTGCCGACATCTGTATGAGCAATGATTTGCTCAAATTGGCACTTGAAAATAGTATCCCTGCCTAAGAATGCCTTGGTTGTCTTTTCCTCGTGGGTGCCTTCAAATCTGCAATACGCATCGGCGATAGTGAAGAAAATGTTTTGGGTGTGTACCATATCTCGCAGCATCTCAACAGAGTGATCTTTATGCTCAAAAAGCTCTTAATATCTGTCTTGTCGAGATGTGCAAATATATAATCTCTGACTATTTTCAGTGCTTTCTCGTCCATTCTCCTCACCTCCTTCAAATGGGTATAAGAAAACCGCTCTCAGTGAGGGCGGTTTAGTCATCAACTCCATGCTTTGCAAAATAATCTGCATAGTCCTTAATAAAACGCTGTTTAATATCTTCAGGAGTATCAGGTTTAAAATATATGATGTAATCCTTTGTTTCGTGAATAGAACCTTTACCGACATCTCTTTTAAAACCAGCAGGAAATATTGCACAATAACCTATAGCGTAAGGAAACAATGGTTCACTTTTATAAGAATCACAATATGCCATATATGCTCAACTCCCTCTTAAAATACTCAACTATTGCGTTGGCGACTCGCGACTTAGTTTTTCCGTAATAGTAGTTTCCAAAACTTTGAGAAATCAACTCTTTTGGCTTTAGAATAACCATTGTGCCGAGTTCATCTGCACACATTCCTTGTATTTCCCAGAAATCTGCATCAGATTCAGAAAAAGCTGCAAGATATACTTCTTGCTGAATTTTGGCAAATTCTTTATCATATTTTTCTTTCACTTCTGGCAGCATTATATCACCATATTTTATACCAGCTCGTTTTAAAGCAAGTATTCTGTGTAATGAATGTCCTACTTCATGGCACAATAAGCTGCCAACATTATCAACTTCATAACTATATCCATCTTCAAAGTGATTTGACATTGTCTTTCGCAGTAAGGAATAATCTGAACAATAGTAATCCGAAAGCATCACCCTAAATTTAGCACAATATGTTGAACCGAATTTTATTAACTCATTTTGCCCGAGATCAGAACCTGTATCAACATACTCTATTTCACTTGGATACTCCAAAAGAACTGGGAAATCCTTTTTAATTCTGTCATACGCCTTATTGACATCGTTGACAATTTCTTCTGGTATTTCAGGACTATTATCCTTTGTTTCTATTATACCAGAATTGGGATATTTGTCAATATAGTTCTCTGGAATTTTCTCCTCAGTATAAGCCCCCTCCACCTTCTCAGGCTCACTGACAGTTACCTCAACAGCCTTGCCCTCAGGAACAGGAGCGTCGCTGACAGGCGGCTCGGTCTTGTACTCAGGCTTCACCTCACCCTCATACACCTTCTCCCTGCCGTAGTCCCTTTTCAGAACAGTCTCGCCTTCCTCAGCGTTAACCTTGTCGATGAAGTCTTTGAGGCTCTTCTGAACCTGTCTGAGTTCGGCTTTTGCCTTATCGTTGCTTGAATATATACAAGCTGAGAGTGCGAAATACGAAAAGATCGTCAAGAATTGACTCAAAAAGAAGCCAAAGTACGACAGAGAGATACAGCGCAACAATGAAAAAATCAAGCGATGCCGTGATGAGATAGAGCAGCTCATCATAGAGCGTATCAATGACCGTGAACACGCAAGGGTCTACAATGATATGATTGAAAAGCGTGAAGCAGAGATACGTT
>CALEPT010000106.1 GCA_937910385.1 uncultured Ruminococcus sp. | reverse complement strand
AGCCCACACCACTCCGTCCCGACGGGACAAACCTCCTGCCGTTCCCTGTGAACGCTCTCCCTCCGATATTGGGAGATATGGCGGATGCGATAGCGACCACCACCTCAACTGATGTTGCAATGGCAGGAACATCTATCCTCTCGGCAGTCAGCTACTGCTTTTCGGGAGTGTATCGTATGTCGGCAAAGCGTGACCACACCGAGCCTTTGGTGCTTGATACGCTCACCATAGCAGAGCCGAGCTTCAAGAAGTCTCCTGTGATCTCAATGGTGAAGCGACCGTACATTCAGTTCGCCCACGATTGGAATGAGAGCAACAAGCAAGACATTTTCAAGTCTCAGGCGGAGTACAAGCTCTTGCAAGGCAAGCTCGAAGCTCTTGAAAAGAAGAAAGATGTTACTGCCGAGGAGATAGCCAAGCTCCGGACGGAGATCAGCAACATTCCTGCAAGCAACTTCCGCAGGATAGCTGTTGACGATATTACTCCCGAATCCCTTGTGCATCAGCTTGAAGAAAACGGCACTTTGCTGATGATCTCCGATGAAGCAGGAATGCTCGGCAATTTCAGCGGAAGGTACAGCAACAATATTCCTAACCTTGATCTCCTGCTGAAATCATGGAACGGGGAAACGTATATCAGCGACAGAGCCACAAGAGGGAGCATTGTTCTCAAAAAGCCGTACATGAGTATCTGCCTTGCCTGTCAGCCATATGTCTTTGATAGCATGATAAATAATTCTGCTTTCAGGGGCAGCGGTCTTATCGCACGTTTTCTGTACTGTTTCCCCGTGAGCAATATCGGTACTCGCAAGTATGATACGCAGGCAGTCCCCGAAAAAGTGACAGAGGACTATAAGAACCTTGTATATAAGCTCCTCGGCACGAAATTCACCTACCACGATGAAAAGGAGCTGTATCTCCATTTTGACAGTAAGGCTTACGGAGAGTTTGTGGATTTTTACAACCGCCACATTGAGCCGATGCTCGTCACGGATATGGCTTTTTGCAAGGACTGGGGTGGCAAGTATCACGGTGAGCTTCTCCGTCTGTGCGGTATCATTCATTGCGTGAAATGTGCTTTGAATGATGTGAACCCCGTGGAGACCCGTGTCGGCATTGATACGTTCTGCAATGCAATTGAGATCGGTGAGTATTTCCGTGAGCAGGCGATATACGCTTACAGTCTCGGAGACATTGATCTCGGAACGGTCAAGGCTGAGAGGGTGCTTAACAAGATACGTTCAAAATGTATCAGGGAGATCAAGCAGAATGACCTTTACAAGTTCTGCCGATGCACTCTTTTCAAGAACGCCGCTGACTTCGGTGAGACAATGGATATGCTGGAAGAATACGGGTATGTCCGCAGGTCTGCCGAGAAAGGTACGAATAACAAAAATGTGATCCGTGTCGCAGTCAATCCGCTGTTATTCAATTCGTGAAATCTGAACTTTGAACATTTTGCACACTTTGAGCTTACAAAATGCTCAAAATGCGCAAAGTTCATAAAACTAAAACCGTAGAAAGAGGTATACACCATGAATACAACACAGAAGAAAGAAATCGTTGACAACATTCTGGAACTGCTTATTCAGCTCACCGAGGACGAAGAGAACACAGTTCCGCAAACAACCGCCGCACCGACTTCTAACAAGATCGAGATGCTCACAATCAAGGAATGCACCGAGGTCATTCAGGGACTTTCGGAGCATACCGTCCGTCAGCTTGTGAAGCAGGGCAAGGTGAAGTCCGTGAGAACCGGCGAGGGCAGGAACGGAAAAATTCTTGTCAACAAGGCTGACCTGATCGCCTATTTTGACGGTTACAAAAATTGAACTTTCCCAAATTTAAGCAAGTTCATTGTATCAAAATGTCAGGTATAAAATTATCATATTTT
>CALEPT010000105.1 GCA_937910385.1 uncultured Ruminococcus sp. | reverse complement strand
GCCAAGTATCATGTTGTTCGGATTGGAGTCCTGCTGTTTTCGGTTGTGATGAACAAGAATAATTGCTATGCCTAACTCGTCAGCAATTGACGATGAAAACGATCACACAGACAGGAAACGTCTTATCCGTGACGGTGATTCACCTGAGTTCATACGGCTTATGGAGGCTTACCTCAATAAATCTGTGAATATGTACTACCGTGACGCAGTTGCTGGCGAGTGCCGAAAGCTGATACGATCACAACATTATCGTCAGTATCGTCAGTCATTGTGAAGGTGGAGGAGAAGTGCTGTTCTGAAGTTGTGTAGTCGAAAGACTCATAGTAATACTGTCCGTATGGATCGTAATTCTGCTGAACGTTCACGCCGAGAGATGCACTCTTGTTTGCCGAGTAATCAAATTCCAGCCTGTACTTTGCACCCTTTTCAAGAGTGATATTTGCGTAGCTGCCCTGAACGTACCATACCTCTGCACCGCCGTTCTCAACGGAGACTGTAATGCCGTTATCCAGCTTTGTCACATTGGCAGAAGCACCTTCTTCCTCGTTTATCCAGCTTGACCAATTCTTAGCATTTGCACAGAGGTTTACATCAGTCTGCGGTGTGGTGTCATCTTCCTTTTTGTCGGTATCATCGGTTTTATCTGTATCGGTACTGCCGCCTGTAACTTTGACGAGTGAAAGATTGCTTATCGTGATCTTGCAGGGCTTCATGCTCTTTCCGCCGCAGTTGAATGCTATCTCGGAATTTTTGTCTGTTGCAGAAGTCATTGTAAATTCAGACTCCATGTGCTGAACTGTTGTTGTATAGTCAAGGTCTACTGTGTGATAGGGGAGGTAATCGTCATGATTCTGCATCACATTGCAGTCAGAAGAAACCTCGGCAGTTGCCACATAATCAAAGGAAAGTTTATATGTTGCACCCTGTTCAAGAGTGATATTCTTGTAAGCGATCTGAGCCTCCCACGGATTGTTACCACCGTTTTTTACATCAATGGAAACGCTGCTGCCATTGTAGGAGACCTCAGCCTCAGCACCGCCAGTGGTGTCAACCCAGCTTGACCAGTTATCGTCACTGGAACACATATTATCCTTCTGTATCAGAAGCCGTTTCATCATACAGAGGTCGAATACATCAAGTCTTTCGTCCTTGCAAAGATCTGCAGCTTTCCAGTTTGCCAGATGTGTGTCCGGTACTGCAAGAAGCCATTTCTGGAGCAGAACAACATCGGAAACATTGAAAGTGCCATCATCGTTTACATCGCCATAGAGCGTATTGTCAATCTCATAAGTGCTTCCCGTTGCAGCAGCAAGCATTGTTCCGAGCAGATTTTCCTGTGTGACACTGCCGTTATTTCTGTTGAACAGCTTATACTGAGAGCCGTTGTCCCAATAGAAGCAGGGAATACCGTAGCTCTCACATTTTGTCACATAATAATCTGCCCATGACAAGATCTCGTCCATGTTGTCCTTTGTGTAAGCACAGCCAAATTCTCCGATGATTGCAGGAGTGCCTTGCTGTACAAAAGTCGTGTAGATCGCATCGAGCTGCTCGTCAAGGTATACTTTGTTCTGCTCCCATGTAGTTTCATCGGGATAGAATTCTGAGGTGAAATAGAACGGCTGATACACATGGCATTCAGCAATAATCCTATCTGAAACAGTATCGGTCGGAACCTTGAAGTTTGATGTAACATAGGGATTTCCCGAAGCTGCATAGGTATTGCAGATGAGATTTCTCTTTGCATTGTTACCTCCAGACGCACGGACTGTATCAACAAACATCTGGTTCAGCTCATTGACAATATTCAGGGACTGCTGATTCGGATTTACCCATTCGTTATTATCATCAAGTATCTCGTTGAAACCCTCGAATATGAGCTTATCGCCATAGGAATTGAAACGTGCAGCGAGCTGCTCCCAGATAGCCTTGTACATTGCTTTTTTTGTTTCAAGGTTCGTACCGCTTGCTTTCAGCCAGCCATTTTCACCCGTATCATGGTGAACATTGAGGATGCAATACATATCGTCCTTCAGGACATAACCCACAACTTCCTCGACTCTGTCCATCCACGCATCATCGATCTCATAACTTGCGTCCATGTGATTGTACCACGTCACAGGAACACGAATGGCATTGACACCGCTTGCCTTCACTCCGTCAATGAGCGCCTGTGTAGACTTGGGATTGCCCCATGATGTTTCTGATGACAAATCCTGACAGCCGAGTGTTGTACCAACGTAGCTATCAAGGGAATTTCCGAGATTCCATCCGAAGTCGATATCTTCAACGAGCTGTGCAGCGTTCATCTCGAAAGCCGCATCTGCTTCAATTGCCGTAAATGTATCCGGTGTGAAGCTGACGGCTGAGAATCCGATAAACAGTGCCAGTGCTGAACACAATGTTTTTCTTGCTTTCTGTAAGACCATAATATTACCTCCTCTTATGATTGAAACTGCTTTGACAGGACGTGCGGCATCCTCTCGCAACAGTTTTAGTGGAAGTACAAGGCTCAGTCATCCCCCTCTCAAATGACGACAGAGCCTTGTACGAATTGGGCTTGCGTTTGCTATATCATGGTTTTATTATAAACTATCTTCCAAAGGATTACAATGCTTTTTCATACAAGTTTTATGATGTATTGTGCAAATTCTTGCAAAACAAAAACAGTGCAGAAAAAACTGCACTGCTGTCATTTTTTATTGCTGTTCCTGTAGTCAACGGCTGACATTCCGCATTCCCGCCTGAATATTCTTGCAAAATGCTCATAGCTTCTGAATCCGCTTTTTGCAGAGATATCGCTGATCGATAGGTCAGTTGTTACTAAAAGCATTTTCGCAAAGGAGATACGGCTGTTCAGAAGATCCTGAATAAATGTTACACCAAAATACCTTTTATACAAATGCTGAAAGGAGGAACGGCTCATACTGGTTTCATGCGCCACCCAATCAATGGAGCGTGGAACTTCCGGACTGCTGTAGATCTTATTGCGGATCGTAAGCATCATTTCATACTGTGAGCTGCTGTCAATTGACTCGTTCTCATGCAGATATTCGGAGATTTTATTGAACATGATATTGAAATAGTGCTGGATCGTTTCCTTGCCGTACAAGTGCTTTCCGCTGTTTTCCTCAGCGATCATTTTGATGCAAAAGCTGTAAAATTCAATATTGTTCATTGTGATCGGAGTTGCATAGGGAATACGCCGTTTCAGAAATTGTTCTTCTTCATCTCCCTCAAATAGAAAGTGTATCCAATCATTTTCAAAGGTACTCATTGGAACAGCTCTGTAATATTGCGGCATACCTAACGGATAGATAAATATTGAATTTTTGGGGACTATTATATCCTCGCCACCGAGGGTAAATATAGAGTCGGTTTTCAGTAAAAGGAACAGGCAGTCTCCGTGTCCATTCGGTCGCTCAATGATGAAATCTGCATCATGCTTGTGATCGTATCCTACATTGTTGATGATCATATGGTTCACCTCGAAAGAATTGATCTAATTTAATTATAACATATCTTAAGAATTTCAGCAAGTGCATTTTCATTCATTGTATATAAATTCCAGAAATCGTAAAAATGCTCCCTGAACGCTCAGGGAGCGTTTTACTGTTTCGGGGTATCCAGTTTCCCCATAATCATCACGGACGGCTCTGAGGGGTATTTCCGTTCGCCAGAGAGGGTATCATCATTCAAGATCATTCCGCTTCCGTTTCTGCTGCTGATCCCGACTCTGCTCATGGCGGAGGTATTCCTCTATCGTCCTCGTAGCTTCGGACAATTCACGGGACTTCTTATCCGCCTGATTAAACTCAATATTCATTGCCGACAGCTTCTGACGGAGCGTCGTGATACTCTTTTCCAGATTTTCCGCGGTGGGGATATGCCCTGACGGGTAAAGTTCCAAAACCTGTGTACGCACTTTCCCATACTCAGCAAGCTCGACACTATAATCCCTGCGATACTTCTTTTCGGATCGACCGCTGAGGGCTTTCAGTTCCTCACCGTAATGTTTCATCTCACGATATTTTTTCAGGACTTTCAGCTCGACTTCCAGATCTTCGATCTCTGTTTTCAAGCTGTTCAGCTCGGACACCAAGCGACGGCTGTGATATTCTTTGCGATACTCGCCACCTTCATGTTTCCTCGGTCGATAGCATCACGGACAAACTTGTTTTCCTCAACCTTCGGAGTGACAACTTTGATTTTTGTTCTCGGCACATATACGATACCGCCCCGAAACTGTGCTATGCGCCCCTTAATAATTTCAGTTTCGTAAAACCACCCAAGTGTTTTTGCCCTTGTCATCTTCGCTCTCG
>CALEPT010000104.1 GCA_937910385.1 uncultured Ruminococcus sp. | reverse complement strand
TCGCAGGAACAGAAACTACAGCAGAGAAAATAGAACTATCCGTAGGAGATGTAAAGATATCACTGCCTGATGATTTTAACGAATCTACGCTCAGACGTTTGTTGGGAGTAAAACCGTTCTATACCAGTTTGGCCTGTTCTTTAGACAGCTCGTTTGAATGTAGTTTTCACTACCTACAGAGGCATGGACTTTTTTGTCGGGAGAATAAATATAGAATGATATAAAGTCTCTATTTAACTTGAAGAACTTTATGTTAAATAAATTCAATTGGAATAGATCCTTAAATTAACTAATTAGATATCGGCTCATGTATAATCAGAATACAGTATCTGTTGAATCGTTCTGAACGGTGCTTTTTGATGAAAAGATATAACTCAAGGTAGTTGATGGCCATAAAATTACCTTGTGTAAATTCGTGTTGTGCACAGTAAACAAAAGAATCCAAAAAAATTTGAGGTGCCATTTTAAATTTGCGTCTTGATTATATACGGATTATATGGTATAATATAATAAAAATATGCAAATCAAATAATACAGTAAATAGGTATTGGCAGTGTCCGTAAAGGAGGATAAATTGCGAAAAATGGCTGAAAACAATGATAACAGTACTGTTCAGGAGGATGTTACGGAAGATAAGCCGGAGAAGGCTGAAAAAAAGTCCCCTATGAATCCGATACAGCTGTTTTTGCTTAACTGCCTTATTATAGTCACAGTTATCTGGCTGATGTTCGGTTTTGTTTTAGGGCTTATGCAGGCTCCCAATTCTGATATGTCTCCTAATATCAAGTCAGGCGATCTTATCTTATACTACAGATTGAGCCGTGAGTTCAATGCTCAGGACATAGTGGCGGTGACGAAGAACAATAATACTTACATAGGAAGGATAGTCGCAGTTCCAGGAGATACAGTGGATATAACCGATGCTGAGAAACTTGTCATAAACGGAAATACCGTGATCGAATCAAATGTGTATACATCTACTCCGAGATATGAAGGCTTTGTAGAATATCCTGTAAAGCTCGGAGATGATGAATATTTCATCCTTTGCGACCGCAGGAACGGAGGCGAGGACAGCAGATATTACGGAAGTGTTACCAAAGCTGAGATCAAAGGCAAGGTCATCACCATAGTAAGAAGAAACGATCTCTAACGGCAGTGGGGTGATGCTTTGAAACGACTCAATAAAGCAGCTTCTGCAGCAAACCGCATACTTATGGCGTTTGTGCTGTTGGCAGCCTCTCTATTGTTCATGTATGGTATGTATGTGCTGTATGATATCTTTTACACCAATCAGTCTGCATTTGTGTCTTATGATCTTCTTCAGTACCGCCCGGTCCAGACCTATGATGAGGACGGCAATGCGAAGTCAGAGGGATTTGATGAGCTGAAGATGATAAATCCTGACACGGTGGGCTGGCTGGAACTGTTCGGTACTCACATCAACTATCCCGTAGTACAGGGAAATGATGATCTGGAATATCTCAATAAGGATATTTACGGCAACGCTACTCTGACTGGCTCGATTTATCTTTCGGCCGGAAACAGCGCCGGATTTGATGACTGGTACAATATTATTTACGGTCACCATATGGAAAATGGCGCAATGTTCGGTGATATAGACAAATACTTGGATAAGGATTATTTCGATACTCACAATTCAGGCGTCCTCCAGACAGAGGAAGGCACATACGATCTCAGGATATTTGCCTGTATATCGACCGATTCTTATAACGGAACAATTTACAATACCGATTCAGGAGCTGAGGAACTTTATCCTGAACTGAAGGATTATATAAACGAACACGCCGTCAACGTTTCAGCACTTCCTGAGCAGAACGACAGCCTCCTTGCTCTTTCTACCTGCACAGATGCTGTCACCAATGGAAGGATAGTGCTTTTCGCAAGTCTTGAGCCTCATGATCCGTCTAACGATAGCCTTGCTGACTATACCGGAAAAAATAACAATAGTTCCGCAGGCAATAAAGTCACGAAAATGATGAAGGCTGTTGGGCATTATTCAAATAGTGACCACTGGGCTTTTTTGAATCTTGTATCACTGACCCTTACAGTGCTGACGTTCCTGCCATTTTTTTCACTGCGCAAGAAATACCGACAGCTTGGCTACGCACGGCGCAAGTCAAAGGAGATCAAGGATCAAAAGGATACTGATAAACGCATAAAAACACTATATGACGACCTCAGGAGATTTGTATATAAAATGAGGGCAGGCATAGTGATCGAACTGCTGATAGCAGTCACAGCCGTGCTGATATTCATTTTCACAGAGGATATGTCAAAGCGGCTGGTATTGAGAGACAAATATACATGGCTCATGATAGTTGCAGAAGCTCTGGCACTGACGGCAGATTTCATCTGTTTCCGCTACCGGGGCATAAGACCTGAAGAAAATATATCAAAAGAGACTGACAAAGATACAGGAAAATAAACAAATACTGATCTCGTTTTTACAGCAAAGGGGGTGAGCTGATTGAGGAAACGATCGTCATGCAAAAGAATACTTTCAAAGGCAGTTGTATGCCTGTTAAGCATTGCAATGCTGCTGACAAATGTACCCCTTGAGACTCTGCTCGCAGCATCGGCTGCGTCAGAGCCTGAGATCTCAGCCACCACCGACACGCTGGAATATCAGAGCATCAGCGTATATCCCGGTGAAGATCACACAGAAAAAGTTGCTCTCAACGGCATGATGCCGGCAGACTCGGATCTGGTGGTCAGCCGAACAGGCGATACTGTCTCGGATGATACACTTTGCTCCTACGATATATCCATTCTGAACAATGGCAGGGAGTTTCAGCCTGATACAGACAATCCCATAACTGTATCCATAACGAATAGCGCTATCGGAGAAGCAACTACTGCTGACAGATCTATCGGGCTGTGGCATATCGGCGGTGATGGTTCTGTTACAGAGATCAAAGATTTCTCTGTCAGCGGCAACACCATTTGCTTCAGTGCCTCGGGATTTTCGGTATACATCGTGTCATCCGACGGTGAGCCGCCGCTCTGTACCTACGAATTCTATATGATTAATGGGGATGGAGATCTCCAGAAATACTACTTCACGGCAAGCAACGGAGATAAGATATGGCGTCAGACTGTACAGAACGGTGACAAACTCTCGGTCCCGCAGCTTCCTTCAATAGCGGAAAGCTCTACCTCCACATTTATGGGATGGTATGTATACGAAAACGGCACCCTTGCATCCGAGCCTCTGGATTTTGAGAATCTTCCTCCAGTGACTGAAACAAAAACGGTTAAGTTGGTAGCTGTATTTGCACAATGTGCATACGTTATCTTCCATGAGCAGTTCAATGGAACTAATAACTCATGGCCGATAGCTGCCACAAAACGAGGCGAGCTTTCAGGCGGAAGCACGCAGATTAATATAGATGATATCACGGTCACATATGATGACAGCTCCGGCGAGGGCGAGGAACAGCAGAACAAGTCCCCGCAGATGATATTCCGAGGCTGGTCAAAGCAAAAAGTAACTGTTCCCGGAAGCACGACAGATGACAACGGTGATCCTATCGTTCTTGAGACCAATCCTATATCTATCTCAAGCAACACGGATCTTTATCCGGTATTCTCCAACATCCGCTGGCTGACTTTCGTGTCAGGAAAAACAGGTACAGGTGCTACTTATGTTTCGCCTAAGTATTATTATGTGGATGAGGGAGCCGACGACCTCCCCGGAAAAGATACTGTCAAGAGGACAGGTTATGTATTCGACGGCTGGTTCACAGCCGAAGAAGGCGGTACAAGGATAACCGACGAAAACGGAAACATAGTTGCTCCCATAGGCACGATCGCCGGCACAGATCTTGAAGTCGCCGAAGAAAACGGTCACAAGAAGCTGATCGTGAAAGAGGATTCCTCTCTATACGGACAATGGCGTGAGTCGGATGCTTCTTATACCGTAGTTATCTGGCGGCAGAAGGCAACTGATGATGTTGATGCTGAAGCGAATGGAACTGAGATATATGACTTTGCCGAGAGTTTTACTGTCAATTCGACTACTGGTTCAGTCATTAGTCAGCCTGACGCTCAGTACAGGAATAAAGCCGGAACTACAGGATATGAAGGGTTCCATTATTCACGCAGCGACACTAATGTAGCAGTTAAAGGCGACGGCACATCTGTTGTCAATGTTTACTACAACAGAAATATCCATACGTTTACATTTCGTTATAACAGAAATACTATTAAAACAATTAGAGAAATATATGGAGCTAATCTGATAAAGTATTTCCCTATAGTTGGAAACGATGGCACATCATATAATGGATATGACTGGACAGCATCAAATACCCAGGTATACAGCTATGCAATGGCAACAATAGAGAAAATGCCTGATGCAGATGTTACTTTCGACGGCAGCTATAGAGGGACACAGAAAACCATTTATTATTATATGGAAATAAATCCTGAGCTTCCGTATATGTATACCGGTGAACTGCGTACCTTTAACGGAAAAACCTATGAGTTATACAAAACGGTAAATCATAATTTTAATTTTTTGACATATGATGAAGAATTCCACCCTATTGAGGGGTATACAAGAAGCCGCAGCAATGCAGAGCCGACATTCAGCAGTAGCAACAATCGGGCTAATATAGGTTCCGGTAACATAAACTATCTCTATTATGATCGAGATGAATTTGAGATAGAATTCAGAAACACCATAGATACGACCGGAGCATCAAGCGATACTCTCATCGAGAAGAAAAGTGTTCTGTTTAGCGAGCGTGTCTCTGATTATTTGGTTGATACTCCACCAGCACCTACCGGATATCAGTTCAAAGGCGGATATGCAGATTCTGCCTGCTCTACTAAAGTTTTCTTCTCCGCTCCTTCATATGATGACATACATTATATTGATGATGATGGTATTGAAAAAGAGATAAAGTATCAGGTGTATGACAGAATGCCGGCAAATAATATACAGCTTTACGCCGGCTGGGAACCAAAATGGTATCTTATCGAGATCGACCCCAACGGAGGCGTTCTTGGCGAAGGACAGTCAACATGGTTCTGGAAGATCTACCAGAGCGATGAAGTTCGTGAGTATTCTACTGTTACCAGAAACTATATCGAGGACCCAAGAGGTACATACTTCTACCATGTACTGGACAGAGCTGCTTATGGACTGGGCGACGAGTGGGAGTCGAGAGAGGATAGCATCAGCGACAGATCGACTTATTACTCCTCAGACCTTGACAATGCTGTAAACTATACAAGATACAAATATATGCCGGGTGCGTACAGGTACGCCGGCTGGTACGAAGTGGATCCTGTGACAGGTGAGGAAACACTGTACAAGTTCGGAACTCTTGTTACAGGAGATCTGAAACTGAGACTCCACTGGAAGCAGGTCGGAACGTACTACATCAACTACGATCCGCACGAAGGCTCACTCGATGAAAACGACAACAATGAGGATACCTTCAAGACACTTGACGATTCGGATTACGCCGATCACTCCAATGTGGTAGTGACCAGAACGGCGATCCCGCCAACCGGCTATAATTTCATAGGCTGGACGATCAGGAATGATCCGTCCGGAAGGGTATATTATCCCGGACAGGCGTTTGAGTTCAACTCGGCATACACCAATGAGGTCGTAGACTCAAACGGCAATAAAAAATACACGATATTCCTTGATGCAGTATACCGCAAGATCGATACAGCTTCTATCATCTATGATGCCAACGGCGGTACGATAGATGAGGCAGCTGTGGATTACGGTGAGTCGCTTTTAGAGCTTGATCCGGAGGATATGCAGCCTGCGACTTACTGCAACGGCTCACAGGCGATCATCTCAGATCTTTACGACAACTCACCGATCAGACTCAGCAGCGGTGCAGGTTTCAGCTATGGTGACTATGTATTCTGCGGCTGGAACACCGAACCTGACGGAAGCGGCAGATCATTTGATCCTAACGCCATAAGTGAGGATCCTGATCTCACGCCTTACGTTGATTCTGAAGAGCCCGTAACGCTTTATGCGATGTGGAAGATAAGGGTATACTTTGACAAGAACAAGGATGCCGCAGCTTGGGGAAGCGGCTGGAACAGTCCCAAGTATAAATACGATAATGTTAAGAAGCAGTATTATACCGAGATCCTGCTTAATTCAAAGCTGGAAGCTCCTGAGGGTGTTCCTTACATAGCCGATCCTGAGCAATTACAACAGGGTGAAGCAAACACCTTCCGTTATTGGAGCCTTGGACGATACACCGATAACGAAAGCAACGCGCCGCCGTATGATTTCGGACAGCCGGTAACCGGTGAAATGACATTGTACGGTTTCTGGACAGGTGAGCTTGAGGTCCCGGTACACGCAGTTGATGCTTCCGAAAGTGAGCTCATGATAAGAGACAGCGATTGGCTGAGAGACGGCAAGGAAGTTGCAGCTATCGGAAACGAAGCGGTATCTTTCCAAAACAAAGCTGACGCTGATGTGTATGTAGATGCACATGACGGCGAAGACAGAAACTACAGTTATGCGTTTGCCTGTGTGTGTGACCAGAATGCAGCACCGGAGTATTTAACTGAGGATAAGAAGATAGATCATCTCTATTACAATGTTGCAGAAATGAGCGTATGGGTGCATTACAGCAACGGTGAGGAAAAGCCTCTGAAAGAGGACGAGGAGGTCTATCTGATATATTACAGGGATCCCGAAACGGTCCCCATAGGCTATAAGGATATGGCTTCTTCAGGCGCTCTGACAGATGCAGAAGATGTCAGCAGTCAGGCTCCGGTTGAAGCGGCGATACACCAAACGGCTTACATAATGTCAGACTATGTTACACATCCGCTTGAATGGGCGGATAAGGACTCGGGTTACTATTACTCATTTGCCATAGGCGAGCGGGATGCCGCAGATGCTTCGGATCTGCACATAATAACTCAGGCGGTAAGCACTGACGGTTCGCGCCCTGATCTGCAAGTTAAGAATACCTGGCGTGGCTACAAGTACTCCCTTGACGGAGGCGACACATGGAACGATGCAGGCTATGATATACAGCTCTACGTTGTTTACTATCCATCACAGCCAACTATTCTGACTCTCAGCGAGAAGACCATAGGTCTTCCGGAGGATATGGGCAGGGAGTTTACTTATACAGTAACGATCACTGAGACCACTTCGACTCAGACAGTCAGAAGGTATTACAACAATAATAATCTTCGAGGAACTCAAACATTTGCTCCTGAAACAAATATTACAACATTGCCACAGTATAGTTTAACTTTATCGGATTCAGCGTCAGAATCAATTACACTTTTTAATTCGAATAATAGCGTTGTAAATAGAGTAAATGCATCGGGATATTATAATAATCAAAGATATAATCGATACGAAGAAGAAACTATTACCACCACCTCCCAGACTATAACAATAGTACAGGAATATGATCCGAAATTCACTACGGATGTGACCGAGAATCACGGCTCACACAGCGGTCTGACCTACACATATACCACTGATGGTGTTGTCAAAGAGGTGAAAGTGGAATACACCAACAAGCGTGAGCCCTATCTCAAGGAGCTGCATACAGCCATCGCACAGGCAGGTGTATTCATTGAAGCAGACGATGCTATCAGAACAGAAGATGACGGAGTGTATGCAAATGATATGGATCTCGGAGAGACATGGGATCTGACAGAAGTATCCGCAGCGGATATGCTTCAAGCAGACGCAAGGGACGAATATGTGTTTGCAGGCATCATCGCAGGCAGACCTGACGAAAACGGAAACATAGAAATGAGCTATGACGGCATCGAAAAGCTCTGTTACGATGTGACTGATCCCGATATAGACAATATCTACGATTTCTTCCTCGATGACGACGTTGAAAAGTTACTGGAGGATAACGAGATATATTTCCTCTACTTCAGAAAACCGGAGATTGTCTATGTGAAAGAGGCTGCTGGCGGAACTCTTACCGAGATCAACGAGCCTTTTTACAGAGGCGGAACTGCTCTTGAGACTCTGAACGGCAGGCCGCTGGTACAGAATGCTTTGCTGGATGTAACTTATGGCAGTGATTTTGTGATAAGCAACGGCACCGGAACCGGACTTTACCGTGTACCGCCCGATCTCGACGGAAGGTCACAGAATTCACTGGAATATGTAAAGATAGGTGCAGGAGCAGCAGGAGCGGAAAACAGCTCCGAGCTCAACATGGTATCTGACGGACTTGAACTCAGGCTTGGAGTAAACGATCATCAGATAATGTACAGACTTACCGCAGACGGTGAGTGGCAGGTGTTCTCAGGAGCACCCACAGTGTACATAATCTACCATGAAGAAGAGCCAATACCGGCACCTACGGGAATAAATGATAGCACTGCCCCATATCTGATGATAACAGCAGTGATATTTATCGCAGGAGCGATTCTTCTGCTCATACGAAAAAGGAAGGAGGGGCTGAAAAATGGATCATATCCTCTCTGACCGACATAAGGATCCAAAACATTCAAGGGGTGAGCCTCCATGAATGACCATAATGAACAGTATTAAAACACTTATCTATTTATGAAAGGAAATGATATCATGAAAAAGACTATGATAAAAAGAATGCTTTCAATAGCATCATCAGTTATTATGACATCCGCTATAGCTGCATCTGCCTTCAGTGCTTCCGCAGCATCTACACCGAACAGCGGCAATGACGCAGCTGTCATCCACTCTGTTACCCCTGCAAATTCTGCAAGCTTTACCTTGACCTGAATCCGTGCGGTTCACAGCAATGACTCGCTGAAAACCGCATAGATTCAGG
>CALEPT010000103.1 GCA_937910385.1 uncultured Ruminococcus sp. | reverse complement strand
ACACAGACTGAAATAATAATCAGCGGAGAGCCACTCCCTTTTTTTGCAACAGTGAGCGAGCTTTGCGAGCGGGAGCGTAGATATGGTCGAGCTGATTCAGCTCGTCGGGGTTCAAGGGGCAGACAGCCCCTTGCAGAGTGCAGGGACAGCGTCCCTGTCGGGGTTTGGGGCAGAGTCCCAAAGAAAAGGACTGAAGATATGAAAAAGATAGGATTTGTTATTCCGTGGTATGCCGATGGTATTCCCGGCGGTGCGGAAATGGAGCTGCGCGAGGTCACATCGCATCTGCACGCAGCGGGAATGAACATAGAGATACTTACGACCTGCGTCAAGGAGTTCGGCGCGGACTGGAGCGTCAACTACTATTCCGAGGGAGAGGACAAAGCTGCTTCGGGCGTGATCATACGCCGATTCAAGGTGAGAAAGCGCGATACCGCCGCATTTGATGCGGTGAATGCCAAGCTTATGAGCAGAGCTGCCGTAACTCCTGAGGAGGAGGACGTTTTCCTGCGCGAAATGGTAAACAGTCCGGAGCTTTATGCCTACATGGAAGGTCACAAGGACGAATATTCACTGTTTGTCTTTATCCCTTATATGTTTGGCACTACTTACAGCGGAGTTAAGGTCTGCCCCGAGAAGTCCGTGCTCATTCCGTGCTTCCACGACGAGGCTTATGCCTATCTTAGCCGTTTTAAGGAGCTCTTTCCTAAAGCCGCAGGAATGGTTTTTAATGCGCGTCCCGAGGCGGAGCTTTCCGAGCGCATTTACGGTTTTTCGCAAAGCGGTACTAAAACTATTGTAATGGGTATCGGAATGGATACCGATATTACAGCCGAACCTGCTGCATTTCGCAGCAAATTTGGCATAGACGAGCCTTTCATTCTTTATGCCGGACGAAAGGACGAGGGAAAAAACGTCCACACGCTTGTGAAATATTATGCGGAGTACATCAAGCGCCGCGAGACTGACCTCCGCCTCGTGCTTATCGGCGGCGGAAATATCGAGCTCCCGGAAGAGCTGCTGCGAAACGGCAGGATAGTTGATCTTGGTTTTGTTGACAAGCAGGATAAATACAACGCTCAGGGCGCAGCAGAGCTGCTTTGCCAGCCCTCACACAATGAGAGCTTCTCGCTTGTTATTATGGAAAGCTGGCTGTGCGGCAGACCCGTGCTCGTCCATGAGGAATGTGCCGTCACGAAAAATTTCGTCTCGGAATCAAACGGCGGTCTCTACTTCGGAAATTATTTTGAATTTGAGGGCTGCGCCGACTATATCCTGAATAACAAGGAAACAGCCTGCCTTATGGGAATAAACGGTATGAACTATGTGAGGAAAAATTTCGACTGGGACATTATCACTGAGAAATATGAGAAGTTTTTCAATGATATATGCGGAGAGGTTGTGCAATGAGAAGGATCGCGCTTGTAAATCAGAGATATGGTCTTGAGGTCAATGGCGGTTCGGAGTATTATACCCGCCTTATTGCCGAAAGACTTGCAGAGCATTACGAGGTGGATGTTATCACCACAAAGGCTCTGGAGTATACAACGTGGGAGGATCACTATACCTCCGACGAGGAAAATATCAATGGAGTGCGCGTGCTGCGCTTTTCCGTTGAGGAAACGCGCGCCAAGGACTTCAACGATTATAATGGAGCTTACCTTGCGAAAATGAGCTCGGGCGAGCGTGACGAGGCTGCCGAGAAGATATGGTTTGAAAAGCAGGGACCGCTCTGTCCAAAAGCGGTGGAGTACATCAACTCCCACAAGGGCGATTACGACGTTTTCATTTTTGTGACATATCTTTACTACCTTACGGTCATGGGAATGCCGCAGGTAGCCGAAAAAGCGATTTTTATCCCCACAGCGCACGAGGAGCCGTTCATTCACTTCAAGACCTTTGAGAGTATTTTTACCAGACCGAGGGCTTACGTTTTCCTCACCGATGAGGAGCGCGAGCTCGTGCAGGGACTTTTCGGAGTAAAAGATATCCCGTGCCGTGTAATGGGTACGGGCGTGGATATACCATGTGAGCCGGATGAAGCGGATTTTCGCCGAAAGTTCGGAATAAACGGCGAATACATCATCTACGTCGGACGTATCGACGAGGGAAAAAACTGTCCGATGATGTTCAGATATTTCATGGAATACAAAAAGCGGCGTCCTGAAAGCGGCTTAAAGCTTGTGCTCATGGGTAAGCCGGTGTGTGATATCCCGAAGCATGAGGATATAATAAGCCTCGGATTTGTAAGTGAAGAGGACAAGTTCAGTGGTATTGCAGGGGCAAAATGCCTTGTTTTGCCGTCGAAGTTTGAAAGCCTTTCTATTTCCGTGCTTGAGGCGATGAGTCTTTCCGTTCCTGTTATTGTCAACGGCGAGTGCGAGGTGCTGAAGGGGCACTGCGTAAAGAGCAACGGCGGACTCTATTATAACAGCTATTTTGAATTTGAGGGGATTATAAACTATATCTTTTCTCATGGTGAAGAGTATCACGCTATGTGTGAGAACGCCAAAAAATACGTTGACGCTAATTACCGGTGGGAGGTAATTATAAAAAATTTCGGCGAGCTCATTGAGAGCTTGTGCAGGGAGTGATAGATAATAATGTTATTTTTTGCGGCAGTCTGCGCAGCCGGCGTCATTGCATCTATACTTTGCTCGGTCATATGGTTCGGTAAGAAAAATGTTATTGAATCGGCAGTCATGGGTATATTTCTGTGGCTGAGCTCACATATATTTGCGAGCATGGGGCTTTTTGTCATAGATCAATATGCCGTTTTCAGGACAGCGGCAGCTGCGATGATACTGGATATCATACTGCTTGCTGTTGTGATATTTGTTCGCAGGAGCAAGCCTTTCAGTGTAAAAGAACTCTTCCGGTGCGAATTCTCCGTTAAAGAAATGCTTATACCCATAGTGGTCTGTGTGATAGCTCTGCCATTCACTGCTGTGAACAATGAGTTTTTCGGAATGGGGCAGGACGAAGGCGTATATCAGACGCAGGCGATAAGCTTTATATACGGCAATACTAAGCGTCAGAAGGACTTTGAAGAATATCATGCCCTCGATACCGACGAGGAGAGAGACGCATTTGAATACAGCGTGCGTAATCATCTGAGAGGCTGGGATATAGGCTCCGATAATTATCCCGAGACCGTCTATGACAGGAACATGAGCCGGGTTTCCGGAATATATCACGGTATACCGACATATGCCGCTCTGCTTGCTATGTGGGGAACGATGTTCGGTATAGAGGATATGGCGGATATACAGATGATATTCTATGTGTGCGCAATATTCATCGTCTACTTTGTCAGCCGAAATCTCAAGCTGAAAAAGCTGAGCTCACTGTGTGCCTGCGCAGCTGCAGCTGCGGCTCCGGTCGTTATATGGGTAGCCAAGTCCTCCTTGACTGAAATATTCCTGACGCTGCTTCCGCTGACCTTCCTCTATTTTATGACGGACGACAGCGAGCAGGGGCACAAATGGCTTTCAGCGCTGCCAATAGCCGTATTTGCCTGCTATCATGTATCCGTATTTACAATGATACCGATGTTTTTCATTATCTATGCGGCAATGTATCTGTTTACCCGCGAAAAGCAGTATGCAGTGCTCATGCCGCTGATACTTGCCGGATATATCGCAAGCTACTTCGCGATGCGGCATATACAGCCTTTTTATACAATGAACAACTACCGTGATATTTTTGTAGGCGGTATAGGCGTAGAGAATATATCTATCGTAATATCAGCGGTTTCGGTTTTGGGGATCATTGCAGCAGGAGTGTACATATACATTATCCGCAGGAATACTCCGAAGGATTTCAATGCGGTGGAAATGGTAGGAAAGGCTTCTTCGAGCAGAGGCTTTGACATACTTCTCAAGCTTATGATAGCTTTCCCGGTTATCTTTATCGCTGCAAAGGGGATAGCGAAATATGACACGTGGGAAGAAATGAGCCTTGTATCGCTTATGGGGATTGTCGCTAACGGAGGTGTTCTTCTTATACCTCTTGGTATAATAGCCGGATTTATCTTTTCAAAGAGCTTCTCACAGAACGTTTCACGGCTTGTGCTGATGGTAATGTTTTTTTACTGTGTTCTGCTCTACTCGGCTTTCATGCGTTACGAGGTGCAGTATTACTATTATTATTCGAGGTATCTTGCCCCGTTTATTCCGATAGCTGTGCTGTTTTCGGTAACGGCGCTCGACCGCTTCGGCGGAAAGCTGCTTTGTCCGGTCACCGCTGCGGGACTTTTGTATCTTGCTCCGTTTGACGGATATCTGATGCTTCACAAGGACGATACGCGAATGGAATGGAGCGTGCTCGATGATATGACCGATTATATCGAGGGCAGCGACTGTGTTGTCATATCCCCGAAATATATGGACACTACATGGCTTCCGCTGAAAAATATGACAGGTGCATCGTTCTTTCCTGAAAATTCAGATGATGCCGAGCAGTTTTACAAGTTTTCTGTAAAATATGGCAGAGTGCTGTTCATCACTTCTCAGGAGCAGGATGAAGATTCGTTTTCATTGATATATACAAATAAGATCAAAAATTCAGAGGACGACCTCAATTATACCGGAGAATTTGTCCCTATGTCTGAAAAATTCCGTGAGACACGGGATATCATTTATGTTTATTGCTTCGATAAATACCAGTTCCTTTACACTGCATCTGCCGATTACGGAAAGTTTGACGGAGTATCCGCGCTCGAAAGCACCTTCTGCTGGACTGATGAAGAGAATACAGAGCTGCTATGCGGACTTTATCCGCATGATTATGAGCTGACCGTTACTCTCGGCTGCGGCATTCCTCTTGATGAGATAAGCAGCGGAAGTGTAGATGTTAACATTTTTCTCAACGGTGAGAAGATAGGAACTGAGACTATATCTGCCGAAAACAATGGTCAGCCTCTCAGCTTTGATGTTCCGGAGGAGCTCGTCGAGGACGGTAAAAATACGCTTGAGATACACTCACAGCTCTGGGAAGCCTCACTCGTGAATCCGGCTGATGACAGAAATCTTGGAATACCAATAGAATCGCTGTGCTTTACACTCGTGTGAAAGGAAGGACATATATATGAAACTGATAATACAGATACCCTGTTATAATGAGGAAAAGACCCTCGAGCTCGCATATAATGATCTGCCGAGGCATATTGACGGAATCGACACAATAGAATACCTTGTAATCAACGATGGAAGTAAGGACAACACCGTCGCCAAGGCACGCGAACTCGGCTTTCACCACGTTATTTCTTTCAAGCAGAATAAGGGACTCGCAATGGGCTTTATGGCAGGTATTGATGCCTGTCTTCATCTCGGCGCTGACATAATCGTCAATACCGACGCCGATAATCAGTACTGCGGTGAGGATATCGAGAAGATAGTCCGTCCCATACTTGAAGAAAAGGCGGATATCGTCATCGGCGAGCGTCCTATTGACCAGACCGAACACTTCTCTTGGAAGAAAAAGAAGTTTCAGCATCTCGGAAGCTGGGTCGTAAGAGTTGCATCAGGCACTGATATCCCCGACGCTCCGAGCGGCTT
This sequence comes from uncultured Ruminococcus sp., assembly GCA_937910385.1. GTDB lineage: Bacteria > Bacillota > Clostridia > Oscillospirales > Ruminococcaceae > Ruminococcus. The sequence goes on along the minus strand of CALEPT010000103.1, from coordinate 34,093 downwards.
CCGTGCTTATTCAAGAGAGGCAGCGCTGCGGCTCAACGTCGTGAATGAGTATACATATACCCTTGAAACTATCATTCAGGCAGGCAATAACAAAACCGCGATGACCTCGGTCCCAATAAGGACAAATCCCGAGACCCGTCCCTCGCGCCTGTTTTCGAGTATGTGGAGGTATATGAAGCGCTCATCAACGGTCATAACGCGCTCATTCGTAATGTATAAGCCTCTGAAATTCTTCACTACCATAGGCTGGATACTGCTGCTTATAGGAGCTGTACTCGGCGTGAGGTTCCTCGTATATATGGGAATGGGCGACGGAGGCGGACACGTTCAGTCGCTGATACTTACGGCGATACTCATCATGATGGGCTTCCAGACCATTACCATAGGTCTGCTTGGCGATACTATTGCTGCGAACAGAAAGCTGCTCGAAGACGTTCAGTACAGGGTAAGAAAAATGGAGTGCGCGCCCAAGGAAAATAAAAATGAGAAGAATAACTGACATAAAAAATAAAAAGGTCCTTTATATTGCTACTAAAAACCGCGATTATCTGAGGATAACACAAGAGCTGCGGATACTGCGCGAGAACGGCAACGACGTGACGGAGATAGTTTCATCGTCTAAGAGCTATCCCAAGAGGTTGTTTTACGTTTACAAAAAACTGCTCGGTGTGAAGATGAGGGACTTCGACCTTAGCTTTGTGGGCTTTGCGCCGCAGCTCGTATTGCCTATATTCGGCAGAAAACTGGGGAAAAAGCCGATAGCGACAGATTTCTTCATCTCAATGTATGATACGCTGTGCTTTGACAGGAATAAGTTCAAGCCCAAAAGCCTTGCCGGTCGGCTTATAAAGCATATCGACAAAAAAACTCTTGCAATGTCTGATATGGCGGTATGCGATACAAAAGCGCATGGCAGATACTTCTGTAATGAGTTTGACTATCCTCGTGAGAAGATGAGCGTGCTGTATCTTGAAGCTGACAGCAGCATATACTATCAGAGGGAAATACCGAACAATGAGGAGTTCACGGTGCTGTATTTCGGAAGTATTCTTCCGCTGCAGGGAGTATCCGTCATACTTGACGCGATAGATATATTAAAGAACGAAAAAGGACTTCGGTTTGTTATCATAGGTCCGCTCGGAGATTCGGGCAGGCGCGAGAGCAGTATCACGGAATACATCGACTGGCTGCCGCAGAATGAGCTTGCTGAGAAGATAGCACAGGCGGATCTCTGTCTTGGCGGTCACTTTGACGGCTCTATTATGAAAGCAAGGCGCACCATAGCGGGAAAGACATACATCTACAGAGCTATGGGAAAGCCCATGATACTGGGTGAAAATCCTGCGAATCATGAGCTTTTCAGCGAGACTGACGAAAATGTATGGTTTGTTGAAATGGGGTCTGCGCAGAAGCTTGCGGAGCTCATACTTAAGATAAAAAACAAGAGGAAAGGCTGCGATGAAGAAAGTAATTAAAATAATCGGCAATCTGCTCATGGTCGCTGCGGTGGTCTTTATCGTGAAGAAATTCGTGGATATGGACGTGAATATATCGCAGTTCGGCTCGGCAGCCGTCATCGCGGCGCTTGTTATCAGCTTTGCGGTGCAGACAGCTGTTTTGGTTATGGGCACTTATCCGTGGCTGGTGTTTGTTAAGGCGCTTTCCGGAAGAAGCATACCGTTTTCGGCAGCAATGCCTGTTTATACACAGTCAAATCTTTATAAATATGTCCCGGGAAATGTATTTCAGTATGTCGGACGCAACAAGCTTGCGGCGGATATGGATATAAGCCATGTTGACGTCGCCTGTGCGACTATACTCGATGTGCTTTTCTGTGTTATATGGACGGCAGTTATATCTGCAGCTCTGCTCGGAGGCAAGATCGCCGATCTCATGGGAAAATACGGCAGGAATATACTCATAGTGGGCGCCGCCGGCATAATTGCGGTCATAATTGTTATACTGCTGATAAGGTTTAAATTCAGAGATAAATTCAAAGAGTATATTTCCCGTTACTCGAAGGCATTTGAAAAGGGAAAAAGAGGACAGCTTGCTAAGGGGATAATGTACTATCTGCTTCAGAATGCAGTCTCTGCGGCGACGTATTTCATATGCTTAAAGCTCATCATGGACGGTGCAGCTTCGGCAGGCGAGCTGGCAGCCTTTACGGGAGCTTTTATGTTTGCTTGGATAATCGGCTTCGTTACACCGGGCGCTCCCGGAGGCATAGGCATACGTGAGGGCGTTATGATGTTCGTTTCGGGAGATTCCTATACCGACAGAATAATGCTCTTTGTGCTCGTTATCAGAATAGCCTCGATACTTGCGGATATTTCAGCATTTGTGATAGGAAGGATATATCTTTCGGCAACGAAGGAGAAACTGCGGGAGCAGAAATGAGAAAATATTCATCGGGGCTGATATGCTCATCAGTCACTAAAAACAACACCCGACAGGAGGCGATGTCTTGTTCAGGAATATCAAGAGAGACATAAGACTCATAAAAGAACGCGATCCCGCTGCAAGAGGTACTATCGAGATACTTCTCACGTATCCCAGCCTCACTGCGGTGCGCAGCTACCGCATTGCGCATTGGTTTCATATACATGGAATGGTAACAATAGCGAGGATAATATCTCAGCGAGCACGAAGCCGCACGGGTATAGAGATACACCCGGGTGCAAAGATAGGAAAGGGACTGTTCATTGACCACGGCATGGGAGTCGTTATCGGCGAGACTGCCGAGCTCGGCGATAACTGCCTGCTGTATCAGGGCGTTACCCTCGGAGGTACGGGAAAGGATAAGGGCAAGCGTCACCCGACCCTCGGCAACAATGTGCTCGTGGGCTCGGGAGCAAAGGTGCTCGGACCGTTCAAAGTCGGCAACAACGTGAAGATAGCGGCTAATGCGGTCGTTTTGAATGCAATTCCCGATAACTGCACGGCGGTGGGAGTTCCGGCGCGGGTCGTTAAGATGAACGGCAAGCGAGTGCGCTCCGTCATGAGCGAGATAGATCAGGTGCATATCCCGGATCCTGTTTCGCTGGAGCTCTGTCGGCTGCGTTCAGAGGTGGATTCTCTGAGGAAAGAAGTCGCGCGGCTGAAAGGGGAGCGGATATGAATATGATCAAATATCCCGACGCGATACCGCAGACATTTCGATATAATAAGCGGAAAAAACTATCTTTGAGACGGAGGGACGTATGAAAATAATAAAACACCCCGACGCGGAGTCGGTAAATGCGGCGATAAAGTCCGATGAGCCGCTTATTGCGGTCATATCGTTCGACGGAAAGACTTCCGTTATCGCGCCGATAGATGAGTCCCCCGAGCATAACATTCTGCTAATGCAGAACGGCTTCAAGGACACCGACACAGACAGCTTTTTCCGCATTGTTTTCGATAAAAGCGGCGCGGACTGGACATTCGTCTGTCCCGCAGACTACAAGGATATATCGTTCAAGGACAGGAGAATAACGGCGTTTTACCGTGACGGTATGAGGATAATATCCGATTTTCTGCTTGAGGTAGGCTATGTTATTGGAATAAATATTCCTACGAGATACCGCAGACACCTTGATATAATGAGCGGAAAAAACTATCTTTGAGACGGAGGGAAGTATGAAAATAATAAAACACCCCGGGGCTGAATCAGTTGACAGCGCCGTGAGGAACGATGCCGGACTTGTCGCACTTGTTTCGTTCAGCGGAGAGACGGCGATCACAGCTCCGTCCGAGCTCATAACTGACCACAAGGAGCTTATTGACAACTATGGTCTGAGCCCCGACGGCTTTTTCAGGCTGCGATTCAACAGTATGACTGCGCAGTGGAGCTTTGACTGTCCGCAGGACTATAAATTCATTGGTGAACGCAGCGAAAGGCTTGCCGAATACTATCGGGACGGGCTGAGGATAATCCCTGAGTTTCTGGTAATGCTTGGGTATTTTTCGAGGCTGGAGCTGAAAAATGCTCCCGCTGACATATGGGATTTCTGACATAAAAATAAAGAGGAGGATAAATATGCAGCTTTATAATTCGCTTTCACATAAAAAAGAGGAGTTCGTTCCGCACGAAGAGGGCAGAGTGAGTATGTACACTTGCGGTCCGACCGTTTATCACTACGCGCACATTGGTAACCTGCGCAGCTATATCATGGAGGATGTTCTCGAAAAGTATCTGCGTTTTGTCGGATATGACGTGAAGCGCGTTATGAACATTACCGACGTGGGTCATCTCACGAGCGACGGCGATACGGGAGACGACAAAATGCTAAAGGGTGCAAAGCGTGAGCACAAAACAGTCATGGAGATAGCGAAATTCTATACCGACGCTTTCTTTGATGACTGCAAAAAGCTCAATATCAAGACCCCCGATGTGGTAGTTCCTGCGACTACCTATATTGACGAGTTTATCCGCGTTATAAGCTCCCTCATGGATAAGGGCTACGCTTACGAGGCTGGCGGAAATATCTACTTTGACACCTCCAAGCTCGAAAAATATTATGTTTTCAACGATTTTAAGGAGGAAGACCTTGCCGTCGGAGTACGCGAGGGAGTCGAGGAGGACGAAAACAAGCGTAATAAGGCGGACTTTGTTCTTTGGTTCACTAAATCCAAATTTGACGATCAGGAGCTCAAATGGGACAGCCCGTGGGGAGTCGGCTATCCCGGCTGGCACATTGAGTGTTCATGCATAAGCATGAAGAATCTCGGCGAATACCTCGATATCCACTGCGGAGGCATAGACAACGCATTCCCCCACCACACAAATGAGATAGCCCAGTCCGAGGCGTACCTCGGGCATAAGTGGTGCAATTACTGGTTCCATGTTCTCCACCTCAACACAAACAGCGGCAAGATGAGCAAGTCGAGCGGCGAGTTCCTGACGGTCTCGCTCCTCGAAGAAAAGGGATATAAGCCTGTGGTGTACCGCTGGTTCTGCCTGCTTTCGCACTACAGGAAGTCGCTCGTATTCTCGTGGGAAAATCTCGATAACGCCGTGACCTCTTACAACAAGCTGATCGAGAGGATAGCTCCGCTCACTCAGGAGAGCAGCGGCGACATTGACAGCGCGGAGTTTGATCGTCTGAGAAAGAGCTTCACCGACGCGCTCGACAATGATATTAACACTTCTTTGGCGATAACTGCGGTCTATGACGTGCTCAAATCAAAAACCAGCGCCGCAACAAAGCTTGCTCTGCTTGCCGATTTCGACAAGGTGCTCGGGCTGGATCTTATTGCCAATGCAAAGGAGCTTGCGGAGCAGTCGGCTGCAACTGTAGATGATATCCCTGCCGAGGTGCTCGACCTTGTAGAACAGCGCAAGGAGGCTCGCAAAGAGAAGAACTTTGCCCTCGCAGATGAACTGCGCGACAGGATAGCTGCACTCGGCTACGAGGTCAAGGAAACCCGTCAGGGAACTGAGATCAATAAGCTTTCATAACTTATGTATAAAAAATACCGTTATCGTATATAAACTCCGATAACGGTATTTTTACAGGAACTGCCTGCTGCTTAAGGGCTCGGTATCAATAAGGCAGAGTGAACTGACCTGCACGCCATACACCGTCGCTGCCGATCACAACGGAAAAGGTGTCGGCTCGGCTGTAGGGCTCGCTGCTTTTGTCCGAGCCGTCGTAGTAATTCTCAACGGTAAAGAATATCTCATCGCCCCCGCGCTCGCCTATCTCAGTGACCTTTGAATAGGAGTAAAAAATGTTCATTCCCCTGTCAGCGCTGAGCGCATAAACTCCATTATCTCCGTCAAGATAGAGCTCTGAAAGCTCATCGGCAGGATAGCGGTCGCTGAAAACCTTGTAATAATCGTTCTTTACATCTGCAAGGGAGGTCGTGTATCCGTCGTTGATAAGATAATATTGCCAGCCGAAGTCATTTTCGATATAATTGTTTGTGTCGATGCTGTATGGACAGCCCACAGTATAGTTCCAATTGGTTCGGCACGCAGATTCAAACAAAGCCTGCGCAGCCGAGAGGAGTACGCGGTCGCTCTGAGTGGAATAATCGCCCTCAAAAACCACTGCGCCGTCGGCATTATATTCAAATGCACCACCGCCGAGCGGATCGGGCTGTTCCTCTTCATTAACGATCTCGGTTCTGGCTCCGAGCACAGCCTCTGTAGTAACGACGGTTGTAACAGCAGGGGCTTCCGCTGTTGTCTCCGCCTCTGTCGGAGCAAGCGGGTCGGGCTCAAGAGTTGACGCAGCGGTCACCTCTTCAGCCGTGGTCGCTGCGGCATTTTCTGCCTTTGAGTTTCCGACCTTTTTGTTCTCACAGCCTGTGAGTGAGCAGGCTGCTATAACGAGCGCAGACAGTACATACAATGTTTTTTTCATATTATTATTCCTCCTGTTCTTCATTGTCCAACACGAAATCTATCCTGCCGCTGCTGACATTTACCGCAGAGCATATGACTCTGACAGTCATGCCGAGTGTATAGGAAACTCCGCTGAATTTTTCGGTAAGAGCTACCGGTTCAGAGTAGTCATATTCGCCCTCCGGCAGCGTTCTGAGGTGGATAAGACCCTCAATAGTATTAGAAAGCTCGGCATAAAATCCGAATTCCGTAACACTTGATATCCTTGCAGTAAACACTTCTCCTATATGAGCTTTCATATATTCTGCCTTATAGCAGTCCTCACATTCACGCTCTATTGCGAGTGCTTTCAGTTCGGCAGCCGAGGAACGCTCTGCTGCATTAACAGCGAACCCGCTGTAACGTTTGATCAGCCATTCTTTTTCGTAGCCTGCAAGGATATCGGTGATGATCCTGTGCACTGCGAGGTCGGGATAACGGCGTATAGGCGAAGTGAAATGGGCATAATCCTCAAGCACGAGCCCGAAATGTCCCAGTGGCTCGGGAGAATATTTTGCTTTTGCCATTGAGCGAAGCACCATGAGGTTTACAGCCTCAAACTTATCTGTTTCACGTGCTTCTTCGAGTATCTGACCTGCATGGACAGGTTTGAATTCTCTGAAGTGGGGACACTCCAGACCAAGTCTGGGAAGAAGCTCATGCAGCCTTTCGATCTTTTCTTCGGGAGGAGATTCGTGTATACGATAAACGAACGGTATCTGCTTTTCTTTAGCGAGCCTTGCTGCAGCTTCGTTTGCTGTGAGCATGAATTCCTCTATGATACGCTCCGCTTTTCCTCTTTCACGGGGAAGAACATCGCAGCAGATCCCGTTTTCAATGACCAGAATGCTTTCGGTCGTATCAAGCTCCGGAGCATGGCGGCGCTGTTTCTTTTCAATGAGGATATCTGCAAGCTCGTTCATGAGCATTATCTCTTTGCGGACCGGGCTGTATTTTTCGTCCATATCGGGGGAGGCTTCTCCGCAAAGAATGCTGTTCACCTCAGAATATACACCCTTGACCCGCGAACGGATAACGCTTTTGCAGAAGCGGTAGGCAACTATCTCGCCATTGGCATCAAGGTCGATGAATGCCGAGAGCGTTAGCCTGTCTTCGTTCGGATTGAGTGAACATATGCCGTTTGAGAGCTCCTTGGGCAGCATCGGTATTACCTTATCAGCATAATAAATGCTTGTTCCACGCAGCATAGCTTCTTTATCGAGGGCGCTGTTGCCCCGTACATAGTGTGAAACATCGGCTATGTGGACTCCGAGCCGCCAGCCGTTTTCCGATCTTTCTACAGACACTGCGTCATCAAGATCTTTTGAGTCGGCTCCGTCAATGGTAAATATGGGCATATCTCTGAGGTCTTCGCGATTGTTCAAGCTGTATTCCTGAACGCCTCCTTCGGAGATCTTTCTCGCCTCCTTGAGGACTTCCTCAGGGAATTCAGTGTGTGCTCCGTGAAGCGTGAGTATTGCCTCTGCGCAGGAAGCAGCGTGCTCTGAGCTGCCGAATACTGAAGCTATCCTGACTCTGTGCTCAGCGTGACGGCGGCCGCGGTGAACTATCTCTGCGAGAACCTTGTCACCGTTTTCAAATTGCACGCTCTGCTCTGTTTCTATGACTATATGGCTGTTTGAAGCAGTATCCGGAACAAGATAAGGGATACCGTAATCGTATTCGATAACGCCCGTGAGCTCCTGACTTCCGAAGCTGAGTATATCGACTATCTCGCCCTCCGGCTCGTCTGTTCTTGATTCTATTTCTGATATGAGAACGCGGTCGCCGGGCATAGCTCCGAGCATAAACTTTCCGGGGATAAAATATTCTGTACCATTGTCGGCAAGAGCGAAACCAAAGGTACGGCTGAGCCGGGTGATGCTTCCCGTAAAGACATTGAAGCGCGAACAGAGCCCAACATTCATGCCTTTTTTGACCATGATAACGCCTTCAGAACGCAGTTCGCCGAATGCCTTTGTAAAGTTCGCGCGCCCGCCTTTTTTGGTACGGCATTTAGCTTCGAGCTGTGCAATTTGCATGGTTTTTCTGTCATGCTTGGTCAGAAAAGTGACTATCTTATTTTTATAGGTTTCGACGCTCTGCTGTGTGGAGTTTTTCTGTGATAATATTTTTTTCTTTGTTTTTCTTCCTGACATATACGCTCCTTTAAGATCATAATGAGAAGGATCCGGGGATCACTGAATACAAAGCGCAGTCCCCTGAACAAAAATGCCCCATGACATCGTCACGGGGCGGATTTTTACTTATCTGTGAAGATCGGTATTATATTGACAGCGAGAACTGCGATGAAAATGAGTATTGAAAGAGTTCTCGTTATCTTATTGAGTATAGCTTCCTTTGTTCTGCCCTCGTTTTTACCGTAGAATGAATCTGCGCTTGCACCTGTAAGAGCTGCCGTCATGCTGTCCTGAGACTTCTGCTCCTGAGAAAGGCATATAATAATCGTAACAATACTTAAAACAAGAATTAAAATCCCGATGATTATCTCCATTAGTGACATATCAAATACCTCCGAAAAATTATGTTTCACGGCATTTTACCGTTGTATTCCGATTAGCTTTACTATTATACCACAAGTTTCCGTGATTTGCAAGAGGTTTCAGAAAAAAAGAGAAAGAAATTTTATTGAAAAAATTGTTAGAATTGTACAATGGGATGGCTTTTTTTATATTTTGCACATCATACATGCGTTATATGTTGGATTTTCATTCAGCGGCAGCAGTGCTTCCTCCTGTGAGGCGGGGGAAATACTGTTCGGCATATGCCTGATATTCCTTGCGGAAGTTTTCATCATTTTCCTTTACATCGTGCAGGTATGCGTGGATATTGGTCTTTTCGTCGGTCTCGATTATGCAGCCTGCGATGTTGGAGCAGTGGTCGGAAATGCGTTCGAGGTTCGTCAGGATATCCTGGAAGATATATCCGAGCTCAACGGTGCATTCATCGTTCTGGAGGCGGCGTATATGGCGGTTTTTCAGTTCTGTGCTGAGGCTGTCGACGACTTCCTCAAGCGGCTCTACCTTGTGTGCGATAGCCAGATCGCTCGAGATATATGCCCCGATAGCCTTGCTGATGTTTTCTGCAACTGCCTCGGAGATAACGGTTATCTCATTCACGCATTCGGGCGAGAAGCCTATGCCCTTATCGTGCATTTCCTGTGCCGACTCAACGAGATTCACGGCATGATCGGAAATTCGCTCGAAGTTGCCTGTACAGTGCATCATCTTCGAGACCATACGGCTGTCCTTTCCCGTGACGCTGCTGCGTGATATCTTGACGAGGTAGCTGTTTATCCTGTCTTCGTAGCGATCGATGATATCCTCGTTATCGATTATCTTTTCAGCGTTTTCAGAGTTGTATTCGGTGAGTATTTTCAGCGCGGAGGCAATCGTCTCCTGTGTTATAAGAGCCATCTGGACTGTTGCGCTGCGGCACGCCTCTACCGCTACGGCAGGTGTTTTAAGCAGGATATCGTCGAGACCTACGATAGTATTGTCTTTAGGTTCGGGCTTTTCTTTTCCGTCTCTTATGATGAATTTTGAAAGTGCAACGAGCTGCTTTGTGAAGGGTAAGAACATAACTGTCGTAGCAACATTGAATACCGTGTGCATAACGGCTATGCCAACATATCCGACCGTCATATTCATTATGTTTGCAAAGCCATCAAAGTTTTGCAGCAGCATTATGATAGGCAGGAGTATGAGAGTGCCGATAATTTTTATAAGTATGTGAGTCCACGCAACGCGCTTTGCGTCCTTGCTTACGCCGAATGTAGAAAGCAGAGCTGTCACGCAGGTGCCGATGTTGCAGCCCATGATGATAGGAAGAGCCATTCCCCATGTAAGCGTATCGAGCTTAGAGAACGTCATAAGTATACCGATAGAGCCTGCGGAGCTCTGGATAATACCCGTGAAGCCTGCGCCGACAAGCACGCCTAGTACAGGATTCTCAAAGGCGGTGAGCATACTTTTGAATTCCTCGGACTCTTTAAGCGGCTCGACAGAAGAAGACATCAGAGTCATTCCCGTCATGAGCACCGCAAAGCCCACGAGGATGCGCCCCACGTCTTTTTTCTTATTCTTTTTCGCACCCATTATCATGATGATACCTACGAGCGCGATGAGGGGCGAGAATGCTTCGGGGTTGAGCAATTTCAGCAGAAAGCTCGTTATACCGCCGCTGCCGGTGTCTTTTATGTCACTGAGACAGAGTATCCATGCGGTAAAGGTCGTTCCGATGTTTGAGCCGAAGCAGACCCCGATAGTCTGTTCGAGCGTCATAATGCCCGAGTTTACGAATCCGACGAGCATTACGGTCATTGCCGAGGAGGACTGTATCGCTATGGTTACACCCATTCCGAGCAGAATGGCTTTTATTTTGTTCGAGGTCATCTTTTTCAGTGCGACCTCGAGCTTTCCTCCTGTGAGCTTTTCCAGTCCGGTTGACATTACGTTCATTCCGTAAAGGAAGAAGGCAAGTCCGCCCAGAAGTGTAAAAATGTTGAAGATTGAAAAGCTTTCGTCCATAATAATATCTCCTTGATAAATTATCTCAATTCTAATTATAGACGATTTTTTTTTGCAGTCAATATATTTCACCTTTATTTAACCTGAATTTAACATTGCGTGTGGGTATGATACAGGACAGCGAAAAAACGGACACTGTAAGGGGAGCCTCCCTTTGGCGAAATCGTGGCATAAAATTACCGAGCCCGTTATTTCAGGCTCGGTAACCCGCTTTTTCCGCTAAGGGAAGCTGACAAAGTCCGTTTTTTACATTTCTTTTATTACTTTCCAAAGCTCGTGCGCCGTGTCGATATTTACTCCCGCAGCGGAGGCAAGCTCCTCGGGGGAAGCTTGTTTCAGTTTCTCCTTGGTCTTGTAAGCTATCATGAGCTTTGCAGCCTTTTTCTCGCCTATTCCCCTGACCGCAGTCAGCTCGGAGGTATAGGTCTTCTTGTTGTGCTTCGAATGCATATAGCTGACTGAATAGCGGTGTACCTCGTCCTGTATGCGCGTAACGAGATCGAATGCAGATCTTATCCCGTTTATCTGTATCTCTCTGCCGCCCGTAGCTATAGCACGGGTGCGGTGCTTGTTGTCCTTGACCATGCCGAAAAGCGGTATTCTAAGCCCGAGCTCGCGCATTATAGGAGCTATAGCGTTTACGTGTCCCTTGCCGCCGTCGAGTAGGATAAGGTCAGGAGTCCGTGTGAAGTGCTCGTCACCCTCTCCGCTTACTATGTGCATAAGTCTGCGCCTCAGTACCTCCTGCATACTTCCGTAGTCGTTCTGCTGCTCCTGCTGCTTTATCGTGAAGCGCTTGTATGCCTTTTTTAGCGGTCGTCCGTCCTCGAAAACGACCATTCCCGCGACCATTGACTCCGACGAGAGGTTCGAGATATCATATGCCTCGATGTATTTCGGCGGCTTTTCAAGTCCGAGACTCCTCCCCAGCTCTTCAAGTGCAATGACCTCCTTGCCCGTGCGGTCGTTCTTCAGCGCGGCGTACTCTGCACTGTTGTTCTTGGCGAGCCGAAGCAGCTCCGCCTGCCGCCCCTTTTGCGGAACATGCAGGGCGACCCTATGTCCCGACTGCTTTTCAAGAAGCTCGGTTATGAGTTCCTCGTCACGCGGGAGCTGCTCCAATATCACGATTTTGGGGATATCGGTCTTGCCGTAGTAGAACTGTGTCATGAAGCGGCTGAGGATATCCTCTCCGTCGTCGGAAAGCTCCAATTCAAAGACCGCCTTGTCGAACAGCCTGCCGCTGCGGTACATAAGCACCGAGATGTACATTCCGTCATAGAACTCGGCAGAGGCGATTATATCTGCCGAATCCACGCCGAAGTTGATTATTTTCTGTTTTTCCGACGCTTTTTTAACAGCTGTTATCCTGTCGCGCAGCATGGCGGCTTTCTCGAAATCAAGCCTTTCTGCCGCCTCGTTCATTTCGCTCTCCATGCGTTCTATGGACTCGGTGCTGCCGTTTTTAATGAAGTCCACTGCCTGCCGGACCGTCGCCGAATAGCTCTCGGAGCTTATTTTGCCCCGGCAGACTCCCATGCAGGTCTTGATGTGGTAATTCAGGCAGGGACGTCCCTTGCCGAAGTCCTGCGGGAATTTTTTTCGGCAGGTCGGCAGCATGAACACGCGGTTAGCCTCGCTGACTGCCTGCTTGGTGACAAAGCCGCTTGTGTACGGACCAAGGTACTGTCCCGCCTGCTTAGTGTTCTTTTCGGCGGTGATACGCGGATATTCCTCATCCGAAATGCGGATATAATGGTAGCCCTTGTCGTCCTTCAGGAGGATATTGTACTTGGGCTTGTGCTGCTTGATGAGGCTGCATTCGAGCAGCAGTGCTTCGTATTCGCTGTCTACGACGATATAGTCGTAATCGTACACGTTCGAGACCATTGCCGCGACCTTGGGAGTATGGTCGGGATTCTCGCGGAAATAGCTCGTCACGCGGTTTCTCAGGTTTTTTGCCTTGCCGATGTATATTATTTCAAGGGCTTTGTTTTTCATGATGTATACCCCCGGGGAGCTTGTAAGCTTCGAGGTCTTTTCACGCAGATAAGGGAGACGTGGGTTCATTTTTATCCTTTCAAGGTGACAGGCGGACGCATAAGTGCGCCGCTGCAGTTGTAATTTCCGATGAGCGGAGAGCGGCTGACCGATTAGTACAGAGTGAGAGAGATTGTGAGTGGGAGCGTGGAATGGGGTTCAAAAGGGACAAGGTCCCTTTTGCGGGGGTATGGGGCATAGCCGCCATAAAATAAATCCTACGGACGGACATTTGTCCGTCCGCTTAGCGTTACTATTGCCTGTCAAAGTATTTTTTGCCGCTGCTCGGGCGGAAATATGTCCTTATATATCCGTCCGTGGAGAGTATGACGAACTCGTTGGTGTTCTCAATGTAATAAACGCCGTCGCCGTCATCGGCTTCATATTTGAAAAGAGCTTCGGGGTTATTGATGACGTCGCTTGCTCCCTTTTCGTACTCGGCAGCGGTGGCGTAGCCGAAATCATCAGCGAACTCGCCGCCATGCTTCTCGAAATGCTCGTTGAGAAGCTTGCTGCTTCTGAAATGGTACTCCACGTAAGCTTCAGCCGCCGCTTCCGTTTCTGTTTCGGCAGCGGTGGTATTTTCCTCGGTGAGTTCAGCTGTTGTGGGAGCGGCAGCCGTTTTGTCGGCGGTCGTCTTAGCCTGTGTTACCACAGCGGGATAAGACGGTTCGGGACTTTCGCTGTTATCTGTGCAGCCTGCTATTATGCATGAAATAACGGCTGTTATGGTCAGCAGCAGAGCCAGAACATATCTTCTCATTTTCATAGGATCCCTCCCTTAAGAATCTTTCTTAACATTGTATCATATTTTAATGGAAAAAGCAAGGCAGAGACGAAAAGAAGCTGATGTTACCAGATGATCGGTGTGGCTTTTTGGATAATATCTTTCAAGAAGCAAGAAAAAATGTGTAAGGTTTACATAAATTTAACAGAATATTCATAAGCGTATGCTACAATATTACATAAGCTGCATTATTACAGCTTAATATCAGAAATATAGATCGGCAAATAAGCCGCACAGGGAGGAACTTGATTTATGAACATCACTAATCTTCAGAATGAAAACCGAAAGTTCATCAACGATCTCGGATTTTTCCATGTTCTGGAATATGCTGCGGATCTCAGCGTCAATTCAAGCAACGCTACTTCGCAGTATTTTATGAGTAAGATGAACGTTCGCCGCAGACAGGTGGTCTGCGACCTGAACGGAAATAATGCTATCGTAACACAGGCAGGCGCTATGCAGTGGACAGCCGGAAATGTCCGTATGGACAGCGGCGTCAAGGGCGTTGGCGATTTTATGAAAAAAGCCTTCAAGGGCGTTGTTACAAATGAATCAGCCGCAAAGCCCACATATACCGGCGCAGGCGTTCTCGTTCTTGAGCCTACATATAAGCACATAATCCTCAAAGACCTCAGCCAGTGGCGGGGCGGTCTCGTTATCGAGGACGGTATGTTCCTTGCCTGCGACGGTTCGGTCCAGCATAATGTTATTTCAAGAAAGAATGTTTCCTCTGCGCTTCTCGGCAGTGAGGGTCTGTTCAATATGGTTTTCACCGGACAGGGTGTTGTTGCTCTTGAAAGCAACGTTCCCGAGGCAGAGCTTATACAGGTTGATCTGACAAACGATGAGCTCAGGATAGACGGAAGTCTTGCAGTATGCTGGTCTGACAGCCTCGAATTCACTGTTGAAAAGTCCACAAAGTCGCTTCTTGGCTCTGCTGTAAGCGGCGAGGGACTGGTCAACGTCTACAGAGGCACGGGCACAGTTCTGATGAGCTGTGTGGCTTCCACAAAGACGCTTGCGACAGCTACTGCTACCGGCAACACAACAAGCGGAGCAGTCGGCGCGGTCGCAGGTCTGTTCAAATAAGATACTGATGATGTTTCAGGGCTGAGCTTGATATGTTCAGCCCTGAAATTATGCTTTTTTTGTTGACGTATTTTGTCTAAAGTGATATAATAATATAGACTGGGACTGACCGCGATCATATAAAGAGGTCGAGTACAGATCATATCGCTCCGCCGGGCGTGCTGAAAAGGCGCTTGCAGGCGTGGCGGCAATAAAGGAGATATATACAAAATGGGAAAATATTTTGGTACTGACGGTTTCAGGGGAACTGCCAACGAAAATCTTACAGCCGATCATGCGTACAAGGTGGGACGCTTCCTCGGCTGGTATTACGGTGAGATGAAGAGGCGCAGCGGAAACGATTCTGCTCCGCGTATAGTGATAGGAAAAGATACACGCCGTTCAAGCTATATGTTTGAATACTCTCTCGTTGGCGGACTTACCGCTTCGGGAGCGGACGCTTATCTTCTGCATGTAACTACTACTCCCTCGGTGGCATATATTTCGAGGGTCGATAACTTTGATTGCGGTATAATGATATCTGCGAGCCATAATCCGTACTATGATAACGGACTTAAGCTCATAAACGGAAACGGCGAGAAAATGGAGGATTCGGTCATAGAACTCGTCGAGGCGTATCTCGACGGCGAGCTTGTCGCTTTCGGCGAGAAAATGGGTGAGATCCCCTTTGCGAAGGGCGAAAAGATCGGACGGACGGTCGATTATATTGCAGGCAGAAACCGCTATGTGGGATACCTTATTTCCCTGGGAATGTATTCGTTCAGGGGCATGAAGATAGGCCTCGATTGTGCAAACGGAGCTTCGTGGACTATCGCTAAAGCCGTTTTTGAAGCTCTCGGTGCAGAGACTCATGTCATCAATGCAGAGCCGAACGGCACGAATATCAACAATAATGCGGGCTCGACCCATATTGAAGTGCTGCAAAAATTTGTAGTAGAAAATCACCTCGATGCAGGCTTTGCATACGACGGTGACGCTGACCGCTGCTTGTGTGTTGATGAAAAGGGAAATATCATCAGCGGCGATCATATCCTGTATATATACGGGCGCTATATGAAGGAGAGAGGCAGGCTTCTCAACAATACTGTAGTTACTACTGTGATGTCAAATTTCGGGCTTTATAAGGCGTTTGACGAGCTCGGTATCGGGTACGCAAAGACCGCAGTCGGCGATAAATATGTTTATGAATATATGAAGGAGCACGACTGCTGCCTCGGAGGAGAGCAGTCGGGACACATAATCTTCTCGAAATATGCCTCTACAGGCGACGGAATTCTTACCAGCCTCAAAATAATGCAGGTCATAATGTCGTGCGAAAAGAAGCTCAGCGAGCTTGCGGCTCCGTTTACGGTATATCCGCAGGTGCTTGAAAATGTAAGAGTCAAGGATAAGACTGCTGCACAGTCCGATCCCGAGGTGCAGGCAGCTGTAGCAGCTGCATCCTCAGCTCTCGGAGAGACCGGCCGCATTCTTGTCCGCGAGAGCGGTACAGAGCCCGTTGTCCGCGTGATGGTCGAGGCTGAAAATGAGGAGACATGCCGTAAATACGTTGATTCCGTTGTGGATATCATTAAAAAGAATGGTCACACTGTTTAAACAACTCGATTTTATTGCCGTATCAGAAGCAGAGTTTAAGTTCCGCGAGGACTGAACGAGCTTGTTAGCGGCTGTATAAAATTAGATCCAAAAGGGACAATTATCCTTTTGCAGGTGCAGGGATAGCGCCCTGCCGAATCGAGGGAACAGTGTTCCGCATAGCAAATAAATAAACATGGTACATTATTATGAAAAAACAAGCATTTAATCCGTTTCTGCCGCTTGAAGCATATATTCCCGACGGCGAACCGCATATCTTCGGCAGCAGGGTCTATCTTTACGGCTCCTGCGACAAGGAGGGCGGCGAGACCTTCTGCATGGGCGATTACACGGTCTATTCGGCGCCGGTCGATGACCTTTCCGACTGGCGCTGCGAGGGCGTTA
This sequence comes from uncultured Ruminococcus sp., assembly GCA_937910385.1. Classification (GTDB taxonomy): domain Bacteria; phylum Bacillota; class Clostridia; order Oscillospirales; family Ruminococcaceae; genus Ruminococcus. Next base: position 17,274 of record CALEPT010000103.1, on the reverse strand, counting down.
TCTACTCTGCGAAGCAAGACCCCGACTACAGAGAGCGCCCCTATATGTACGCTCCCGATGTGGTAAGAGGCAACGACGGCAGATACTACCTCTATTACTGTATGTCGGGCGCATTTGGCGTTGGAGGCTACTTCGGTCCGATAAGCGTTGCAGTGTGTGATACGCCTGCCGGCAAGTATGAATACCTTGGCTGTGTGCGATATCCCGACGGCTCACCGATGAAAAAATATGTCTGCTTCGACCCGTGTGCATTCAACGATGGCGGAGTTATCCGCCTGTATTACGGTACTCAGTATCAGGGCGAGAGTAATGATGTTCTTGCTCGTGATGAAGAAAAGCTCACGAACGTTATGGAGCGCTACAACAAGTCCCGTGAAGAGGTGCTGGGTACGCCTGATAACGTGAACGGCGCGTGCATGGCGGTTCTTGAGAACGATATGCTCACCGTAAAGAGCGAGCCTCAGCATATTATCCCGTATGAGGCGGACTTCGGCGGACATGAGTTTTTTGAGGCAAGCTCCATGCGCAAGGTAGGAGATAAGTACTATTTCGTCTACTCCTCTCAGAAGAACCACGAGCTCTGCTATGCCGTGAGCGACCGCCCCGACGGCGGCTTTGCTTTCGGCGGGACTATCGTTTCTAACGGAGATGTCGGTATCGACGGCAGAAGCGATAGCGACAGGCTCAATATGACGGGCACTACACACGGCAGTATCATAGAGATCAACGGGCAATGGTACGTTTTTTATCATCGCCTTACACATAAATCGGATTATAGCAGACAGGCGTGTGCCGAGCGTATCAGAATAGCTTCAGACGGCAGTATAAGTCAGGTGGAGATGACCTCGTGCGGACTCAACGGAGCTCCGCTCATTGGAAGGGGAAGCTATCCGGCGGTCATTGCTTGTAATATCAGCAACGGGCATATGCCGCACGGCTCCAACAGAATATACGCCGAGAGTTTCCCGAATGTCACGCACAGTAATTTCTCCGATACCGCATTAGGTGCTGACCTTGAAGACGGGGGAGTCAGCCGGTATACAGACCGATATATCGGTGAAATTTCAGACGGCACACTCATCGGATTCAAGTATTTCAGTTTTGAGAACGTTAAGAGCATTTCCCTCACCGTAAGAGGGCAGGGCAGCGGTGTTATACAGGTTCATACCGCTATGGAAGGAGAACCGGTCTGTACGGTACCGATATCGCCGGCTGAAAATTGGACTGAGTTTTCCTCTGAGCTTTCCTTTCACGACGGAGTTTTTCCTGTCTATCTTGTATTCCGCGGCGATGGTATGATAGAGCTCAAGGATATCGCTTTTGAATGATATATTGGTTGTTCATTTTGCCAAATCACGGAAGATGCGGCGGTGTTTATTTAGATAAATGCTGGAAAACTGCCGAAAAGTCTTGACTTGACGCGCTTTTAGTGGTAAAATAATAATTCGGCAAACCACAGTAAAAGCAATCCCTGTATTTATGGCTTTTACTATGTAAACGGAGGTAAAAATGGCTAAGAAGGATGAACGTAATCTCAACATTACGATAAAAAATCAGGAGGATAACAAGGACGAGGTCGTTGTCTCGCTTTCCGGAATATTCAAGAAGATCAAGCAATTCTTTGCAATATGGATCGTTGCTGCTATAATTGCCGGCATACTCACGGTTTGTGCAGTGGGTATAGTGACCGCGATCCGGAAGCCTGCCATTACGGCCTTGGTAAGCTTCAGCTACAGCGGCATTGAAAAGGGTAAGGATCCGGCAGGCAGAGTTTTTGATATCAATTCTATCAAGAATCCGACCGTCATTGAAGACGCTCTCACACGTCTTGATATGGATATGGAACATCTTGAAAGCATAAGAGAAAATATGTCGTTTGAGGGCATTATCCCCGATGACGCCATTGACAGGATAACCGTTTACAATAGCGTCTACGAGAACGCTTCTTCCGGAAATCTTTCTGCAGCTGAGGCTATGCTGGACGTAACATATTATCCCACAAAATTCAAGGTGAATTTTGATTACGGAAATGCGGGATTTTCAAAATCCGAGGGCGTTCAGATACTTAATACTCTCCTTGAATGCTACAGGGATTATTTTTACGACAAGTATGGCTACAATAACTCGCTCGGTACTGCTGTTCCGGCTGTTCAGTACACCGATTATGACTATGCCGAGCAGGTAGATGTGTTCAAGACTACCCTTGACACTCTGGAAAGATATCTCAAAGAGCTTGCAAACGATGACACTACGCTGTTCCGCTCTAATCAGACGGGCTATACCTTCAATGACCTTTATCAGGTAACTACCACTATCGAGAGTATCGACCTCGACAGGATATCCTCTTACATCAGCATAAATAATATCACAAAGGATAAGGAAACTTCCATTGCTTATTATGAGTACAGGATCGAGAGCCTTACACGTACCCAGACTCAGCTTGAGGAAAGACTGGCGTCGATAACCGAATCTATCGCACAGTATGAAAAGGATACTATCCTTATCTTCGGCAACGGAACTGACGGAAATGATACTTCATACTCTCAGGCTTCCGAAGAATATGATAAGCTCATTGACCGTAAGGTCTCTACAGCTACTGATCTTGCAGAAACCAAGCAGAGCATAGAATTCTATAAGTCAAGAAGAGATGCTCTCAAGAGCAACAAGAATGCTACCGAAGCTCAGATAACTCAGGTAGAGGCAGATCTTGCTTCGCTCAGCGATAAGGTAAGGGAGCTTGTTGATCTGACTGAGATCACAGCAGATGAATATTATGAGGATGTTGCATTCGGAAATGCCTATAATATACTTGTTCCGGCGGTAAAAAGTGCAGGATCGTCGATAGGCGGCGTAGCAAAGAGCTCCATATTGCCGATCCTTCTTGTAGAAGTGCTCATATTCGTTATATATATCGCTGTTGCGTTTGTAAAGGCTATCAGTCATGATTCCGGCAGGAAGGCTGCTGAGAAAGCTGATGCGGAAAATGACGATGATGACGAAGGCGACATAGCCGATGTAATAGAAGAGATCGTTGATGAGGCTGACGATGAAAAGCCTGATGAAAAGAAAAAGAAGAAGTAAAAAGTTATAAATGGCGGCATTAAGTCAGCTTCCTTCAGCAGAAAAAGTGGATTACCGAGCCTGAAATAATGGGCTCGGTAATTTTATGCCGCGATTCCGCCAAAGGGGGGCCCTTTGCCGCTCTTTTTGTGCGGTCAGTCGGATCAATGCTTTGGGTCCGGCGAAGCTTTTGCAGAGCCTTGCTCGGGCCGTAGAGAATTAAACTGTAAAATTTTCGCCGCCTACTTGCTTTTTCATTGATAGTGTGTTATAATACAAAATGATAATTATAATCGGGTAATATGGCTTTTGCCGCCCGAAAAAGGAGGAACAACATTGGCTAAGTCAAAGGCCTCTGCCGCTAAGGCGAAAAAACGCTCGGGCGGCGCAGGGCAGAGAGCAAAGGCGGTCGGAAGCGCAAAACCGGTGCGCACCGCCGCAGATGTGATAGCCGAAAGAAGGGGAAATAAATACAAACCGCTGTATTACCTTGCAGCGTTTTTCATCCCCTTTCTGCTGACGCTTATCGCTTATATCAATTTCGATGTGTATCCTTTCGGGGAACGTTCGGTGCTCACGCTTGACCTGAACGGTCAGTACATCTACTACTTTGAATCCCTGAGAGATGCTTTCTGGGGGGACGGAAGCGCATTCTACAGCTGGAGCCGTAACCTTTCCGGCGGCTTTATGGGTATCATAGGATACTATCTCGCAAGTCCGTTTACACTTATTGTAATACTGCTGCCGAGAAAAATGATACTTGAAAGCATGATGATAATGCAGATGTGCAAGGTCGGTGCAGCCGGTCTGACGTTCTGCATATATGCACAGAAGTCAAAGGGGCTCAAGCCTCTTCAGTCACTGCTGTTTTCAAATATGTATGCCATGATGGCGTATGTTGTTATACAGCTCATCGACCCGATGTGGATCGACGGACCGATATTCCTGCCGCTGATAATCCTTGGCGTGGAGTACCTGATCGACGACGGAAGAAAGATAAACTACATCATTCCTACAGCGCTGATGTTCATTGCGAACTTCTACATTGGCTTCATGATAGCCATTTTCATAGCACTTTACTTTGTTTACTACCTGTTCTTTGGCAAGACACGTAAGTATAAGGATGCGGGTGAGTATGCGAAAACTATAGGAGTTATGGTAGGCTCTACTGTAGTTGTTATGATGTGCAGTATCATTATGATACTTCCCGTCTACAACGCTCTGGCTCTCGGTAAGTTTGACTTCTCTGAGCCGGATTACAGCCTGAAAACCATGTTCAATCCTATTGAGTTGGTGGCTTGTATGCTTCCGAACCAGTATTACTCGGTAAACGTTGACACAGGGACCGGATTCTACGGAAGACCTGAGATATACTGCGGGGTCATGACCTTCCTGCTGCTGCCGATGTACGCTTTTAACAAGAAGATAAAGGCAAACAGAAAGATAGGCTATGGACTCCTGATGTTCATTCTGCTTTTCAGTATGTATATCAAGCCGATAAATATGCTCTGGCACGGCGGACAGGATCCTAACTGGCTTCCTTACAGATATTCGTTTATTCTCTCGTTCATTATGGTTTCAATGGCAGCGGAAGCATTCTCTAAGCTGGACGGCTATGAGAGCGAGAAGGAGGCTAAGAAGTCGATAATACCGCTTAGCATATCTGCGGGAATAGTAGGCGTTCTGACTCTGCTGTTCTATTCTGTAATGGAGTATTACAAGAGCTATAAGGAAAAGAACGGTATCAGCGGTTACTCGCTTGAAAGCGGCGGATTTTTCGCGTATAACGAGAGCAAGTACAAGTATGTTGCCACAACTCCGTACACCGATACAATGAATCACGGCAGCGATAAGTGGGACGAGCTCTGGCTCGGCACTATCGGTTTCGGTATGGCTCTGCTCATCGCTTACTTTGTGCTTATATATATTTACTCAAGGTCAAAAAAGCAGACATACAAAAAGGTCGCTACAGTGTGCATGGCTGCGCTGATATTCTTCGAGGGCGGCTATAACTGCTACGACTCGTTCCGCAAGATATTCAAAGAGGTAGGCAACTCTGACAAGAGCACCTACACTGAGATAATGAGCGCGCCCGATGTCGTGGAACAGCTTGAGGAGTACGACAGCGGCTTCTACCGCGCTGAAAAGACCTATAACCGTATGGTAAACGATAACCTCGCTTACGGTCTCAAGGGCATTTCTCACTCGAGTTCGGTAATGAACGCAAGAGCTATCAAGTTCATTGAGACGATGGGCTATTTCACACAGAGCTTCGAGTCAAAGTATGAAGGCTGCAATCCTGTTGCGGATTCGATACTCGGTATAAAGTACGTTCTTGATGATCCGAGCAGAAAATCAGGAAGCACAAATATGCTCGATGCTTCATATCAGAAAATATTCTCTACGACATATACAAAGGACAATGATCAGACATCAACAGTCGATATCTATGAAAACCCAAATGCACTAAGCATAGGCTATATGGCTGACGACGATATAACTATCCTGACCGGACTCGGCAACGATAATCCTTTCAACAGCCTTAACAACTTCCTAAGCTCTATGACAGGCAACACAGAGGATTACACCACAATGCCCATAATCCCCAAACAGTACTATATACCGTTCGATTATGAGGTTTCCTACGACGATTCAAAGGTTTACCTCCATGACTATACCAACTCGACGGGTACGGTTCACGACTGCTATGAGGCGTTTGCGGGCGTTGACGATGCTGTTGTAAATATTCATGTTACAGTTCCCCACGATGGAGATATCTATATGCACCTCGGCTCGGAAATGCGTAAGGCTTGCAACGTATGGGTATCCTCCACAAAGGACGAGGACGGAAACTTTTACGGTCACGAGGGATACGGCACCTACTTTAACACCAATTCCTCGCCTATCGTGAGAATAGGTCCATTTGACGCAGGCACAGAGGTCGAGGTGAGACTTACCATTCAGGCTTCGGGTAGCGGCGGTCAGTATACCGGCAGCAACGAGTACCTCATGGTGAGAAAGAATAACGGCTTCAACTTCTATTACCTCGACGAGGAAGCGTTCGAGGAGGACATCAACAAGCTCAAGCAGAACGAATGGGTCATAGACACAGAAAAGTCCAACGACCGCTATCTCGTGGGCGAGGTTGACGCTCAGCAGGGACAGATACTCATGACAACTATCCCGTATGAGCCGGGCTGGAAGATAAAGGTTGACGGAAAGACTATCGACAGCCTGATAGTACAGACTGCTAATGAGGACGGAACAACAACGCTGAATAATGCTCAGGGTGATACAGGCGAGATAATCGTGCTCGGAACACTTATCGGAATAAAGCTCCCCGCGGGTCATCACACGGTTTCGATGAAGTATACTCCTCCCGGATTCACAATGGGCGTTGTTACTCTGATACTCGGCATAGGCATACTCGTAATGTTCTATATCTACGATTCAAAGAATAACAAGATACTCATTGCAAGGCGCAAGGATAAGGAACTTCTCAAAAAGGCAAAAGAGGATCCCGAAGGCACTGCGGCTGAAGCTGCTGCGGCAGCTGCGGCAAAAAAGGACGTGAAAATAATCAAGTCCAAAGGAGCTGTAGCAGAGAAGCTTCCGGAAGATCTCGGTGACAAGGCGGAAGACCTCAAGGATAAAGTCAGCGCTGAGGATGAAAAGGCAAACAAGCTTGCCAAGAACGCTGAAGAAAACATCAAGGCTCTTGAGGAAGAAGCTGAAAAGACCGAAGATGATCCTGACGGTGCGTCCGAGCAGCTTGAAAGGGCTGCCGAAAAAGCTGAGGATACTGTAAAGAAGAGCGGCGGCAAGGGCAAAAACAAGAAAAAATGATAAGAAACAGGACGGTATATCCGTCCTGTTTTTGTATTTTTGTGCATAATGCCTATAACATTTTTCGCAAAAATATGTTATAATTATTATAATGACTTTTTGCAATACGATTTATATTGGAGGTATTTCAGATGTATAAGGTGAACGATGTCGTTGTGTATGCTTCGTACGGCGTTTGCGAGATCTCGGCAATCGAGGAGAGAGATTTCAGCGGCGAAAATGTCGAGTACTACGTCCTCCGCCCGGTCGGAGACAGCAGAAATACCTTTTATGTGCCTACTGCAAAGTCTGCTCTTACCGAACAGATGAGAAGAGTCTATACCCGTGAAGAGGTCGAGGAGCTCATAAGAGTAATGCCTGATGAAGACTTCATATGGATAGATGACGAGGCTGTGAGAAAAGAAAAATACCGCGAAATAATCAGCGGCGGCGACCGTCTTGAGCTCGTAAAGCTGATAAAAACTCTGTATATACGCCGGCAGGAGCTCCTTCAACAGCACAAAAAACTGCATTCGGCAGATGAAAAGTTCCTTGCTGAGGCTGAGAATATGCTGTATGATGAATTTGCTTATGCTCTTGGTATTGGAAAAGACGAGGTCGTACCATACATAAAGGAACACGTTTGAAAATAACACGAAGGAGCCGAAGGCTCCTTTTTGTTGTTATAAAGCACAAGATAAGATAAATAAATCGCCTAATTAACAAAATATTATCAAATCGCTCATTAAATTAAAAATTAATTATACAATATTGCTAAAAGCCAAAGCTGAAATTCTACGTGCGGTTTTCTGGCAAACTGCACAAAACAGATTGACATTATTATACGAATATGATAAAATATAGTTGCAGATTAGGAGAAAGTTGTTTGCACTACGGCTTCTCCAAAGTAAAAAAGCAGGTGCTTTTGCACAAAATTAACAAAAATAATATTTGGGAGGGTATTATTATGTTTGATCTTTCAAAAACCTTGAAGCGTATCGTGAGCGCTTCAGCTGCTGTTGCCTGTTTAGTATCGGCAGTAAAATTCACTCCAGCCAACGACTTCAGTTCGGCTGACGCCGCAAGCTACAAAACACCGTTTGAAATAACGCAGGAAATGAAGATAGGTTGGAATGTCGGCAACTCGCTCGACGCTACGGGAGATACGTGGCACACAGGGCTCAATACAGAAACTTCATGGAGCAACCCGAAAACTACCAAGGCAATGATCGATACTGTCAAGGCAAAGGGCTTCAATACGATCAGAATACCTACAACATGGTATCCCCACCTCGACGGAAACAACAATATTGATTCCGAGTGGATGGCAAGAGTTCATGAGGTAGTCGATTACGCCATCGACAACGATATGTATGCTATCCTTAATGTTCACCACGAAAACTGGGTGAATGTTTCACAGTTCAATGATTCGACATATGCGACAGCAGAAGCAAAGATAACCGCTATATGGTCTCAGGTCGCTGAGGAATTCAAGGACTATGATCAGCACCTCATCTTTGAGGGTATGAACGAGCCGCGTCAGACAGGCAACTCCGCTGTTTCGGAATGGGGCAACGGCAGCGGTGATAACGGATATACATGGAATTATATCAATAATCTTAATGCTGCATTCGTCAACGCAGTAAGAGGTCAGGGCTCGGAGCAGAATCAGCAGAGACTTCTTATGCTTCCCGGATACTGCGCTTCGTCTGATGCTACGGCGATACGCAACATCGCTATCCCCGATAATGCGGGCAACGTTGCGCTTTCTGTACACGCATATCTGCCGTATTATTTCACAATGGCGACCGATTCGTATGCAAACCATAATTTCCCCGGACAGAGCGGCTGGGGCGAAAACTATGAGTCAGCGCTTACTACATTTTTCAATAATATGACGACTATTATGAACGAAAAGGGCGCTCCCATTATTATCGGAGAATTCAGTGCATCGAACTTCGACAACACCGATTCGAGGATAGCTTGGGCTAAGGACTATCTCACAAAGGCAAAAAAAGCCGGTATTCCTTGCGTCCTCTGGGATAATAACGTTTATACCGAGTCAAACCCGACCGGCGAGGCTCATGGATATCTCAACAGAAATGCAGGCGGTACTTCATGGTATACCGAGTCTGAAAAGGTCGTTGATGCTATGATGGGCATTCTTGCCGATGAGTCTATACTCTGGGCAGGCAAGGTGACGACAACAACAACTACTACAACGACCACCACAACTACAACAACTACCACTGCTGCAACGACAGGAAATGATCCTACCAACACAACTACCACAACGGTAACAACTGTAACGACTACTACTTATAACGATCCCGATAATAAAACGACCGTAAAGGCTGATATCTTCGCTGTAAGCGATTACCCTGCTTTCGATCCCAACGGTGCGGATTCGGTAATCATCAATATCAGTAGCCTTACAGCAGGTGTTAGCGGAAACGGCGGTCTTGTATATGAAACGTACGAGGGCGCAGATGACTGGATAGTTGACAGATTCAGTTTTAATGCTGACAGCTCGGGCAATGCAACAGTAGAGCTTTCTCTTGATAACGCCAAGAATGCAGCTTCTGTTCAGGTACAACTCTGGTGGCCGGAGGGAGCATCAGTAGATAGCATATATCTCATATATAACACCCCTGTAACTACAACTACTACAACAACCACGACGATTTCAGAAAGCAATATTGTTTACGGTGATGCTAACTGCAATGGCACGATAGATGTATCGGATTCGGTCATCATTCTTCAGGCTCTTGCGAATCCCGATAAATACGGTGTGAATGGCTCGGATGAAAATCACATCACAGAAAAGGGCTATGAGAATGCCGATTGCAACCGCAGCCGTGACGGCGTTACTTCAATGGACGCACTTTATATTCAGCAATATACCCTTAAGATGATAACGCTTCCGGTCGAGTGATAAAATATTTGAAGATAAGTAAGGGCGCACGATCAGGTGCGCCCTTGACTATTTGTCTTGTTTGCGGTCAATGTTCATATCAGCAGATCCATACCGCTTAGAATAAAGAATAGTACATGATATTGTATCTCTGCCGGATAAGCCTGATTATGTCACCGATAGTAAGACGTTTAACATTCGGTGTTGCGCAGACCGACGTTGTCTGTACGCTTGTTGTCTGAACGGCGGCTGTTGTGCTTGCGGCAGCTGTTGTGGCAGAAGATGTGATAGTGTACAGAGGGGCGGTAGATGCGGCAGTTGTGGTGGTTTTTGCGGCTGTCGTTACCGCTGCGGCAGTTGTTAATTCCGGCTGCGGCGTATTTTCCGTTATAACAGTACCCGTCAGGCTATCAGAAGCCGCAAAAAACTGAGTCCAGTAGTAAACTCCGCCGCGTTTTGCAACACCGATCCCTATGTACTCAACGTTTTTATTGAGTATGTTGGCTCTGTGTCCCGAGGAATTCATCCACGCAGTCATTACCTCATCGGGAGTGCGCTGACCATAGGCGATATTTTCGCCTGCGTATCGGTAGGTGATACCTCTTTCGGTCATTGCTGTGAAACAGCTTGTTCCGTCAGGCCGTGTGTGCGAGAAGCTCGTCTGTATCTCCTGAGCCCTGACAAGCGCGGCGTTACTGAGCTCGTCTGAGAATTTAAGGGCGGAGAGACCGTTGGCTGCGCGTTCACGGTTCACAATGGCTGCAACCTGCAATGCGTATTCCTCGGCAGTGGAGTCGGCATAGTCTGCGGCATATGAATTCGCAGTGGGACGGCTGTGGGACCCCGGCAGGGGAACAGCAACTGCTGTGAGCATTATTGCTGCTGCCATGATAGCGGATAAGATCTTCTTTTTCATTTAAAATACCTCCTCAGAATTATTTGTCTCCTTATTTTCAGGATAACATTTTTCTTCTGATCGGTCAATGCAAAGATATTGCCAATACAGGCAAAAAAAGGCGCTTCTTACGAAACGCCTTTAAGTTTATCAGTTGTATATGATTACTTCCTTTGTGTCGCCGGCAGGGAATTTCTTTACACTGCCAAGCACATAGCTCTGGAGAGTAACAAGGTCGGCAACGGTAACGGAGTTGTCGCCGTTTACGTCCATAGCAGCCATCTGCTTAGAGCTGATAGTTGCGCCTGTGAGAGTGAGATTTTTTCTGAGCTTCACGAGGTCGAATGCGTTTATCTTGCCGTCAAAATTAACATCGCCGACTATAACGGTCTCCGTTGCCTGAGAAAGGTCTTCCGTTTCGGTATAGACTTCGGAGGGAGTTTCTGCCGCTGCATAGAAGAAGCGCGCGAAGTCAACCGAGCCATTGAATGAACCGCCGAGCACATACTTTGCCAAATCATCGCTTATATCAACAGCGTTTGCTATGTCGCTCGGGTTTAGTGTGACAGTATCCTGTGCCACGGTCTGCCCGTCAACAACGATGCGACCCGTATCGCCGTCGAGAATAAACTGGACTTTTGCCCATACGCCGTCGGTTATGGCATTCTCGGCAATGACCTGCTGAGAGGTGCTGCCGTCTGTCAGAGTGGCGATAATGTCGTTGGACTGAATGTCGATGCTCAGGTGAGCGTCACTGTTTCCGAGATACAGAACATTTTCTATGTCTCCCGTAGTGTCTCTGTCGAGCAGTGCTATCTGAATGTCGATGTCATTAGTGTAGAGAATACCCCTGTCGAGCAGCATTCCATTGATATAATCCGAGGTGTCAAATGTCATAACGCCACTCGCGGAGGTACGGCTGCTCTCCCATTCTGCACCGATGTTGATCGAATAGGTGGAGTTGTATCTGTCTGCGGCTGTGATGCTGCTGTCCGTGCCGAAGTCGTATGCGTACATCAGCTTATCCGTATAGGGACGGTTGTTTGCATAGGTCTGGGCGCTGGTCCAGCCATAGCTTGTTCCTTTGGTGAAACTGATATTGTAGTCCGTGTACAAGTCGCCGTCGCCGACACCTTGACCTGAAAGACTTGAATCTGACATTATGAACGCAACGCCCTTTGCAACGGCATAGTCGGTCATAGTGGTGTTACCGTATACGCAGGCACTTTCGATTACCTTGGCGTTTCCGCTGATATTAGCCGTACCCATTACCATTGCGTAATCATCAACGCGCGCATTACCTGATACCGTCGCATTCTCGGCGACCATTCCGTAGCCTGCGATGACCGCATTGCCCGATACCTTTGCGCTGCCCTCGACTACTGCATGGTCGAGTATCTTCGCATTGCCTGTGACAGTCGCGCTACCTTTGACTATTGCATTGGGAGCTACATAAACGCTTGCATCAACTTTGGCTGTGCTTGCAACGAGTCCGCCGCCGTTTGAGTGCTTGCTGTAAGTCGCCTGTTCCCACCAGTTAGAACTCGTGGTGGAGACTGTGCGCTGTGTTATGCTTACATTATCGCTGAACGCGACAGCATAGGGATAGCGGGTCTTTGACGAGAAGGGAACCTTGCTCTCGGAGAATTCTGAGTTGTTGTCGTAAATTCCGGGCAGACCGTATTTTGTAACGGTATCAAGATCGGGAGTGGCAATTACTGCGAGGTAAGCTTTGCCGCCGGTATATGCAACACTTACGCTATCGTTGCTGCTGAAAAGTTTTGAGTATGTGCAGCTTCCGTCAGAAGCCTGCTGAACTACGCAGGCGCGCCAGTCTGCGCCATTTGCGTCAGAAAGTCCTGTAAGCTTTACCTCAATATTTCCGCCGCTGACTTCAAGGGGAATTATATTGAGCCCCGCGAACTGCGGAGCGCGCTCCGTGGGGACCGTATAAACGTGTTTGCTTCCTGCGACAGGCTCGAGCATTGTGTAAATCTGCTGCCAGTTCCAGTCACCCTGCGCAAGAAGCTCGTCGAGACGAGCGCGGTAAGCGTCGCCGTGCTCGAAATCAAGACCCGCCATATGAGCGGCATAATAACCGAGAGTATCCTTGAGATCGGCGTTTGCCAGTCTTTCCACCTGATCGAACGGAAACTCGTCTACCTGCCCCTGCTGGAGCATTGTTTTTACAAACTCATTTCCATAGCCGTCGAGGTTTTCGGGGTTTTCAGTGAGATACTGAAGGAACGGCCATGCGGCGTAGTAGTCTCTTCCACAGGGGAAAGTGAAGCAGAGGTTCTTCATGTAGGTCTCAAAGAAGTCTGTGCCGTGACCTGTAGTATCGGTAGAATAATCGCTATAGAGGTACTGTTCACGGAACCAGTTTCCGAGAGCCTCCCACCACGCATAGGAGTATTTATTTGTGTTCCAGCCGAGCTGATGAGCTGTCATAACATGACCGAACTCATGCGGAAGAACCCACGACGGTGGATTATACTGCATTGCATCTACGCAGCAGAACATATACGCATATCCGCCGCTGTCGTAGGACATATATGCCCAGTCGTCCTCCATGCCCGAAAGACCGGTGCCGGATATGTAAATGTTAGTCTTGTATTCCTTGCCGTCACGCAGACTGAGATTCACCGACTGCGAGGGCGGCTCCATGCCGAGTTCGTCCATGTAGACGTTCCATGTGTTTTCAAGGTTCTTTGCATTGCCCTCAAGGAAGGCTGTGGTGACCTCTGAAGAGTCGCCGCTGTTGCCCCAGATGAACTGGAAGTGCTCGGACTCGTAATAATTGTAGCTGCTGCTGAAATTATAGAACGGGTCGCGGACGGAATACTGATCGGCAGCTTCGGAAACATAGCTGAACTCAGCTATCGGGACGAGCGAGAGAGAGATCGCTGCTGCCGATACAGCGGACACCGCTCTCCTGAATGCTTTCTTCATGAGTAAATCCTCCAATTTGCGGTATGCCTATGACCGCATTTATTTTATTATAACACTATTTTAACATCTTCTACACCAATTGTCAATAAAATCTGTGTAGTTTTCATTATTTTGATAAAATGATTCAGGAGGTAGGTATCGAGCCGTAGGTGTTAGGTTTCAGGCGATAGTAAGCGAATATTACCCGCCTGTGGGGAGAACAGCGAATGAGCCGAATCAGTTCGGCATGAAATCGGACACTTGCTCTCCGCACGCAAGACACTGCAGAAGTTGTGATAGGACGTTGTAGAGCGAATCCACGTTTCCGTCTTCACATTGCGAAAAAATCAACAAAATACGAGTTGGTTGCTGATAACATATTATATATCCCTACAAATCGCAATTTTTATAGTGAAGTGACTTGACAAAGCCGCCGTGATAGTGTATACTAACATATGAACAGTTGTTCAAGTGTTTGCCTAAAATCAAATCACGGAGGTATTTATATGTATCTTGAGCTTGACAATATAAAAAAATCTTTCGGCGAGGGTGAGAACCGTGCCGAGGTGCTGAAGGGAATAACCTGCGGAGTGGAAAAGGGGCATATCTGCGTGCTGCTTGGTCCATCGGGCTCAGGCAAGTCAACTCTGCTCAACATCATAGGTGGTATTGAGACCGCTGACAGCGGCTCGGTAAGCATCGGCGGTGAGAAAACAGGCAGCATGAACGAAAAGCAGCTCACTCAGTACCGCCGCAAGCACATCGGCTACGTTTTCCAGTCATATAACCTCATACCGAATCTGACTGTCAAGGAGAATATCGAGGTGGGAGCTTACCTGAGTGACTCTCCTCTTCAGCTCGACGACCTGATAAAGACCCTCGGTCTCTGGGAGCATAAAGACAAGATCCCCTCACAGCTCTCGGGCGGTCAGCAGCAGCGTACCGCTATAGGACGCGCTATAATCAAAAATCCCGATATATTGCTCTGCGACGAGCCCACGGGCGCGCTTGACTACAAGACCTCTAAGGAGATACTGAAGCTCATCGAGGAGGTAAATCAGAAATTCGGCAATACAGTCATCATAGTCACCCACAACGACGCGATAAAGCTCATGGCAGATCAGGTCATCAAGTTCCGCGACGGCAGCATAAGGCGCAACACCATGAATGAGACTAAAACGCCTGCCGCCGAGCTCGACTGGTAAGGAGGAAGCTATGAAAGACCCCATTCTCAAACGAATACCGCGCGAGCTGAAAGGCGACCCCGGTAAGTACATAGCGCTTTTTCTCTTTCTTACCCTGACTATCGGCTTTGTTTCAGGCTTTCTCGTTGCAGGCGGCAGCATGAAGCAGGCTTACGATGACAGCTTTGAAAAGTACAGCATTGAAAACGGACACTTCACGACGATGTTCCCCGCTGACGAGGCACTTCTCTCTGACGTCGAAAAGGAACAGGACATAACCATTTACGAGCTCTACAGCAAGGATAAAACAGACTCAAAAGAACGTTCTGTCCGCGTGTTCAAGCCCCGCAGCGAGGTCAACAGGATAGACGTTATGAAGGGCTCTGCTCCCGAGAGCGACAGTGAGATCATCATCGATCGTCTCTTTGCGGTGAACAATTCCATCAAGGTCGGCGATACGTATACTATCGGCGATACAGACTTCACCGTAAGCGGATTCGCGTCGTTTTCGGATTACAGCGCGCTTTACAAGAACAACACGGACATGATGTTCGATGCCACTAATTTCAATGTTGCCATGGTGACTGACAGTGCGTGGGACTCATTCAGTGACGTGGGACTGAATTACACCTACTGCTGGATTGATAAAAATACCGATCCTGACGACGAAAAAGCTCAGAAGGACAAGGGCGAGGCTATAATGAAACAGCTTGCCGCAGGAGCTGTTCTGACGGATTTCGTAATACGCCCCGATAATCAGGCGATAATGTTCGCGGGTGACGACGTCGGCAAGGACAAGGTAATGATGCAGGTAATGCTTTACATCATAATCGCGGTAATGGCGTTCATTTTTGCCGTTACAACACGCAGCACCATTGAACAGGAGGCATCCGTCATCGGAACGCTCAGAGCTTCCGGGTACACAAGGGGAGAGCTCCTGCGGCACTATGTCGCGCTTCCCGTTGTGCTGACTCTTATAGCGGCGATAGTCGGAAATATACTCGGTTATACCTGCTTCAAACAGATAGTTGCGGACGTTTACTACCACAGCTATTCGCTCCCGACATATACTACGATCTGGAACGCCGAAGCGTTCATTCTGACGACTGTTGTTCCCTGTATACTCATACTTCTGATAAATATCCTCGTAATAAGCGCTTCTCTGAGGATCTCTCCGCTGAGTTTTCTGCGCCACGACCTCGGAAGAAGCGGTAAGCGTTCAGCGGTAAAGCTCCCGGAATGGAAGTTCATGCACCGATTCAGGATAAGGGTAATTCTTCAGAATATCCCCGCGTATCTCGTTATGTTCGTGGGAATATTCCTTGCAAGCGTGCTGTTGATGTTCGGACTGATGATGAAGCCGCTGCTTATCAACTACAAGGACAGTGTTACGGATTCCGAGATATCGAAGTATCAGTATATACTGAAAACTCCTACCGAGACCGAAACGGAAGGCGCGGAGAAGTACAGCGTAAGCTCGCTTCAAAACGACTCTGACGAGACAGTCACTGTCTACGGCATATCCGAGGGTTCGGACTATCTGTCCGTTGACAGCGGCAAGGTCTACCTCTCGGACGGATACATGGAAAAGTACGGGGTGAAGTCGGGCGACACGCTTACCCTCCACGACAAATACAGCGGCAAGGAGTATAAGTTCACTATCGACGAAAAATATCACTACCCCGCGACCATGTGCATTATGGTAAGCCGCAGCAGCTTCAACGAGATATTCGGCAACGAGGCGGACTACTTCAACGGCTGGTTCTCTGATAAGGAGATAACGGATATCGACGAAATGCTCATTGCAACAGTAATAACTGAAAGCGACCTTACAGTTGTCGCGAATCAGCTTGACGACTCGATGAGCGGGATATTCAATCTTTTCTGGATATTCGCGGTGATACTGTACATTCTGGTAATATATCTGCTGGCAAAAATGATAATTGAGAAGAATGCCTCGAGCATTTCAATGGTGAAGATACTCGGCTGCACGAACGCTGAGGCTTCGGGACTTTACACCTCGGCTACGGCGATAGTTGTTGCAGTATCGCTTCTTCTGTGTCTGCCTTTGGGAAATATCGTCATAAAGAAAATATACTACGCGATGATGGTCATTATCCCCGGCTGGCTGACGTATTATATAGCACCGTGGATATATCCCGCGATGTTTGGTATCGGAGCCGCCTGCTATCTGGTTGTGACCCTGATACAGCTCAAAAAAATACGCAGCATACCGCTTTCTGCGGCGCTAAAAAATATGGAATAGCGAGATTCTTCTTAACGTAAAAACCGCAACAGGCTCCGAAAACGACGGAGCCTGTTGTGTTATTCGGTATAACTGCCACCAGAGGCTTTATATCCGGATATCTTACATTAAAGCGGATAGGAATAAAAATGGCGAACCAAAGGGGCTCCCTCTGGCGGAATCGTGGCATAAAATTACCGAGCCCATAATTTCAGGCTCG
>CALEPT010000102.1 GCA_937910385.1 uncultured Ruminococcus sp. | reverse complement strand
GCCGGATTCGATGTGAAAACGCTTTCCGAAATACTCGGTCACGCAAGCGTTGAAACTACACTGAACCGCTATGTTCATACCTCTATGGAGCGGAAGATAGCTTGTATGGCACTGCTTGAATCAAAAGTGTATTCGCCGTCAGAAATATCGTCAGATAATACCCATAATGTGCCTATAATCCTTAATCTATGATGCCTGTGACAGTAAGTGTAGAAATTTGCGGCATCATTAAAACAATTATAACATTTTCACGTTGTTATGTCATCAAAGGAGGAACCATTATGGAGAGAAGTAAACTTGTAGTAATTGAAAGAGATATGTACTGCCCCTACTGCGACACAAATTCAGCTGTTATTATCAGCGAAACTGTAAGCAGCAAATCAAGAATGGGATGTGCTGCTATAGGATTAAAGGACGGCTGTCTACTGACTGTTACCGGCGGCTGCTGGGCTATCATAAGCGGAATACCGCTGTATGATACAAAAGAAGAATACACAAATGTGAATTACGGTTTTTGCCCTCACTGCGGAAATACATACCCGATAAACCGACCAGAGGAAGAAAAGGAGACAATAGGCAGCAAATTCCAGTCGGCAAAGCAGGGTGCTTTGAACAATTTTAATTCCGTAAAGGGAATGTTCAACAAAAACGATCAGCAATGACAGATGAAGAAATAATCGAAGCCTTCAGAAATAAGCGTAAGGACGATCTCAAAAAAGCTGTTATCCGTCCAAAATTCAGGCTGTATAAAGAACTACTGCAAATAGCTGTATTCTCATTGTTGACAGCCGTGACAGCGATTTTTAGCAGCAGTCTGCGATCATGGCAGTATACCATTTTAATGACAGTCATGATACTGCTTTGTCTTATCACGCAGACTAAAAACATCATGCTTCTGATGATATTCCTGTATCAGAGATTCGCCCCTAAAACTATTCGTGCAGCCTGTCTTTTTACACCGAGCTGTTCAGAATATATGCGTATCTCAGTGCAAAAGTATGGTGTTTTCAAAGGTGTGAAAAAAGGCTTCAGAAGGCTAAAAAGATGTCGTCCTCCTAACGGAGGACTTGATGAACCTTAAAGGGTGATTTTTATGAGTAATAACAATAAAATGCCGGAAGGCTGGGGACAGAATAAGAGCGTTCCCGATTCATGGAAAAAAGGGAACAAACTGCCTGAGAATTGGGGAAAGCAAAGTGCCGGCAACAGAGTAATGGGTACTTCTTCCACAGTAGAAACAAATCAGGCTCCTGCCAGCAATATCAACATTTCAGATGTCGCTAATAAAGGTGCCGGACTGTTTGCAGGCGCTGCAAAAAAGATA
The DNA here is from genome assembly GCA_937910385.1 of uncultured Ruminococcus sp. Lineage (GTDB taxonomy): Bacteria > Bacillota > Clostridia > Oscillospirales > Ruminococcaceae > Ruminococcus. The sequence goes on along the minus strand of CALEPT010000102.1, from coordinate 1,299 downwards.
GGCGGAGCTGCTAAAAATGCTGCCGGAAGTGCAGGCGCTGCAATGTCAAATATGAAGGACAAGGCTGCCTCTTATGCGGCTGAGCATAAAACTGCCGTTGAGAACAGCGCCGAAACAGAATATCAGGAAGTGCCGGACTATGTCACTTCGCCGGAAGATCATGACCGTACCGTTGATGAAATGATAGATGAAGCTCTCGCGGCAAGCTGTGAATCACCTGAAGGTGCGGAGTATGATACCGTACCTGAGGAACAAACCGTTGTTGATAACACTCCGGTCAATGCGGTCAGCGAACCAGTGGCTGACCAGCCTCCGGTTCAGAACGAAAGATACTATGAACAGCCTGTAAATCAGTCTCCGGTACAGAACCAAGGGTACTATGTACCGCCTGAGAACGATCAGATGCAGTTATACGGCTACAAGGAAAAGAAGTCTCCGGTAGTTTATGTTATGGCAGGCATAATTGCCGTCTTGTTAGTTGGCGGAGGAATTCTCGGCGGTATGCTTATGATGAAGGATAAAGGCGATAAGTCTGAACATACGGCAACATCAGCCTCTGAGAAGCAAGATCATACTGTGGATGAGCCTGTAGCCTATGAAAATACAACTCCGTCTGAAACTGAGAATACAACAACCTCTGCAACTGAAACTACAGTCGATGTTACTAAAAATGCAACGAATAATAATGAGACGCAAGCTACGCCTGTCGTTACCGGAAACAAGCTCAAATTCTATTCAAGCGACAAGATAAACGATTATCCTGCTTATCTTGAAAAGCTCAGAGATATACAGAATAACAGTATATATAGTGATCAGAACAACGGATTTTTCCTGTGTGATATCAACGAGGACAACATTCCTGAATTCAGGATATGTTTCTTCCGATTATGTCAGAATATCGGAGAAAGGATTGTGATCAGAATATACAAAACTCAAACCCAGCTCCCGAAAGGGAGCTGGGTACATATAAACTGTGATATACAGAATAAAGCACAAATATGAGGAAGTGATAAAATACAATATGTCTCCGGTCATTCCCGGTAAAGGTTCAGCTATATTCCTGCACTGTATGACCGGCAGCTATACGGCAGGCTGTGTGGCTATACCGGAATATGAAATGCTAAGCATAATAAAAAGACTTGATGCAAGTAAAAACCCAATAATAGTCATTGAATGATTTGATCTCTCTGATTTGAAGATTTTCATTCTATGCACTTTCTATTTGGTAAACCCACTCACTATTTTATGCACCTCCAAAAGTCAGACACTTTTGGAGGTGCATATTTTTATGGAAAAAAT
>CALEPT010000101.1 GCA_937910385.1 uncultured Ruminococcus sp. | reverse complement strand
GGATTCCTTATATTTTCTTATGCATTAAAAACAATAAGAAGAAATAAAGATATTCAAAAAGAAACGTATTATGATTACGTAAAGGAAAAAGAACAAAAAGAAAAAGCTTCATGCCTGCATTTTTTTATTATAGGCTTCTTTTTTTTAGTTTTGTCGCTTTTGTGTCTTTTATGGATTTAGAAGGTGTAAGGGGAGAGTATTATGAAAAATAAGTTTTTTTATGCAGCTTTTTTGCTTGTGTTTTTGGTTTTAACATCTACAATTCTGTATGCTTCAGGTGGAAAGAAAATTGCACCGGTCCGTCAAAAATTTATAAACGAGGCTATGACGTATCAGAATGTTCCTTATGTATATGGCGGAAAAACAAAGCTTGGTTTTGACTGCTCTGGTTTTGTTACATACACAATCAGGAAGGTTTTTTGTAGTGAAGAAAGTGTTACCCAGCAAAATAAAGAAACTGCGGAATATATAAATAAACTTGTAAAGGCTGCAAGTGCTCAAAATCTTTATGACAGAACTGTTCATATAAGCGAAAAAGAAAGAGAGCCCGGTGACCTTATTTTTTTTAGTTCTACAAAAGATTCAAAGAAAACTCACGTAGGAATTTATTTAGGAAGATATCACAGCCCTAAAGGAAATAGACCAGATTTAGAAGGTAAGTATGTGTTTATTTCTGCTGTTAGTGACGGTCCTGAAACAGGTGTTGTAATTCGCCCAATAGAAGAAAAGTATTGGGCTAGTCACTATCCTGTTTACAGTACTTTTTTAAGGCCTTCAAATTAAAAATAAGTTCTTAAGATAATGCCCTGGTCGTAGTTACCAAAGCCTTTTCCGAATATGTTCATTCCGCCCATGTGTTCGGCATCTTCCTTTACACCGATGCGCATGCGAATAGAGTGATGTTCGCTAATTTTTAAATCGCTGAGTTTTACGTCATTTCCCATGCGGTCTTTTACTGTGAAATCATAAACACTCATGGTATCATTCTCCTTTCGCATCGGCAGTCTGGTTTTTAAGAAGTTCGTTCAGCGTATCGCGAAGCAACAGTGCTTTTTCGGGCGTGAGATTTACGCAGCTCCCGACCTGCAAAGGAATGTCCTTCGCTTGCATCTGAAGCTCCCTGCCCCTGTCGGTCAGCGTGATGATAAACGAACGCTCATCGGAAACATTCTGCTGCTTTTCAATATAGCCCTGCTGACGAAGCTTTTTGAGTATGGGCGAAAGTGTTCCGCTGTCGAGCATAAGCCGCTTGCAGATCTCTCCGACCGTAAGACCGTCCTTTTCCCACAGCACAAGAAAGAGAATGTACTGGGTGTATGTAAGCCCGAGCGGTTTCAGATACGGCGTATAGAGCGACGTGATAACTCTTGACGCGGCATATATCGGGAAACAAAGCTGATTATCAAGCTTCATTGCTTCACGGTAATCGTATTCCATACAAAAGCCCCCTTTGCATATCTTTGGTACAATTATATTGTATCACACATATATGCGTTTGTCAAGAGGGAAATTAATCATTATTTCATCTTGAACTTTTTCATATACTGTTCAAGTATTTCAGACAGCGGCTTTTCCGGTTTCAGAGATAGCAGAAATCTCGGTCTGCGTTTCTGAAAACCTTCATAGATCTCTTTACGCAGAGCTTCAAGGCGTATAACTATCTGGTTCTCGTCGGCAAAACGTCTTATATAGTTCAGTAAATGACCTGAATAAGTCACATCTATCAACAGGATACCGTAGAAGAAGCCTATACCGAATGAAAACGCAAGATATGTGAAAGCCATTCAAGTGCATCCAATGTATGCGGATGTATAAGGAAGTAATACACTGCACTTAATATCATCCAGTAAAACGAATACTGAGGACATATTATACCATTTATATTCCGCAGTCATAATAGTCCCACAAACGGATATGAGCAACAGAGGACATTATAGTGCCTACCAGATATTCCAGCGCAGTTATCACTATCGCCATAAGGATAAATAGTATTACTTTTTCCATCCACTCATACTTTACCGAGATAGTGCCCTCCTGCTGAGTCAGCAGGTACAATATACACAGACTTAATCCGTAAATTGGCAGACACGGTCCGGTCAGAAATCCGGGATTTACCCAGCGTTTCTGAGTAATATACCTGCTGTACAGGACTTCAAGCCCCCAGCCGGTCATACTGCCCGCTGCAAACAGAAATGTAAGAGTCAGAAATATATTCAAAACTTTTCCTCTTTCTTTTTAAATGTAAATTTAGACTCAGTTCCGTTAAGTAGCTTTCTGAAGTTTTCCCTGTGCCGCACTACCACAAGCAGAGCGGATAGTACCGAAACTATAATGACAGCTGCACTGTCCGCGCCGAGCAGCGCAAGCGCTATAGGGCATGTCACGGACGATACGCAGGAAGATACCGACATGTATTTCGTAATTCCGAGCAGTATCAGGAATACTGCCATTGCGATGAGCGTCATTCTCCAGTCAACGAACCATATCGTTCCGAAGCCGGTCATAAAGGCTTTGCCGCCCTTGAAGCCGTACCAGACAGGAAAGCAATGTCCGATCATAGCGAACAATCCTGTGAAAGCCGCTCCGAACTGTCCCATACCGAATATTTCCCCGAATACTATCATGGCGATACATACAGGTACCGCAGCCTTGATTATATCTGACAGCATAACGAATACCGCCCAGCCGTTAAGTCCATATACACGTTTGAAATTGGTGAATCCCGGATTTCCGCTGCCAAGCGTCCGGATGTCCTGTCCGTATTTCAGCTTAGAGATAACGATAGCGGCGTTGATACCGCCGATAAGGTAAGCGGCAGCCGCAAACGCTCCGCAAGCGATGAAAAATCCTGCACTCATCAGCTCACCACCATTATCAGGTCGTAAACGCTCTGTCCGCCGTAGCTCTCATAGACCTCGAGCAGGGGATACTTCTTCCTTGCAAGTTCAGCTATGTCAGCCGAAACTTCCGCATCACCGCTTTTTCCTCTGAGGATAATGAGCGAGGAATGTTCTTCCGGCTCCATGAGCTCAAGCGCCGCCGAAGCCGTATCATAGCAGTCCGTATCTGCCGATACTATCCTCTTGCCGATTATTCCTATGTATTCGCCCTCAGTCACGCTTACGCCGTCCATTTCGGTGCTGCGAATACTTCTGGAAATCTCAGCAGTGAGCGTTCCCTCCATAGACTCGTTCATATTCCTCTCGATGAGGTCGGCGTTGTCCATATCAAGATTAAGCATTGAAAGCACGGAATAGCAGTCGCCGATATTCTTTGTGGGGATTACTCTCACGTCCGACTTTTTGTAGAGCTCCGCTGCCTGCTTTGCAGCAAGGATTATATTCCCGTTATTGGGAAGGACGAATATCGTATCGGCGTTGGCTCTGTCGAAAGCGGCTATCAGCTCGCTGGCTGACGGATTCATAGTCTGACCGCCGTCGATAATTATATCGGTGCCGAGGTCGCTGAGATCCTTCTTTATGCCCTCGCCGTTGGCAACAGCTATGACTGCATACTTCTGACGCTCCTTAGACTTTGCCTGTTCATTGGCGATGACTTCTTTGTGCTGGAGCTGCATATTCTCTATCTTCACAGTAAGGAATTCTCCGAACCGTTGGCAATATTCAAGCACCTTATGAGGAGTTTTCGTGTGAACGTGGAGCTTTACTATACTGCCGTCCCGGAAAGCAACTATCGAATCGCCTAATTCGCTGAGAAATTCTATGAGCGCGTTCGTATCAAACTCATCAGGAACGCATTTGCTGTTTTGCAGGCGCACAAGCAGCTCCGTGCAGTAGCCGAAGCCCAGCTCGCTGTCCGCCGTAAAAAGCTCCGTATTTACAGAGTGAGCAGACACGGCAGCAGTAAGGCTTCCCTCCGGCTTTTTGCCAGAAAGACAGCTCTGCATACCCTCCATTATATACACAAGTCCTGCGCCGCCGGAATCCACCACACCCGCTTTTTTCAGAACAGGCAGCAGCTCCGGCGTAGTGCGAAGGGTCTCGCCCGCCTGATACAGAAAATCCGAAAGATAGTCGGTCACATCCTCGTGCGTGCGGTTCGCCGCGTAATCCGATGCCTCGCGCACAACCGTGAGGATCGTGCCCTCCACCGGCTCCATCACGGCGGCGTAAGCGTGCTCGACGCCGCACAGAAAAGCGTCGGCGACATCTTTTGCGTCCGCCGTTTCCTT
>CALEPT010000100.1 GCA_937910385.1 uncultured Ruminococcus sp. | reverse complement strand
CGGATATCCTGACGACTGGATAATTATCTGCTATGACGGAGTTTTAGCAGAGGGCTCCTCATTCCCTGTTCAATTCCATGAATACCGTATTGAAATACCTTCGGACGTTATTTCAGATTTTGAGGAATATATAAGGGTTCAGGCTTCAGTTTCGATCATGCTTAACACGATCGCGGAAAACAAGTATGACATTGAATTTGTAGGCGGTCTTGATGAACAATTTGCTTCCTACGGAAGCCTGATATCTAATATTTACGGTGATGCAAACCTCAACTATGAAGTCGATCTCGGAGACGCGGTTCTGGTTTTGCAGAATATCGCTAATCCCGATAAGTATGACCTTTCGGCACAAGGCAGCTATAACGCCGATATGGACGGCAACGGGCTAACGGCTCTTGACGCGCTGGCTATCCAGAAGCAGCTCCTTAATATCAACGAAATGGTAAACTTATCTTAAGGATAAAGCCTTTGTTATCGCTTAAATTTTCTAATTTAAACGCATTTTTGTAAGGAGGGATACTTCATGAGATTGTTAAACTTATTATCTTCAATGATAGCTTCAAGCTTATTGTTTACTTCTGTTGCCGGTATGTATACTTCTGCAAACGATGAAAATGACACTGCATTCAACAACTTTTCTGCGTTGCCTGCATCTGGCGCACAAGCAGACTATACAGATGAAATGTATTACACCTATAACGAGCTTGCGGCTATGAGCGATGAAGAATTTTTAGAGCTATATCCGAGTCTCTCTGAGTCTGCACCTTATTTCGGTGATGATTCCATTCCTGACGAGACAAAATTCTATAATTTTTACAATCAAGTGCCCGAATTTTATGAAGGCGATAATTATCAGAACGTTTCCTACGCGGCATATCTGCAATTTATAGATGGATCTGCCGTTCCGTATCTTACTTTCAGAGTCAACAGGTATACTGATTTAGACAACGAAATAGTTCCGTCTGAACTCGGATATCCTGACGACTGGATAATTATCTGCTATGACGGAGTTTTAGCAGAGGGCTCCTCATTCCCTGTTCAATTCCATGAATACCGTATTGAAATACCTTCGGACGTTATTTCAGATTTTGAGGAATATATAAGGGTTCAGGCTTCAGTTTCGATCATGCTTAACACGATCGCGGAAAACAAGTATGACATTGAATTTGTAGGCGGTCTTGATGAACAATTTGCTTCCTACGGAAGCCTGATATCTAATATTTACGGTGATGCAAACCTCAACTATGAAGTCGATCTCGGAGACGCGGTTCTGGTTTTGCAGAATATCGCTAATCCCGATAAGTATGACCTTTCGGCACAAGGCAGCTATAACGCCGATATGGACGGCAACGGACTAACGGCTCTTGACGCGCTGGCTATCCAGAAGCAGCTCCTGAATATCAACGAATGATCTGTATCAAATGAAAAAAGGACGACCGCTGAGTCGTCCTTTTTTATGTATCAATCCTTTAGTGTGAGCATTACCGGGCAGTGGTCGCTGCCCATAATGTCGGTAAGTATCGCCGAATCCTCAACACGCTCCATAAGGCGGTCAGACACGACAAAATAGTCGATCCGCCACCCCGCGTTCTTCTCCCTCGCATGAAATCTGTACGACCACCATGAGTACACGCCTGCCGTATCGGGATAGAGACTGCGGAAAGTATCTGTGAATCCCGCCGCCAGCAGCTCGGTGAATTTGCCGCGCTCCTCGTATGAAAAGCCTGCGTTGCCGATATTGGTCTTGGGATTTTTGAGGTCTATCTCCTCATGCGCGACGTTGAGGTCGCCGCAGTAGATAACGGGCTTTTTTGCATCGAGCTCGCTGAGATAAGCGCGCATATCGTCCTCAAACTCCATTCGGTAGTCTATGCGCTTGAGCTCGTTCTGCGCGTTGGGAACATAGCAGCACACGAAATAGAAGTCCTCATACTCGCAGGTGATGACCCTTCCCTCGTCAATGTGAGTTCCGTTTATGCCGTATGCAACGGAAATCGGCTCGGTCTTGCTGAATACCGCCGTACCTGAATAGCCCTTTTTTTGAGCACTGTGGAAGTAGATGTGATAGCCCTCCGGTGCGAAATCCGCCTGACCGGGCTGCATTTTTGTCTCCTGCAAGCAGAAGATATCCGCGTCTGCTGACCCGAAGAAGTCGCCGAACCCCTTTTGCAGGCAGGCTCTGAACCCGTTGACATTCCATGATATAAGCTTCATAATGATATGTTCCTTTCCTCTTTCGTGGACTATACCCCAATGTTCAAAATGGGCGGACACATAGATCCACCCCTACGACTGATGATATTTCTCCAGCAATTTCATTATAGCATAGGAAAGAAATAATTGCAACCCCGTCAGTCCGTACATTTACCGCAAATTATTTTTCTTGCACAACAATATCCTCTGTGGTATAATATTATTGATCTCACAGCAAAGGCGGTAAGCAAAATGATATATACTGTTACGTTCAACCCTGCCGTGGACTACGTTATGTACCTTGACGAGATAAAGGCAGGCTGCGTGAACCGCTCGGCATCGGAAAAAATATTCTTCGGCGGCAAGGGCATAAACGTCTCGATAGTTCTCAGAGAACTCGGTGTCGACTCTGCCGCACTCGGCTTTACAGCAGGCTTCACGGGTCGTGCGATAGAAGAGTCGGTCTCCGCAATGGGAATTAAAACTGACTTTGTGCACCTTAAAAGCGGCTGTTCGCGCATAAACGTAAAAATAAAGAGCTCTGTAGAAACAGAGATAAACAGTCAGGGACCTGAGATAGATGACGCGGCTCTCGCGCAGCTCTTCGCAAAAATAGACGGTCTTGAAATAGAAGATACGCTTATCCTCGCGGGAAGCATTCCGTCAAGCCTTCCGTCAGATGTCTATGAGAGAATATGCGTACGGCTTGATGGCAAAGGCGTGAAAGTTATAGCCGACGCCTCGGGTGAGCTTCTGCTGAATGTACTGCGATATAAGCCGTTCCTCGTAAAGCCCAATAATTTCGAGCTCGGCGAGCTTTTCGGAGTGCCTATAAACAACATTGAAGCCGCTGCGGAATATGCCGCACGGCTTCAGAAAATGGGCGCTGTCAACGTACTTGTCTCAATGGCGGAAAAGGGAGCTGTACTGCTCGATGAGAACGGGGCGGTACACTCCTGCGGAGTGTGCCGCGGAACAGTCAGAAACTCAGTAGGGGCAGGCGACTCAATGCTTGCGGGATTTGTTGCAGGACTCCCGAATGGCTACGACTATGCCCTCCGCCTCGGTACCGCCGCAGGAGGAGCAACAGCATTCTCCGACGGACTTGCCGCAAGGGAGGATATTTTTATGCTGTTAGAGCAGCTTTAACGAACTTTTATGTGCTTCTCAGTCCGAGATTTTCCTGTTCAGCAACAGCGAGGAAATATTATACATGCTTAAACTGTCGCGCCTATACTTCCCCTCCGCTCTGTCGGCAGCCTCTTCGTCGGAGACCGCACCCATGTTAACTGCCGTAAGCACCGCGTCGTCTGACATTCGCATTATTGCGTCTGTATCGAGCTCTTTGAGGTATCCGGCATTGTACATACCAATATTGTATGCAGCGATAAGTGAATCGGGTCTTGCAAAGCAAAGAAGCGCAAACATCAGTGTAAATGCTATCGAAAAATGACGTGCAAAGTGGAAGTCAAAGCGGAACTGCTTTATTATTACCATTACAAAAATTATCGCCATGAGTGCCATGAACCACGTTGTATAGACTCTCAGCTGCGTGAGTCCGTAAACAGAAATGTACATCAACATTTTGCTTATGGCAGTCGCAATGAGTATGAGTGTGAAAACGCTTAGCATTACGGTATAGAATTTAAGCGCGGCGGGTTTCTCTCTGCCGCCTTGTTTTGAATGAAGGCTCATTCCTGTTATGACCCCCATGTTTATAAGCGAAACGGCGAAAAGCTCGAAAAAGCCGCGCCTTGCATAGTCTGCGTAGCTGTATCCCTCAGGAAGAGCATTCATGAACGCCGAGAGAAAATAACTCGCCTGAGAGACAAAAAACATCACATAGAGAATGCATATAGGTGTCACAGCGGTATAAATGACAAGATTCCTTATAAAGCGTGCTGATTCGAGCTTTCTGCTGCATTCCTCATCATTGATCTCATCTATATCGCTTCGGAAGCTGTTTGCATATATCATTCCGAACAGATACATCGAGCAAGGTACTGCAAGGCCTATCTCGGCAAGCAATATCCATATATCTTCTGAGAACACTCTGTCTGCAATACCTGTGAGCAGCTTTTCAAGTCCATCGTCTGCTGACATGAGAAGAGCTCCCACAACTGCGGTAAGCGGAACTGTCACGACAAGCCCTAAAAGCACGAGCTTCAGGTTGCTTCCGACCTTAGAGCCCTTAACTGAGTCTGCGGCTATTTTTCCTTGACTGTCAAACTTTGAGAACGGGTATACGAATATGGACTTTATGAAAGCAAAGGGCAGAAAACGCTCTATATCACTTTTTGCCGCAGTAACAGAGTATACAAGATAGGCTCCCGCTGTAAATAGGAACATAAGATCGAGCCACTTGATTAGATCGTTAGCCGTTATCGAAAAAACGAAACTGAAAATATAAAGAACCGCTGCTATAGCAATATTCACGCGCGAAAATGTGAATCCTTTATTTTTAAGGTAAACTATCACTGTTGTAATTACAGCGATAAAAACAGCTGTCGTTATAAAGCCCATTATATTGAAAATGGCATACCTCACGTACAAAAACGCGATGACCGCAACTGCTGCGGAGATAACGAGCTCCGCTTTTGTATAGGCAGGTTTTTCTTTTTGCGGACTTGCGATCTGTCCGTTTAATATTTCGCTGCTGTTGTAGTAATTCGGTACAGGTGAATCATTCATAATAATGCCTCCTCTTTTTTATTAGACTGAAATGCGGATATTTGACAACACACTCAAAGAGACCGACCATGCTCGTTATTGCCGCGGCAATGTCGAGATCAGCTATAGGCAGAACTGCCCACAGAAGTTTTTCTTTGACTTTTTAACTCTTTATCACTCTTTTCTGAATTCGAGGATATCTCCAGGCTGGCAGTCGAGCTCGTCACATATCTTTTCAAGTGTCGAGAATCGCACTGCCTTTGCCTTTCCCGTTTTGAGTATAGAAAGATTGGCTGTCGTAATGCCCACCCTTTCGGCAAGCTCGAGAGATGATATTTTCCGCTTTGCCATCATTACATCAAGATTTACAATTATCGGCATTGAAAACACCTCCGTCATATCGTAAAGTCGTTTTCCGACTTTATCTCGACCGCTTTCTCAAAAACGTTTTTAAGCACGCGCATTATCAGTCCGAACATTATTGCAAGTAAAGCTGCAAGAAAGAACACCGCCCTCCACAGTCCGAACACGAACAGCGCACCTCCCGCAAGCATACAGCACCAAGAGATACGGCGAAGGCACGTGGTATTCTCGGGAATGAACACCTGCTCCCTGTTAATGTTGCCGAGCAGTATTATCAGCGATACCATTGCAGTCAGCGCAAAAGCCTCGCAGATGTACATGATAATACACATAGGCAGAAAAATGCCATGATCGCCGAGCAGTCCCCCACCGACGGATACGTCCTCATACCAACGCGATATCGCGGGCACGAAGAATGTCATAATGATAATTATGACCGTCGCAGAGGCGGTCAGTACCCTCGAAAGAAAAAGTGACTTAGTTTTTGTCCACATAAAATCAGCGCTCCTTTTTATGTTATGACTGTAGTATAACACATAAATTATCATTTGTCAATAGTAAATTATTGTTTTTCAATATTTTTTTGCTGTTTTTCATTTTTCACCCCTGTACAAAAGCTGGCGCCTCAATATACAAAAAGGGACTGAAATAATCATCTCAGTCCCTTTTACTATTATATTTCAAATCACTTCAACACATTTGATACGCCCTCAAGTGTGAATGAAATGCTGAAGCTGTCAGAGGGCATCGAATAGTCAATGTCGGGAGCCTCAGTGTTGTAGATATTCACGAGCTCGATGTAAAGGTCTCCGTCTGCGTCCTCCGAAATTACAGGGTTAGCAACAGGTATTTCCTCACCGTCAAGTCCAAGAGTAACGTCCTTGACTCTGAGAGCACCGTTGAACGGAATGTCTGTGCTTACAAAGAGCATATTTAGCCCCTCGCTGTCAGAGGAGAAGTCATAGCCGGAAACGCTTACGGTATAAGTACCATCCTCGGTGATATCGGCGTCGGTAAACACTGCGCCTGTGTCTATAATATCATCATTACCGTCGCCGTCGGAGTCCTCTCCCCACTTGATAAGAGTGTAGAACCAGTCGCTGTCCTTGCCGTAAGTACCGTCATTCCATGCATTACGGAAAGTATATACCTTTGTCTGGACACCGATATAAGCGTGAAGTCCGTCATCGCCTGCGGAGATCTCGGCAGTTTCGCGGTTTATATCAGCATCTCTTCCGCTCTGCGGATCCTTGTTCTTTACGGCATTTACTATAGCCTCGATTATCTCGGGCTGAGTCTGCTCGACCGTATTTCTGTTGAAGAGCCCGAAGCCATACTGACCGTTATAACCGTTATCCCAGTAAACGGGAGTAATGCCATAGGCAGCCGCAATACCTGCAAGGTAGCCGTCGTAGTAAACTCTGTTTTCGGCTATCTGATTGGGAATACCAGCATTTGCAAGAGTCTTGTCTATACAGCCGAACTCGCCGATGATAACAGGAACACCATTATCAACGAAATTTGTCTTGAGCTTTTCCATTTGTCCCTCAAGGTACTTTTCATCGCCCCACGAAGCCTTGTTGCGCTTATCAGCGCCATTGACCTCGATTATCTCATCGCCCTTTTCGCCCCAGAGGAAGGTCTTTTTGCTTTCTTCGCCGCAGTAATCCCACGGATCGTAGCAATGGACGGAAAGAATGATCCTGTTTTCATCTGCCGTATTATTGCTGTCTGTAGGGAGCTCGAAGCCGTAGTCGCCGACGGTATAATTTATATCGGTATTCCAACCGGGCACCATGAGCCAGCGATGAGTATTTTGAGAACCTGAATTGCGGACAGTATCAACGAATATCTGATTATAAGCGTTGATATTTGCATAATACTCACGGTTTGGATCACCGTTGTAGGTGCCATCGAATTCCTCGTTCATACTCTCAAAGATGAGGTGCTCATCATAATCGGCGAACTTCTCAGCTATCTGCTTCCAGAGCGCCTCATACTTTTCCTTTATGTAGTCCTGATCTTCGCCATTGCAGAGGAACCAGCCGCCGTCGATCGAGTTATAACCGTCACCATGAACGTTGATTATAACGAAGAGATCGTCATTGTAGCAGTAATCGACTACTTCCTGAACGCGATCGAGCCACGCTTCATCGACCTTGTAGCCGTTGTTGTCGTCTATTTTGCTTAAGTAAGAAACCGGAACGCGGATAGTATTGAAGCCTGCGGCAGCAACCGCATCTATCATCTCCTGAGAGACCTCCGGATTGCCCCAAGCCGTCTCGGAGGGAGTTCCGTTGGAATTGGCCTCCATGGTGTTTCCGTAGTTCCAGCCCGCGCCGAGCTGCTCGGTGAGGTCGTCAATGGAAACGGTAAAGTCGGACGACTTCTTGCCGCTCTCGCTTTCCGAGCTGTCCTTGTCTTTATCGCCGCAGCCAACAGCAGCTCCAACGGTCATTGAGATGGCACAGGCAAGCGACAGCAATTTAGTGCTAATTTTCATCCTTATTTTTCCTCCTGTAACAATTTTAGCGGCAATTCAGAGGGTTTACCGCAATGCAGAACAATTATAACATATTATCACAAAAAAATCAACCTGTGCGGAGTGATATTTACGGTTTTTATCTTTACCGCGCCGTCATGCCGCGCTCAGGAAGCAGGAAGCTCAAATTTTTTCCGCGATTTATTGCATTTTATTGTTTTATATGATATAATGTTATAAACCAAGGGCGGAGTTTCCGCCCTTTTATGCTATCTGAAAGGAAGAATTTATTATGAGTCTTAATGATACACCCTCGGGCGAAAGAGTTCACATAGGCTTTTTCGGACGTAGAAATGCAGGAAAATCAAGCGTTGTCAATGCCGTCACAGGGCAGGAGCTCTCCGTCGTCTCTGATGTAAAGGGCACTACCACCGACCCCGTCACAAAGGCAATGGAGCTGCTGCCGCTCGGTCCAGTGGTCATCATTGATACCCCGGGATTCGACGATACGGGAGCTCTTGGAGAGCTGCGCGTAAAAAAGACACGACAGATACTCGCAAAGACCGACATCGCCGTCCTCGTGACGGATTCCTCCGTCGGTATGACTGACACCGACCAAGAACTCATCGGTCTGTTCACCGAGAGGAGCCTGCCCTATCTGATAGTTCACAACAAATCCGACATTTCAGACACAGAGATAAGCTCCACAAACGAGATATCCGTGAGCGCAGTTAATAAGACCAATATCCATGAGCTGAAGGAAAAGCTTGCTTCACTCGTGAAGTCTGCGGAAAACGACAAGCGGCTTGTGGGCGACCTTCTCGAACCGTCCGACGTTGTCGTGCTCGTTACTCCCATAGACGCGGCAGCCCCGAAGGGAAGAATGATACTACCCCAGCAGCAGGTACTGCGCGACGTGCTCGATGCAGACTCCATAGCAGTAGTAACAAAGGAATTTCAGCTTGCCGATTCACTGAAAAAGCTCGCTGTCAAGCCGAAAATGGTCATTACGGACAGTCAGGCATTCGCCGTGGTTAGTAAGATAGTCCCCGAGGATATCCCCCTCACTTCGTTCTCGATATTAATGGCGAGATACAAAGGCTTTCTGGAGACTGCGGTCAAGGGCGCGGCGGCAATAAACAGAATGAATGACGGCGATACCGTGCTCATTTCCGAAGGCTGCACCCACCACAGGCAATGCGGCGATATCGGCAGCATAAAGCTCCCCAATCTCCTGAAAAAGACTACCGGCAAAGAGCTGAACATCGTCCTCACATCGGGACGCGAGTTCCCCGACAATCTGTCGCCGTATTCACTTATTATCCATTGCGGAGGCTGTATGCTCAACGAGCGCGAAATGATTCACCGCAAGAATATAGCTGAGGCTCAGCAAGTTCCATTCACTAATTACGGCATAGCACTCGCGATGATGAATGGTATTTTAAAGCGCAGCCTCGGCGTTTTCCCCGATCTCGCGAAGGAGCTTGACGAATGAAAAGACGCATACCGTATATAATACTTTTCGTGATAATAGTAGTGATAGAGGTATGTATCGCGCTGTTCGTACACGGCGGATTCGTTCGCAACTATCTCGGCGATGTTATAGTTGTATGGGCTGTGTACTGCTTTGCTCAGATATTCCTCGGAGGCAGGTTCGGATCGTATAAAGTCGCCGCAGGGGTCATGATATTCACGTTTGCCGTGGAGCTTTTGCAGGCTGTAAATATTGTGGAGCTGCTCGGGCTCGGCAATATCAGGTTCTTCCGCGTGCTCATAGGGACGAGCTTTTCTACGATAGACCTCGTATGCTACGCCTCAGGTACAGCGGTCACGGCAGCAGGTATCCTGATATACAGCAAAATCTCAGGCAGCAGATAACACATTTATCCCACAAACCAAAATCTCCCGAAAAGCATATAATGAATTGTATAACCTGAGCTTTTAAAGGTAATAATACAGACAGAAGCAATCCATTATATATTCCGGGAGATAAAATTATGTCGGTAAAAAGAGGAGAAATTTACTACGCCGACCTCAGCCCCGTTGTGGGCTCTGAGCAAGGCGGTATCAGACCTGTACTTATAGTTCAGAACGACGTCGGAAACAAGCATAGTCCAACGGTCATCGCCGCGGCGATAACAAGTCAGCGCGACAAGACCCACCTTCCTACTCACATCGAAGTTCAGGCGGATAAATGCGGTCTTGCAAAGGACAGTATCGTGCTGCTCGAACAGATACGTACAATTGACAAAAAGCGTCTCAAGGACAAAATGGGCGAGCTCGACCTGCGTTCGATGAACAAGGTGGACACCGCACTTTCCATAAGCTTCGGGCTTGAAATTTAAGCTGTAGGGGCGCATTTAGGTTGCTCCTCTTAACGGAAAATATGGTTACCGAGCCTGAAATCAAAGTCTCTTAAATGTAACCTGCGTTCCGCCAAAGGGAGCTCCCCTTCATGCGCCCCTAATACATCAAACTCCGTACTTTATCTTCACCCGCCCGAGCTTATCACCGAACGGCTTTGCAAGAACTGCCAGAAACAGCACGTTCGACCCCATATATGAAAGCGTGTGAGGTATCGCCGTGGTGAGTGCGGTGAGGTACAGCTTGAAATCAAAACCGCTGTTGTACCAGAGCACCGTCCAGATGTCCATTATCATTGAATATCCTACGCCTGAGAGCGCTCCGTATATTATCAGGAGCGCTTTGTTTTTTCTCAGATGCTCAGCGAATATCCCTGCAATGAGCCCAGCAAGTCCCCACGCAAGCATCTGAAAGACCGTCCACGGTCCCTGACCGAAATAAAAATTTGAAAGTATCGCCGTCATAGAGCCGACCAGAAATCCCGATTCTCCGCCGAGATACAGCCCCGTTATTATCGTGAGTGCCATTATCGGCATGAGAAACGGTATGAACCTACCGAGAAAGCAAAGCGCGGTCATGACCGAAACTATGACGAGCCGCCTTGTGCCTGTAGACTTCTTCTCAAATCCCGAAAGAAACAGCAGTACCGCCATTGCCGCCGCTGCCAGCGAGACTATCAGGTGCTTTTTGTTGTCAAATACCAGCGATCCGAGCAATGCAAGCGCAGGTATCATCACGAACGGAACCGCTACCCTTATCATGCTGCGCAGTCTCCTGCTTTTTATAACTATCACAGAGTACCGCTCTCCTTTCGACCATTTATACGGCACAACTCGACAGCGGAGCCGATGTCTACCGCTCCGTCATAATATCCTCTCGTCATGCGGCACATCGCGGTCGTGTAGAAGCTGTTGCGCGAGAAAAACTCCCTCGGAGTTCCCGAAGAGACCGCTCTGCCGCCGAAAAACATCGCACACCTGTCTGCACAGGCAGCCGCAAATTCTACGTCGTGCGTGACAACGAGCACGGTCACTCCCGTCTTTTTCAAATTATTCAATATATTAATTATATTTTGCTTTGCCGCCGCATCAAGCCCCTTTGTAGGCTCGTCGAGAAGAAGCAGCCTCGGCTTCGCGGCAAGCACCTTCGCAAACGCGGCAAGCTGCTGCTCTCCGCCCGAAAGATCGTAAGGGTGCTTGTCGAGCAAGCGTGATATATCAAACGGCAGACTCTGCAAGTCCGTTCCCGCTTCTTCAAGTTCCTCGCGCACCGTATTTTTCAGGAAGACCGTCTGAACGTCCTGCGGGAGCATTGCGAGACATTCCCTGTACAGCGTCTGATTTCGATATTCTTTGAGCTTTTTGCCGAATATTTTTATAGTGCCGCTGTATACCCGAAGAAGCCCTGCTGCTGTGCGCAGAAAGGTAGTCTTTCCGCAGCCGTTCCCACCGAGAATGCAAAATATCTCACCCTTATAGACCTTGAGGTCGAGCCCGCACAGCACGTCCTCCGAATCCCTGCCATAGCGAAAATAAACGTCTCTGTACTCAAGTACAGGACTTTCGCTGTTTGAATACTCCTTTTCGGGCAGCATCTTAACGTCGTTTTGGAAATTCTCTTCGATGAACCGTCTGCCGTCCCTGACATTTAGCGGACAGTCTCCCTCAAAACCGAGCTCTGTATAGAGCCGGGCTGCACAGGGCATTGCACATAGCAGCTCAGGTCGCTCTTTCAACCCTGTTATAACTCTCTCAGGGCGGTCAAAAGCTATTATTTTACCGTTCTCCATGACCATTAGCCTGTCACATATCGGGACAAGCTCCTCAAGCCTGTGCTCCGCAATAATTATTGTCAGCGAATAGTCGCGATTGAGCCGTCTCAGCAGCGCTATGAGCTCAGAGGCGGCAACCGGATCGAGCTGCGCCGTAGGCT
>CALEPT010000099.1 GCA_937910385.1 uncultured Ruminococcus sp. | reverse complement strand
CATCTGACTCCCCCTTATTAGCAATGCGCCTGTTCATCGCAACTGTATCACCTCGGGGCGAAATACGCTCTCATTTGCGCTGTAAGCCATGCAAATAGGTCAGGCAATGATACGATAAAGGTACTGGCTACACTACATTCAGTCAATGAATTTTCCGTCAATATTTATCATTTGGTTGTTTTGCACAAAAAGGGAGTACTCATTTGACATCCCCTTTGGTTCGAAGCCTCTATTTATGCGCGTTGAGAGTATTGTGCGATTTTTAAGCCTTAACAGGTTATGCGCATTTGTGCAAGAGCTGTTCCCGAGAACTTGTTTATCGCAACTGTATCATCTCGGGGCGAAATACGCTCTCATTTGCGCTATAAGCCACGCAAATGGGTGAGGTAATGATACGATAAGGGCAAGACGCTAAAAACGCCGTAGATTGGCATTTAGGACACTCTACGCGAACGTCTGATATTAGGGCGCATACAGCAGTTTCCTTTGAATGGAAGTTTTCAACATTTTCAACTGTGTACTGATTTTCCGTACACGGTAAAACCGAATACGGAAAAACCGTGTTCGGAAAACCGATCACAATTAAATAAAGACTAATTAAATATATAATAACAAAATAAAGAAGTATATATTATCTTATCCTATCAATCAGCAAAAACCGATGTTATCTGATTGGATTGATAGGATATTTAAAAATTTTTTCAATTATACCGTAATGACTTCACTGAAAAAACGTACTTATTAAGTGAAAGGGAAAGCGAGGTGCTGTATGGACGACAAGGATATAGTTTCGCTGTACTGGGAGCGTTCCGAGAGCGCGATAGCCGAGACAGACAGGAAATATCGCTCACTGTGTATGCGTATTGCACGGAATATCCTAAACGACAGCTCCGACGCAGAGGAATGTACCAATGACGCATATCTCGCTGTATGGAACAATATCCCGCCGAAACGATCGGAGCATTTCGCGGCGTTCGTTTGCAGGATTGTGAAAAACCTTGCACTTAAAAAGTACGAGCATATTCACGCGGCAAAGCGAAACCCTGACGCGCAGGTGTCGTTCGATGAGCTTGACGGGCTTGCGGACAATACCGATGTGGAGAAGATGTGCAGCTCAAAGGAGCTTGGAGCAAAGATAAGTGAGTTTCTTCAAGGCGAAAGGCAGGTAAACCGCGTTGTATTCGTGCGGCGGTATTGTTTTTTCGACAGTCCGTAAATCATCCTCATCCGTCTCGGCGGACGAATCAGAGTTTTGACAACCTGCCAAAAACAGAACTGATGCTAACGCTATTGCTTTAAGTTTCATACTTCTCATTAATGTTTGCTCCTTTTTAATAAAACCGGCTTAGAAGTGTTACACGGTCATTTTACCAAATTAACCCGGATATGTCAAGTAAAAATAAAGGCAATACCGCACAGAATAATGCACGTGCCATTTCGGCAAATTTGTCCGACCACCGCGTCAAAAAATCCTGACCTGCGCCAGCAGGCCAGGATTTTTTCTTTTTACAGGTTCCCTTTTTCAGATAAAGTCATAATTCCTACAACAGCGTTATGATTATTTTAAATAAAAATTTTGAGATAAAATTTCCGGCACTGTAAATATATACAAATTTATGAATTGAGCTATTGACAAAGGCCCTTACAATGAATATAATAAAATAAACGCTAACCTATAATTCATATAGGCTCACTATGATATATAATTGGAAGGCAGTGGTCATAATGGCTGAACTATTTCTTTCTCCACAGGAAGAAAGAATTGAAAAGAACGGCGGCAAGGTAATATTCACCGGAAGCGGAGACAGCAGCAGGATCGAACGTATTTTCCGCAGCTTCGCGAATACAAGATCGTCTGTTGACATCCAGCGTGCAAAATACTTCACCGAGTCTTTTAAACAGACTGAGGGCGAAACTCTTGTATTAAGGTGGGCAAAGGCTCTTTACCATATCGCCGAGAATATAGATGTTATCATAGACAACGATCAGCTTCTCGTCGGCAGAGCCGGAAAAAACGGAAAGTACGGGCTTATTTACCCCGAACTTGACGGCTGCTTTTTAAAGAGTTTTGCGGAGCAGGCTGCAAACCGCGCAGAATCACCGTTTGAGATAACCAACGATGATATACGTATCATCAGCGAAGAGATCGCACCGTACTGGGAAGGCAAGACCTACTACGAGGATCTCGCACATTCTTTGCCGGATGATGTTCTGAAACTCACATACGAACCGTCCGATCTGTTCACATCGCGCTATATCGTCAATGAGACATCGTCCATGCGCTCGGCTCTCCAGTGGGTGCATGACTACAAGAAGGGCATTGAGGATGGCTTTGAAAAGATAAAGACCGATGCGCTTGCAAGACTCGAAAATCTCGGCGATAACGCAGATAAAGATAAAAAAGAATTTTTGCAGGCGATCGTTATAATGTCCGATGCGATAATCCTGTGGGCTGACCGTCACAGCAAGAAGGCATCGGAGCTTGCGGAAAGCGAGACCGACCCCGCAAGAAAAGCGGAGCTTCTCGAAATTGCGAGAATAACTGCAAAAGTGCCGAGATACCCCGCCGAGACGTTCCATGAAGCATTGCAGTCCCAGTGGTTCATACAGGTATTTTCACGTCTTGAGCAGAAGACCGGCGCTACCATATCCAACGGAAGAATGGATCAGTACCTCTACCCGTACTATGCTAAGGACTTGAAAGAGGGACGTATTGACCGCGAAATGGCAAAGGAACTTTTCCAGTGTATGTGGCTGGCTATGGCGCAGTATCAGGACTTGTATATAAGTCCCGCAGGCGTGAAGTTCAATGAGGGATATGCGCACTGGGAGGCAGTAACGGTCGGCGGC
The DNA here is from genome assembly GCA_937910385.1 of uncultured Ruminococcus sp. GTDB lineage: Bacteria > Bacillota > Clostridia > Oscillospirales > Ruminococcaceae > Ruminococcus. Next base: position 6,813 of record CALEPT010000099.1, on the reverse strand, counting down.
GTTGACGAAAACGGAAATGACGCTGTAAACGAACTGACTTATATTCTTCTCGAAAACAAGCGTGAATTTCCTCTCAACTATCCCGACCTTGCGGCAAGAGTACATTCCGGCTCATCTGACGAGTATCTGCGTGAGGTGGCTGTCACGATCAAGGAGGGTTCCGGGTTCCCGAAGCTGATAAACGACGAAGAGGTGATCCCACTGCTGAAAGCTAAAGGGGCGGACGCTGCATCGGCAAACGACTACGCCGTGTCCGGCTGCACCGAGGTGAGAATGCCTAACCTCGATACTTTCACCACACCCTGCGCATTTCTCAATATTGGCGCTGTGGTGGAGCTTGCGCTCCGGAACGGCCGAATGAAGAAATACGGAGATGAACTGCTCACAATTGAGACCGGCGACCCGCGCACATTCACAAAATGGGAGGACTTTCTGAACGCCTTTATAGCACAGGAGAAGTACATTCTCGGCATTACCTTCCGTCAACAGGAGGTGGCGAATAAAACGCGCCCGAAGCATTTTGCGTCGCCCCTCGGCTCGGCACTGCACAAGCTTTGTGTTGAAAGCTGCACCGACCTTCACGCAGAAAAGATATCCGGCGGCATTGATTTCGGCTACTTCGATTTTATCGGTCTCGGTACTGCCGCCGACTCTCTTTCTTCGATTAAGAAGCATATCTACGAGGATAAAGATCTCGACTGGGACAGCGTTCTTGAAGCGATAGACCACGATTTTGAGGGATATGAGACGGTAAGGAGCAGACTGCAGAACTCTCCGGCTTACGGCAACGATGATCCGTACGCCGACGAGCTTGCGAAGCTCATCGACCGTACAGGCGTTGAATTTGCGCACGACAATGCGGGAATGCTCGGAATAAATATCGACCTGCGCTATGTGTCGCAGTCCTCGAACGTTCCGTTCGGCAAGGTGGTCTCGGCTCTCCCGAACGGCAGAAAGGCGGGTACAGCGCTCTCCGACGGCTCATCGGCATCTCAGGGCGCGGATGTGAACGGCCCTACCTCGGTACTTCTGTCAAACTTCAACACGAAGAACACCGACTACAACAACCGCGCCTCCCGTTTGCTTAATATCAAGCTCTCACCGTCGGTGGTGCAGGGCGAGGAGGGAACGCAAAAGCTGATCGCGTTCATTCGCGCGTGGTGTAAATTGAAGCTGTGGCATTTGCAGTTCAACATCATAAACCGCGAAACTCTGATCAAAGCGCGTGAAAATCCTGAACAGTACAGGAGCCTGCTTGTGCGTGTCGCGGGCTACAGCGCGTATTTTACCGAGCTGTCCTACGACTTGCAGGAGGACATAATCGAGCGCACTGAGCATGAAAGTCTTGGCGCGTAATATGAAAATAACAGGCACGATATTCAACATTCAGCATTTTTCTGTCCACGACGGTCCCGGTATTCGCACTGCAGTCTTTATGAAAGGCTGTCCACTGAAATGCCGTTGGTGTGCAAATCCCGAGAGCCAGAGCTTCAAGCCCGAACCCGCTTGGAGCAGGTCGAAATGTATCGACTGCGGCGGGTGTGTTAAGGCGTTTGACTGCGCATTCGACGAGCGGGGACTGCATTTCGGAGACAACTTCACTTATAACGCGAACGAGGTGAACAAGGTCTGTCCGGGCGGCGCGCTGCACATGATCGGGGAAGAAAAGACAGCGGAAGAGGTTGTCGATCTATGTGAGCGAGACAGGGCTTTTTTCGGCGATGACGGCGGCATAACGGTCACCGGAGGTGAACCGCTGTCACAGATAGATTTTACGGTCGCGATACTTGATGAAGCCCACAGGCGCGGTATAAATACAGCGATAGAGACTTGCGGACTTGCACCGGAGAGTGATGCCCTTGCAGCCGCCGAACGCTCCGACACCTATCTGACCGACATAAAGTGCATAAACGAGGAGCTGCATAAGGAGCATACCGGCGCTTCAAACGAACGAATACTCGGAAACATTTCGGCAATAGCGGAACATTATCCCGAAAAGCCGATACGGGTCAGAACGCCCGTGATCCCCGGCTTCAACGACAACGAAAAAGAGCTGGCGCTTATAGCGGAGTTTCTTAACAGACTGAAAGGCACTGCTCTGAAATGGGAGCTGCTGCGGTATCACAGGCTGGGACTGCCGAAATATCAGTCGCTTGACCGGAAATATCCTATGGGCGATGCCGATATGACGCAGGAACAGTTCGACATTCTGCACAGATACGCAAAAACGCTGTTTGCAAATACTATATAAAGGAAATCACTTATGGTTAAAAAAATCGGCTATGCTGCCGAATATATCACCCTTGTCACAGCGGTGCTGGTATTCTGGGTGATAATGGATAAACAGGGGCAGCTCAATCCCGTGATAATGCCGCCGCCGGAAAAGGTATGGAACACGTTCGTTTCGCTGGTCGAAAAGGGAACGCTCCGGACTAATCTGCTGGTAAGCCTCGGCAGGGTGCTGAATGGTTATCTTCTGGCAGCGGTGCTCGGTATAGTTCTCGGTATATTCATAGGGCTTTCAAAGCATCTCGACAGGCTCACGGGGCTTGTGATCCAGATAGTCAAGCCGATACCGCCGATAGCATGGATACCGCTTGTTATCCTGTGGTTTGGTATAGGCGAGAGCGGCAAGGTGTTTCTGATATTCCTCGGTGGCTTCTTCACTATACTGATAAATGTCGTGGACGGCATACGACAGACTGACGACAAGCTGATCGAAGTATCAAAATCAATGGAAACTCCGTTCTTAAAGCACATTTTCCTTGTGGTGATACCGAGTGCCGCTCCGAATATATTCACAGGACTTCGCACGGGACTCAGCAGCTGCTGGATGTGCGTTGTTGCTGCTGAGCTTGTGTCCTCGACAACAGGACTCGGCTATCTGATAATCAACGCGAGACAGTTCGGACAGACGGATAAAGTCATAATCGGAATGCTCACTATCGGGCTTGTCGGTAAGGTAATGGATTCGCTTTTAAAGCTTGTCGAAAAGCTTACGATAAGGTGGAACTGACCGCGCACGGTACGCAGAACTGTATTTTAAAGACAGTATGAGGGAAACAGCACTGCTGAAATTAAGAGTTATGGCGACAGAACGGAATGGAGCTGATGATATGAGTGAAAATGCTAGTAACAACGCATATATCAGCGTTTCAAACATTAGCAAGACCTTTGAAAGAAAGGGCGAAAGAGTAAAGGCACTCGATGATGTAAGTTTTACCGTGGATAAGGGAAATATCGTCTGCATAGTCGGAGCCAGCGGCTGCGGAAAATCAACGCTCCTTCGTGCGATAGCAGGGCTTGACCCGGTACACGAGGGGACTGTCACGATCGACGGGAAAGAAGTCACAAGACCACAAAAGACGCGCGGGGTTGTGTTTCAGGAGCACAGGCTTTTCCCGTGGATGACGGTGGAGAAGAATATAGGCTTCGCCCTCGGCGGAAGAAGCGGTGACGAGAAGCGGGATATTATAAAGCGAAATATAGAGCTTGTGGGTCTTTCCGGCTTTGAAAGGTCATACCCGAAGCAGCTTTCCGGCGGTATGGCACAGAGAGCGGGCATAGCAAGAGCACTTGCAAACGACCCTGATGTGCTGCTGCTTGATGAGCCGTTCGGGGCGCTGGATACATTCACAAAGATTGCTATGCAGAACGAGCTGAAACGAATACAGAATCAGTCCGGTACAACTATGATAATGGTTACGCATGACATAGACGAGGCTGTTTATCTTTCAGACAAGGTGATAGTTCTTTCCTCCCGTCCGGGTAAAATAAAACGCACTGTGAGTGTAGATCTTCCCGTTCCGCGTAACAGGAACAGCTATGAGTTTTTGCAGATACGAAAGCTTATATATGACGAGTTCTTCACGGACGAGACCGGTGCAAGGATAGAATATGAGATATGATCGAAGGTGTACATTTTGAGCAGAGTTCTTATAACAGGCGGCACTAAAGGCATAGGGCTTGCCGCTGTTAAGAAATTTCTGAATTGCGGTGATGAGGTAATTGTTGCTGCACGAAACAATGACTGCGGATTTGCAGACGATCAGCGTGTTAAGATCATTCAGTGTGATTTGTCAAACAGGGCGGCTGTAAAGTGTCTCCTTACGGAGGCAGAAAATATTGATATTTTAATAAATAATGCAGGCATTCTTCAAGGTATTCCGTATGATAAATATACAGATGAGAATATCGACTATATTGTGAACCTTAATCTCATCGCGCCGATCACGCTTGCCATATATTTCGGCAGGAAAATGGCGGAGCGCGGCGGCGGCAGGATCGTGAATGTCGCTTCTCAGGCGGCAATGGCCGGAAATCCCGATATCTGGTACGGAATGACAAAAGCGGCGCTTGTAAACTTCTCCAAAAGCTTTGCAGGTCTTTTAGGAAGCCTGGGTGTGATTGTGAATTCTGTCTCTCCCGGTCCTGTCGGAACTGAAATGGTGAGTGGTTCACCTTACGGAGAAAGATTTGATAAAATACGCAAGCGTACTTACCTCGGAAGATTTGCCAGAGCAGAAGAGATCGCCGATGTGATATACTGGCTTGCAAAGGAGTCGCCCGAATATCTTAACGGCGAGAATATTGTGATAAATAACGGCGCATTGGGACTTGAGATGTCCTGATATGTCCCAAAAATAAAAGTTCAAAAGGAGACTTAACTATGAAATTGAAAAAACTATTATCATCAGCAACAGCACTTGCATTAAGCGCATTAATGCTTGCAGGCTGCTCCGGCAGCAGTGATTCGGGAAGCAGCACAACTTCCGCTAATAACACTACGACTGCCGCTAATAGCACTACTACCACAGCTGCAAAGAATGACGATACTGCAGCTAATGAGTCCGAAGGTGCGGCAGTCGATAATACAGAGGACGACGCTAATCTCGTTATTACCGCCTCCGAAGTGAATATCGCAATACAGCCTTCAGCAGCATTTATCCCACTCTATATTGCAAGAGAAAAGGGTTGGATAGAGGAGGCACTTGCCGAATATAATGTGACTGTAAACTGGAATGACTTTGAAAGCGGTCCTCCCATGAACGAATCCCTTGCCGCGGGCGCTTCGGATATAGGCGTTATCGGCGATGTTCCGGTAGTTTCGGCTATCGCCGCCGGACAGAACAATCCCGTTGTGGCAATTGCTGCGCACGCCCCCGATTCATACGGCGTTATCGTTGCAGCCGACTCTGATATAAGCTCTGTTGCCGATCTGAACGGCAAGGTGCTCGCGACAACTATCGGTTCTACATCGCATGAGCATTTCGATCTGCTTCTTGCGGCAAATGGTATTGATATCAACACAGATGTCCAGCTCGTGAATATCTCGACAGGCGACGCGGCAACAGTACTTGCAAACCATGAAGCGGATGCTGTGGCGCTTTGGGAACCGAATATCACGAGACTTGTGGAAAACGGCACTGCAAAGCTTATCGCTACGGGCAGCGACTGCGGACTTCTCGGAGTGAACCCGATAGTTGCGCGCGCAGATTTCGCAGACAAGAATCCCGGTATCTTAAAGGTATATATCGAGCAGTACGCAAGAGCAGTCAAGGAGTTCGACGATCTTGACGACGAAACCCTGCAAAAGATAGCGGACGATCTTTCGCTAACATCCGAACAGGTACTAAGCATCAAGCCGAAGTATGATTATGTTGTCCGCATCACCGATGAGGATGCTCCGAACTTGCAGAAGACCATACAGTTCCTTGTAAAGATCGGAAATCTCGACGAAGAGTACGACATAAACGATTATCTCAGACCGCAATATACCGAGAACGCAGATATTGCACAGTATCTTGATTAAGAACAAACCAAAATGTGTGGCTGTATTTTTTGCAGCCGCACATTTCTTTGTATCGAGAAAGTATCTTCTAATACTTTTTTCTCCTCGTCCTACAGACAATTTCTCTGTCCGAAAACCATTAATCGAAGCTTTTCAGACGTATCACTTGTCTATAGGTCGATCGAAAAATAGTATAAAGCGCTTACGCGAGTCCTAACAGACGGTTCTGACGCTGGTGTACTCTCGTTCCGCGCCAGCGTATTGCCGGATCGTTACCGCCCCACACGGAGACACCTTTATACTGTTCTCGGTTTAATGTATAGGCAATACCGCGCAATCTTTGTGAGGTATTGCCTATAGGATACCTTTAAAAACCGCTTTGAAAAGAGAAAATGAGATAGCCGCGTCGGATACAAGGAAAGCCGACGAAGCTGGGCTGGCGCCCGGTCAGGAAGCTTGACGCAGTAGACAGCGTGGGTAACTCTTTTTCTCTCAAATTGGGTTTTTAGATGTTCCCTTATGGTTCTATGACAAGCCCATTTGAAGGAACCGAGTTGGAAAATAACTATTCAAATATTACTTCCGTTATCGGCAAAGATGTCTATACCTCTGTTGATATCTTCGCTTACTGTGACATTTCGGATAATAATATCGGTAAGGCTTTCTACTATTACAGCCAGCCGTATCTCGAAAAACTTGTAAACGGTAAATGGGTCAATGTGCCATTAAAGCGGCAGGATTATGCACTTGAGTACGGAGAGTGGTATCTCTGCTATATCGAAGGCAACACTACCAAACCCAATAGTTTCAGAGTAAAGCTGATGTTTGATAGGCTTGCCGAACCTATAACAAGCGGAACATATAGAATGGTTGTATTTGTCTGTGATAAGAGAGTCTATGCGAATTTCAGATACGAGTAAATAATTGAAGATGTTACAAAAGGCTATAAATCGCTGAAAAAATGCGGGTTATAGCCTTGGTTTGTTATTGAATACGGCTGCACGGGGTAGGTGTGTCCATAT
>CALEPT010000098.1 GCA_937910385.1 uncultured Ruminococcus sp. | reverse complement strand
GCTCAGTCCGCGATCCCTCCCCCAAGCCAGCCTGCGGCGGGAGCTTCTGCCAGCGAGATAGTTCCACCAATGCAGGATATTCCAGAAGAAATAGAGGAAATGAACGATATCGAGCTTTCTCAGCCTGCTGTTCCCGAGCCTGTGGTTCCCGCATATAGCTCTGAACCTGCTGTTCAGGTACAAAGCGAGGAGGATATAATGAAGCTGTTCTCAGTAGAGAACGCTCCTGTTCAGGCTTCTGAATCGGTTTCATCAATATATGATAACGATTCTGAGATAATAGATATTTCCGATGATGAGATATCTGCTTATGAAGCTCCGGCTGCTGAGATCCCTGCTCCTGTGCAGGAAGCGGAAGCGCCGATTCGTGAGGAAGTCGAAGCAGATCTTACGGATAATACCGAGTGGAATTATGTTGCGAATCAGATATTCGGATTCGAGGGCGTTGCTCCTGTAGAGCCTATGCAACAGCAGCATATCCAGCCTGTTGTTCTCGAAGGACCTGCTGAGATGGAAGAGCTTCCCATGCCTCCGATAAACGGTATGTCAGCGCCTGCCCTTGACGAGATTCCTGAGATAGAGGAGGCAGTGGCTCCCGTTCTTGACGAGATTCCTGAGATAGAGGAGGCAGCGGCTCCCGTTCTTGACGAGCTTCCCGAGATAGATGAGGTAACGGCTCCCATGCTTGATGAAGCTCCTGAATTTGAAGAAATAGCAGAGCCCATAGCTGATGCAGCACCTGCGGCAGAAGATACAGAAATGCCGATGCAGACAGAAGAAGGTCAGACAGCAACAGATCCTGAAGAATATGGAGAAGCTGATGATATGAATAAATATAGATACAGTACACCAATATTTGCAGATGAAATAAGAGCCAAGGCGGCTCAGCAGGCACAGCAGCCTGTTGTTCAGCCTGCTCCCGCGGCAGCAGCTCAGGCTGCTCAGCCCCAGGTTATAAACGTGCCTCAGTTTGCCGGATATGACGCAAACGGCCAGCCCGTATATACATATGTACAGATGAAGCTCACCGGTTACGATCAGAACGGTCAGCCGGTATTTGCTCCTATTCAGGGACAGAACAGTATCCCCGCGGCAGTGCCTCAGGCATCAGCTCCGGTACAGAATTCTGCTCCTTCTCAGGCAGCTGCATCTGCACAGCCTGCATCACCTGCACAGCCTGTAGCTCCTAAAAAGGTATCGGCAGCGGTAGCTGCTGCAATAGCCGCTGAGAAGGCAGCTCAGGCAAACGGACCTACTGCGAATGTTTCACAGATCGCTGTAAACCCTCACCGCTCTACCTCGCAGTCGTTCATCAACGCTATTGCAAGCTCGAGGAGTTACGCTGACAAGAACCTCATCGACACTCAGGGACTCAAGGCGAATACGCCCGTGTTCAATTCCGTTGAAGACGTTCTTTCGTCAATGGGCGATGATACCCTCAAGAGAAAACAGGCGGCAGCTGCACAGCAGGCTGTTCCTAAGTTTGAGGAGTATAAGACCCCTACAAGATCGGCTTCGTCCTCATCGTCTGTAAAGAAAACCGTAACACCGGAGGAAAAGGACGTCCGTTTTATGACCAAGGCGGAGCTTAAGGCAAAGAAGAAGCAGGACAAGATAGATGCCAAGTTCAAAAAGGATATGGCAAAGAGAGGCTTCTGAGAAAAAAATATGATGATTGTGTATTTCCCTTGCTGTAAGGTGAGGGAAATACATTTTATTAATGAATAGTGACCGGTGAGCAGTTTCGGTTGATGTGCGTCTATGAGTATAAGTGCTGATGACTGATCACTGACAGCTAAAAGGAGAATACTATGGCAGTAAACGATATACTTGAACAACTCAAAGCAAAGCTCGGCGATTCGCCCGAGGAAAACGAAAAATTTCTCAAAAGCGAAGCTGAAAGATTCGCCGCAGAGGGAAATGTTGACGGAGTTTCTGCGGCACAAGAGCTTCTTATCGAAAATATGTCAGATGAACAGCGCGAGGAGATACACAGGCTCACTCATGTTGACGGCGTTAGGCTTGATAAGATGTTTGATAATATAAATCAGCTTATCAAGGAGAAAAAAATAGTTGAGGCTAAGCCTCTTGCCGAGAGACTTTACAAGAAAATCACTGTAGAGTATAAGGAGGGCGAAAACGCAAAGTTCGTTTCCCTTCGCAACCCGTTTGAGGATAATCTCTATCAGCTGATGTTCAAGCCCGACAAGGTACTCAACCGCACTCCGTTTGATTTTGCAGCCTATATAACTACATATGCGTATATTCTTGTTGAAACAGGCTCGCCTCTCGATGCGATACCGGTGCTTGAAAAGGCTATTGAGTATAATCCTGTTGACTGCGGTCCGAGATTTGAACTGGCAGAGGTGTTCAAGCTGCTGAAAAACAAGAAAAGGGTTCTTGAGGTAACAAGAGAAACTCTCAGAATAGCTTCCTCTCCCGTAGCTATAGCGAGATGCTATGCCAATGTGGGATATATGCTTGTTGATATGGGAGAGTATGATGATGCGGTAGCGTTCTATACCGCAAGCGTGATTTTTGCTCCCCACCCCGCGATACCTTACGAGCTGAGAGATATCGCCCAGAGGAAGGGAACTCCTGTAACACAGCCGAGCCGTGACCAGATCGTGAAAGCTATGAAAAAGTACGATATCGAATTCGGACCTAATCAGGAGGTCATCTCTGTTGCAGCTCAGCTTTCGGCAAATTATCTTTCCGAAAACAATATCCCGCTCGCTCTTAATGCAATGAAGATAACCTATAATCTCACAAGAGACGAAAAGGTCAAGCAGCTCATACTGAAGTATGACCCGAATGCCGCAAGGCTCGTTCCTAAGCAGGAGCCTGTCGCCGATGAGGACGAGGGTAAACCAAATATCACTCAGACGATAAACGAAAATCCGGAAGAATAATGAAAAGCCGCACAAGGGGGAAGCTCCTTTGTGCGGCTTTTAATGTGTGATCACGATTGTCTGATGATTGGTTCAAAGGGATATGATATCTTCAAATCTACCGTTTATCGCCTTTACAAGCTCCTTTGGCGAGAGGCGTATCTGCGTACCTATCCTGCCGCCGCTTATGTAGAAAAGCGGAAGTTCTTCTGCCGAAGCGTGGACTACGGTCATGAACTGTTTCTTCATTCCGATAGGAGTGCAGCCTCCGCGAACATAGCCTGTGACCTTGGTTATGTCCTTTACGTGGAGCAGCTCGACGGACTTCTCTTCTACGCTTTTGGCAGCTTTCTTGAGATCAAGCTCCTGTGCAACAGGCAGCAGAAAGCAGTAATAGCTTCCGGATCTTCCATGCGCGATAAGGGTCTTGAATGTTTCATCAAGCGGCTGACCGAGCATTTCCGCGACGTGAATACCGTCTATAAATTCCGCGCAATGATAGGTCTGAACGGTGTATTCTATTTTGCTCTTGTCAAGAAATCGCATGGCATTAGTTTTTAGCTCTTTTCCCATATCAGTTATCCTCTCGATGAGCGCGCTGCTTTTCGGAATTTATCTTACTGTAAACGCAGCCGCAGTAATTCTGGCGATACAGCCCGTATTGCTTTGACAGCTCTATCGAATGCTTATAGCCGTCATGCTTTTTGAAGTCGGAGAAAAGGTAGGGGACTCCGTACTTCTCCGCTGTCATTCCGCCGCATCGGTTGATGAAGGAGCAGTCCTTATGCGGACTTATGGTGAGCGTGGTAGTGAAATAGTCACAGCCGAGCTCTTTTGCTTTTGCTGCGGACATTTTCAGGCGCAGTTCAATGCACCTTTGGCATCGCTCACTGCGTTCGGGAAGCTTCTCGAGTCCCTTGGCAAGAGCAAAAAACGGCTCAGGGTCGTAAGGCTCCTCGATGATATTTATGCTCAGCCCCATTTCGGAGACAAGCCTTTTCAGTTCACTGCTGCGGTATTCAAACTCCTCCTCGGGAGCGATGTTTGGATTGCAGAAATATATCGTTATATCGAACCTTTCCGCCAGTACCGTAAGCGTATGGCTGCTGCACGGCGCGCAGCACGCATGTAGCAGCAGCGACGGCTTTTCGCCGCTTTTTTGCAGCCGAGCGAGCGTATCGTCCAGCATTTTTCCGTAATTTATCTTTTGCATTATTATCTCCAGTCTTTATTTGGGGACGCTGTCCAAAAATTCCTGCAAAAGGGACATATCCCTGTAGGGCAAAAATTTGGAGTTGAAAGTCTTTGGAAAAGGGGTTCGGGGAAAGAACCTTTCCTCCGGAAAGGTTTTTCCCCGACAAGATACATATAAAGTTTCAGTATGAATTCTGACCTCAAGTGCCGCCACTGCTCATTTATCTTCGAGATTCTTCAGCGCACGAAGTTCCTCGCGCGTCATTTTTATCTCTGCGTCTCGAAGCAGCTTGACTTCGCTCCTGTCGAGTGTTACCGGAACTTCGGATTTATCGGTCTTTATCCTGAGTTTTCCCGTGATGAGGTTTACGTCTTCGACTCTGCCCTTATCTCCGTCCGGAGTGACTACAAGAGCTCCGATCTTAGGGGTTATCTTCAGCAGCTCCTCATAGACATTATGCTCGTTCTTCAGGCAGCACATCAGCCTTCCGCAAGTGCCGGATATCTTAGTAGGATTCAGTGATAGACCCTGTTCCTTTGCCATTTTGATCGAAACAGGCTGGAAGTCGCCCATATAGCCTTTACAGCAGAACTCTCTGCCGCATATACCCAGACCACCGAGTATTTTTGCTTCGTCCCTTACACCTATCTGTCTGAGTTCGATACGGGTCCTGAAAACAGCAGCAAGGTCTTTGACGAGCTCGCGGAAATCAACGCGGGTTTCCGCTGTAAAATAAAACAGCAGCTTGTTGTTATCAAAGGTACACTCAACATCTACAAGATTCATTTTGAGCTTTCTGTACGCGATCTTTTCCTCGCATATTTTAAAAGCTTCCTTTTCTTTTTCCTTATTTTTGCTGAGAGTTTTCATATCCTGCTCTGTAGCGAGCCTGATTATCGGCTTTAACGGTGAAGCGATCTGGCTGTCGTCGATCTGTCTGTTTGCGATAACGACCTCTCCGCACTCAACGCCTCTGACCGTCTCGACGATCACATGATCTCCGAGCTCTGCCTTAATATCTCCGGGTGAAAAATAATATATTTTACCAACGCTTTTAAAGCGCACTCCGACAATTTCCTTCATAGTCTTCTCCTGATATTATTGTACGATTTCTATTATCTCTGCACACAGGGCCGCGAGCACCAACGGCGGTGCAGCATTAGCTTCTATGGCGTTCCATGCTTTTTCAATGCGCATATGCATTCTTGCCGCCTGAAAGACGGTTATTGACTCGGAAAGAGCTGACGCACCGTCGCGGAAGCAGCCGATAGTTACGGCATTTCTGTCGCTTTCAAGGACAGCTGCATCTCTCACGAGCATATCGAGCATAGAAAGCACGTTCCTTATATCGCTTCGTTCTCTGCCGAGCGAGAAAAAATCAACGTTCAGTCTGTACTCGTCTCTTCTTATTATACTATCAGCGAGCGCTTTTGTCAAATCCACCTGTCGGCGCAGCTTCTCGTCGGTGATATAGCTCGTACACATTCCGATATTCCCGTGAAAGCAGCTTACTGCGGTTTCGATCTCGTTCTTTTCATAGCCGCTTTCTGCAAGAGCCTCGCGCGCCTCGTCCTCCGTTCCGACTGAGACTCCGAAGTTCACACATCGCGAGATTATCGTTGGCAGAAACTCGTTCTTGGAGCCGCAGGTGAAGATGAAATAGGCATACTCGGGCGGCTCTTCGATTATTTTCAGAAGAGTATTCTGGGTCCGAACGTCCATATTGCGGCAGTCCGCGAAGATATATACTTTTTTGCCGCTGCTGTTATTTGGTTTGACGTAGGCATCGTTGATGACCGAGCGTGCGGTTTTGACTGAATAGCCCTCGGTCTTTCCCGTACGTTCGACCCGCATTACATCGGGGTGAAAGCCCTTTGATATATTCACACACGCGCTGCAAACGCCGCAGGGCTTTCCGCCGACGGGCGACTCACACATTATCATCCGGCTGTAATAATCGGCGATGAGCTTTCTGCCGCTGCCCTTTTCACCGTAGAACATGATCGAATGGGGATTCCTGCCGCGCCTGTTCATGCTTTCGAGGGTCGAAAGTAAATGGTCGTTTCCATATATTTTTTTCATAAATTTTCCTTTATATGCAATGGGACTCGCTACGGGCGGACAAGCGTATCTGCCCCTGCGATCTCTGATCTCTAACTTTTATTTTACCACAATTACGGTTGAAATGCCATAGCTTTTGAAAATATTTATGCAGCGGCGGTCAATTATTTCTCCGCTCGCCGCTATCGGTACTGCGGGCGGACATGGCACATTCACAGCAGCGCAGATACGACCCTCAGCCTTGTCAACGGGTATTTCCTCAGAGGGCACAAGTGCGGCACTGCGTATGCTCATCGCTCTCTTGGGAAGCTTCATGTCAAGCCGCTTGTTCTCTGAGACGGAGTATCTCTTCGCGGAATGTGCCGCCGCTCGGAGTGCGGCTTCCAGCCGCACATAGTCCTCCCTGCGGCACATCGGCGACATCAGGAGCACAACAAGCTCTACGTCGGCGTATTCACACTCGACTCCGTTTTCACGGAGAAGCTGTGCAAGCTCGCTGCCGCACAAGCCGCTTTCAGCTGCTTTTATCGTGATGTGGAACGGGTCGCCCTTCGCAAAGAGAAGGCTGTCGGAGAAACACTGCTTCAGCTCCGCGATGCACTCAAGGTTTTCTGCAATGTCCGTCCTTATGTGTTCGCTTATGTATCTCGTGCAGAGGTCGAGCGATGCCATTATGAGATAGGATGGACTTGTCGAGCCGAAAAGACTCATCGCGGGCTTTAGCTTATAAGCATATTCCGGACGAGAGGTGTGCAGCATTGCCGCTCCCGTGAGCGCGGGCAGCATTTTATGTGCCGAATCGCAGCATATATCTGCTCCAAGGGTTATCGGGTGAAGGGAGCGTTCGAAGAACGCAAGATGAGCGCCATGGGCATTGTCCACAATGAGACGTGCATCTAAGCGACGGCATATTTCTGCAAGAGACGCTATATCCGCCGATTTTCCGGTATAATCAGGCGAGGTGACGTACAGGCAGGCAGGTTTTTCCGAGCTGTTCAGCGCTGCTTCAACGGCTAAGCGGTCGATACCGCCCGAAAGTATGCTGCCGCTGTAGTTGGGCATTATCCACTCTACATCAAGTCCGAGAAGCGCTGCGGCGTTCAGGAATGACCTGTGGACATTTCTCACGGCGAATATGCACCGATCCTCCTGTTTCATAATAGCGAGCATGGCCTGAATGCATAGAGTAGAGCCGCCCGCAGAATATACCGTAGCGGTGCTTCCATAAAGTGAGGACATATTTTTTTCGCTCTGCGCGATTATTCCGTCAGCTTCAAAGATGCTGTCTGCGCCGTTTATCTCGGTGATATCGAGTGCGTAAAGCTCGCTTAGCTTATCATCTAAGGCTATTCCCTTGTGACCCGGCATATGGCAGCGCAGCGTATCCGAATCGTTATATTTTTTCAAAAAATCATATATAGGCGTATTCATAATAGCTCCTTAATAGTAATACTGCATAAATCTGTATAATTTAAGCCTTGCACGGGACATTGCAGCCGAGACCGCCTGAGGAGTGACTCCGAGTTTCTGACTTATGCGTACAATATCTACTCCTTTAAAATAGTATAGCATAATTATCTCTTTTTGTCTTGGCGTAAGCTCATTTTTAATAACATTTAACAGTATTCGTTTGAGATCCGAAGCCCTTCCCTCGTCGTCATCACATTCTATTATCGCGCGTATACCTTTATCCGCCTCGCCCGTAAATGTATCTGAATAACTTTCACGTCTCGGCACTCTTTTCTATCCTCCTCATATATGAGGTCAGATAGGAGATTATCTCCTGCATCTGACTATGCTCGTCATACAGAAGTTTTATCCGCCTTTCGAGCATAAGATCGTCTATTTCATCAAGTTTTCCGCATTTTTTCAGATCATTTTTCTGTCGGGTAAGTGTTTCTATCCTCTTGCGAGCCAGATCACAGCTCTTTACATACCCGTCTATCATTTTTTGCATTTCCCTTACCTCCTTTTTGCACGAAAAGGCAGCTATCCGAACTAATGTTCGATTCCTTGTGATCTTATTATAGAACATTTTTTCGCAATTGTCAATACAGGCGAACAAATATTTTATTTTTAACCAAATGCGCACAAACGTTTGCGGGGAATAGCTGATCCTCACTGCGATATTGTACCGTTTCGCGCCAAAGCCATAAAAAACTAAAAAATCTCTTCGCGCCTGTTGATTTTTTAATAATTGCGTGATATCATAATATTGTGGGCGGGATCGTCCGAGCTCTGCTCGCTGTAACGTATATGAATACGCCCATGATACCTCAAATGTACGGGATATAAAGGACTTTTGTAAAAATCGGAGGAGAGCTTATATGAAAAAAGAAATATTAACATTGATAACGACTGCTGCTTTGATATCAACAACAGGCTGCGGAATTGTGGAAAATGTTGCGGGTAATTCGCAGCCCGACAGCACTACAATGCCTACGGGCGACGTATCTACAGATGTTGCTGTGACGGATGCGGCGACCTCAGATGAAAGCGTTGTAACAGAGCCATACGATGAGCTCATCGAGGGTACGACCACACCAGAGATCATACAGGACAGCGGTGCTCCTTCTCCCGATGATCCGGATTATGCTCCCGCTCCGGTGCAGTACGACATCGACGGACTCACGTATATAGGAGGAATGCTCATTGCCAATAAGAGTTACAGTTTGCCCTCCGACTTCAACCCCGGGCTCGACGACACCTGCTATGAGCAGTTCTGCAAGCTTTCAGAAGGTGCAGCTGCTGACGGGCTCGATATTTATCTTTCGTCCGGCTTCCGCTCATATGACTACCAGAGCGAGATATACTACGGCTACGTAGATACCTACGGACAGGCAAGCGCAGATACCTTTTCTGCACGCCCGGGCTACTCCGAGCACCAGAGTGGACTTGCCATAGATGTGAACATCATCGACGATTCGTTTATAGGCACTCCCGAGGCTCAATGGATAGAGGAGCATTGCTATGAATACGGCTTTATTCTGCGATATCCTCAGGGCAAGCAGGACATCACTGGCTATAAATATGAGCCGTGGCACATTCGCTATGTCGGCACAGACCTATCTTACCCGATATATGAGAGCGGTCTTACCGTTGAGGAGTATTTCGGTATAACCTCGGAATATACGGATTAAATTTTTGGCGATTTTTAACAAAAACCACTGACAAAAGCAAAAACATAGTATGATATTGTAAAGGAGGGATTATATGAAAAGAAATTGTTTTACAATTATTTGTGTTTTGGCTTTGATGAGCTTTTTTAGCTGTGGTGCAGAGAAATCAGAATCTGAAGAAAGTACAACATTAGAAAATAAAGGAGAAAAAAATATAGTTCTTGCTTTAAAGAATGAAGCAGATTTGGAAGAATGTGCATACACTTTTGAAGAACTGCGTGATAATGTTGATTTTATTGCGGAAGCGGATATAGTTGAAGCGATTCCGGTAATATATGAAGGCTTACCTTATGTAAATACGGAATTGACCCCTGAGATCATAGATATTTACAAAGGCGAATATAACGGCGAGAAGCTCGTGCTGATCGGTGGAGTTATTTCGGCTAAAGAGTACTCTGTGATCGCTGAAAACAATAACATATCATTTACGGATGAAGAGCTTGATACGGGCTATGTTTCGGATGAATGGTTTGATATGGATTATCCCGAAGCAGGTGATAAGGTAATATTTTTCGGTAATTACAGTGATGACGGACGTATATATGCTGCTTATGATTATCAGGGACTGTTTACTGTTGATGACGGAAGTGTAAGTATAAGCTCACTTACAGCTGATGAAACAGGGTGGTATGAGGATATTGCGCATGATCTGGAGAATAATTATAGCGCAAAGATAGAATTGAACGGATCGGGTGAAACTGTAACTGCGACTATTGATAAGGACATACTTATAAAAGCTCTAAAACAATAAATAATTCATCAAAAATAAAACCGATACTCAGGTGAGTATCGGTTTTTTGTTACTTTGTTGTGTCGGAAGCATTCGTTTTGATCGAAGCAGCTGAAGAAGAAATGGTATTGCTGAGCTTGGTCTTTACCATTTTTATGTTCTGGAGGTTGCGCGAGTAGTAGCTCTCAGTGTCGTTGAGCATTTTCGCAACGTTCACGGCAGCGTTCTGCTGGAGGTTCTTTGCGGCGGTCTGAGCCTTTGTCAGCATATCAAGCGCTTTTTTCTTTGCCTCGGTAACGATAGATTCCTGAGAAACTATCTGAGCAGCTCTTTCCTCAGCCTTGCGGATGATGGTCTCGGCGTTGAGCTTAGCCTCATTGAGGATACGCTGGCAGTCGAACTCGATCTTTTTTGCCTCTTTGAGCTCGTGAGGCATATTGAGGCGCACGTCGTTGATGAGCTCTCTCATACGCTCGCCGTCGATTACCTTTTTGTGGGAGACAAACGGTACAGACGAAGCCTTGTCGAGCAGTTCGTCCATTTCTTCTAAGATTTCATCAATACTCATAAAAATTACCTCTCTTTAATAAGTCTTTGTTTTATATCATCAAGAATGCTTTCCGGTACAAAGTGGCTGATATCTCCGCCGAAGTATGCTATTTGCTTGACTACGCTCGAGCTGAGATACATATTCTCGGCGGCTGTGGTAAGAAAGACCGTTTCCGCGCCCGCATATAGCTTTTTGTTTGCAAGAGCCATTTGGAACTCATATTCAAAGTCACTGACGGCGCGCAGTCCCTTCACGATAGCGATAGCTCCGACGTTGCGGACGTAATCCGCAAGGAGTCCGTCAAGGATATCGATAACGACGTTATCGAGGTCGTGCGTTACGGATTCTATCATGAGCATTCGCTCTGTTGCAGTGAAGCTGGGCTGAGCCTTTCCTGCGTTGCGCGAGATAAGGACTATTACTTTGTCAAACAGCTTTGAAGCCCTTGTTATTATATCGAGGTGACCGAGGGTGACCGGGTCGAAGCTTCCCGGGCATACTGCGATCCTTCTCATTCTTCGGACACCTCCTCGGACGGCTTATAAAAGATAGAAACACTTATCTTGCCGTATCGGTAATTCTTCTTCAATGCAAGCCCCTGCGGCGGAACAGGCGGCTCTGATTCTGCTTCATATTCGCATATGATGCAGCCGTTATCACTGAGCTTTTCTGCGGCCAGCGGCAGTAATTTTGCGATATGACCTTTTCTGTACGGCGGATCGAGAATAATTATATCGAAACTCTGACGTGTGAGCTTTATATAATCATAGCTGTCGCGGTTAACGACCTCGGCAAAGCTTTTCAGCTTAGTAGTACGAAGGTTTTCATTTATGCATTTGAGCGATTTTGATGAACTGTCTACAAACACGGCGTGCTTTGCGCCTCTGCTGAGGGCTTCGATCCCCATTTGTCCGCTTCCTGCAAAGAGATCGAGCACTTCGGAGTTTTCGACCTCGAATTGGATAGCTGAAAATATACCCTCCTTTACTTTATCGGAGGTAGGGCGGACGTCGAATCCTTCCGGAGCGATAAGTCGCATTCCCCTTGCAATACCGGTAATAACTCTCATTTAAATAGCTCCGCAGCCGCAGCACATTGCTCTTTACCGAATGAGGGTGCTGCTGCTTCCGCATTTACGGCATACGGAAGCCGAATTATATACACTTTATTATAACCTATTTTTTACAGCTTGTCTATATTTTTTTGAAAAGATAGGCGATTTCACACAAAAAAGCCCTTAGAAAACAGTGCATAATTGACATAAAGAGGCATACTTTATGCTGTTTTTCGGCAGGTAATCAACAATTATTCCCGGCGGCATATAATAAATCAGGTGTTTGTTATCAGTTATTAGTGATCAGTGATCGGTCATCGGCAGTGGCAGGCTCTCGTTTATGTACTGTAAAGATGTCTTATCACTAATGACTAACCACTAACAACTAACAGCTAAAGGAGATATATATGAAAGACAAATATAAGACCCTCGTGGCGGGCGGCGATATGCGGCAGGTATACTGTGCATTGAGGCTGTCTGAAGAATACGATACATCAATAATAGGCTTCGATGATGAGTTCATTGACGATGACATAAGTATAAGATCTGCGGTGCTTTCCGAAGGAGAAAGCTTCGATTGCATTGTACTCCCTGTAATACCGATAGGGGAGGACGGAATGCTTAATTCACCGTGCAGTGCGGTATCTATAGATCCTCTCAGCATAAGCCGGACACTCAGACCGGGAGGTGTGATTTTTGCAGGAAAGGTTGATGAAAGGCTGAGGAAAATTTTTCCGGGATATGAGATCTGCGATTACCTTGTCCGTGAGGAGCTTAGCCTGAAAAATGCAATACCTACAGCTGAAGGAGCGGTCCAGCTTGCTCTTGAGGAGCTTCCTGTGACGCTGAACGGACTTTCTGTACTCATAGTAGGCATGGGACGCATAGGCACGGCTCTTGCGGAAATACTGAAGGGCTTCGGGGCAGATGTTACGGCTGCCGTAAGAAACGAGAGCGGCGCTGCAAAGGCACGCATACACGGTATAAAGTCGGTGTATACAGCAAAGGCAGGATCTGACTATGGGCTTGTATTCAATACGGTTCCTTCGCTGGTATTTGACAGGGAAAAGCTCAGTGCATTTGGTGCAAAAACACTTTTCATAGACCTTGCTTCAAAACCCGGAGGAATAGATTTTGACGCAGCCAGAGAGCTTGGTATAAAGGCGATCTGGGCACTCGGACTTCCCGGAAAGACTGCCCCTGTAACATCAGGCGAGATCATTGCCGAAAGCATTCTGGAGGTGCTCGGTGAAAGGAGTGGCGGCGATGCATGAGGCTTTAAAGGGACTTAGAATAGGCTATGCGCTGACCGGTTCATTCTGTACATTTGAAAAGACCTTTGAGCAGGCGAAGCTCCTTGTTGATTCGGGGGCATATCTCATACCTGTAATGTCGGAAAATGCTGCCGGAATGTCCACCCGTTTCGGTACGGCGCAGGAGAATTTGAAGCAGCTTGCAGATATATGCGGAAGAGATGTTATAACTGACATTTCTTCAGCGGAACCGATAGGTCCGAAGGATATGACTGACATAATGGTAGTTGCACCGTGTACCTCGAATACTGCCGCGAAGCTTGCAAATTCAGTTACAGATACGGCTGTGACTATGGCGGTGAAATCTCATCTGCGGCAGGGCAAGCCTGTACTGCTGGCGATAGCGTCGAACGACTCTCTGCTTGGGTCCGCGAAGAACATAGGCGAGCTGTTCAACAGAAGAAATTATTATTTTGTACCTATGCTTCAGGACGATACAGAAAAAAAGCCTGCCTCGCTGGTAGCTGAATTTTCAATGATTCCACAGGCGATAGAGGCGGCGATGAGGGGGATACAGCTTCGCCCGATAATTTATCATAAGGAATGAAATTAGCACTCTCAGCTTGAGAGTGCTAATTTTCATCTTGCTGTCACATATTTTTGATAATTCTTTCAAAAACAGAGCTTATAATACAGATAATGAAACGAAAGGAAGCGATACCAATGAATAACGTTGAGGAAGAATGTAAAGAATAAATACAGCTTGATGATAAGCTGTACAATTAAAATTTTGGAGGTATGATTTATGTATGGACTTACACCCTTTGGAAGGAACAGATATGACCTTTTTAATATTTTCAATGACTTCGATAAGGACTTCTTCGGCGACACAATGCCAATGAACTCCTGCCGTACCGATATCAGGGACGATGGTGACAGGTATGTCATGGAGTCCGAGCTCCCCGGTTTCGAGAAGGAGGATATCAATATCGACATCAAGGACGATTATCTTGTTATCTCCGCCGAGCACAAGACCGAAAACGACGAAAAGGACGACAAGGGAAATTATATCCGCAGAGAGCGTTCGTACGGCTCGTATAAGAGAAGCTTCGGCATTTCTGACGTTGATTCCGACGGCATAAGTGCTGAGTACAAGAACGGCGTGCTAATCATTGACCTGCCTAAGAAAAAGGCACAGGAGCCCGTTACCAAGAGACTTGAAATAAAATAATATAAAAACAGGCTGCACTATTTTGATGTGCGGCCTGTTTTTTTGCTTCGCCAACCGAATATGAAAGGGTCTTATGAAGCACGGGAAGCAATATCATCAGTTGTATGACCTGCGGCTGATGAAAGAGGCAAAGCTTTTTCGCTTTACCCCTCTATCTGCCGCGCAAGGAACTGAGCCGAAGCGTTTATCAGACTCTTTTGCAGGTCGGTTACCTCGGTGCATTTCTCGCTGCTCATAAAGGCTACCGCTCCTGAAACATCTCCTGCCGTTATAATGGGTACGGCGGCTATCGCGGTGCGCTCAACACCCTCGGCAGGGTAGAAGTTGTTGTTCTCACCGCTGTGGCAGAAGTACTGTCCGCGGCTGTCCATGAGCTCTTCGAGCTGATCGGTCACACGCCGCTCGGCAAATTCCTTTTTGGGAACGCCTGCCGATGCGGATACATGATCCTTATCAAATATCACAACGGGACAGCCTGCTATCTTGTACATAATATCCGCTACATAGACGGCGTTTTCACTCATCTCGTCTATTGCGGAGTATTTCTTGAAGATGACCTCTCCGTCGCTGTTTGTATATATTTCGAGGGGGTCTCCCTCGCGAATACGCATAGTGCGTCTTATCTCTTTTGGAATTACGACACGTCCGAGGTCGTCGATACGTCTTACAATGCCGGTTGCTTTCATATATAATAACCTCCAAATTTATGATTTGACCTTGTGAGGTTATTATCTGCGGAAATTTTTTGTTTATTCCCGAAATGTTGTTATACCTGATAAGACAGCATGATTTTTATTTGCAGAAATATAATTTTATACTTTGTAATATGGGAATGCTGCAATAACTTTCCTTTCTGTCAGAATTTTCGTTTTTCATCTTTGGCTAAGTATCACATAATTTTCCATTTTGTTTACAAAGGATAAAAACATTATAAAATGCCCCTGAACGATGACTGATGGCATCGTTCAGGGGGTAATATCATATATACGCTCCTGAAATATATATCTTGCGGAAGGTGTCGAAGTTGAGCCATTTTCCAAACAGATCGGGGAGAGTGCTCTCGTCGGAGCGGCGATATTCATCAATGAAGCCCTTGAGCTGCTCGTCAGACTTCACGAGCACTGCAAATCCGCGTCCGTTCAGAACGGGAACGCTGTTATCATAGGTGTAGTCCTCAAAGCGGACGAGGCTGTGTATCTTTTTATCTCTGACCATTACAGCAACACCGTCGCGCAGGACGATAATGTCGAAATTGTCGGGATAGCTGTAGCTCTTGCCGACCGTCGGTATCTCGTCACCGACCGAGTAGACCGAGTTTATGGTCTGGGACTTGAACACATTGTAGCTGTTCACATCGTAATAGAATTCCTCAAAGAGGTCTCCGCGTGCACGGAGAGTGCCGTCCGTGAACGCCGCCTTATCGGAAGCCGCTTCAGCTTTTTCACTGACCTCTTCAACGACTCCGCAGGCAGAGGTCATGTTTGTTACGCGGTCGATGAGTATCAGCTCGCCGAGCGTCTTGTGGAGCTTGAATTTATCTGCCGCAATAGCCTCGCTGAGAACGATATCACAGCGTGCGATGCTGTTTTTCGTCAGTCTTTCGGCGGTTATATGCTCGCCAGTGTTGATGTCTACCGCGTATCGTATAGCGGAGAGAATTGCGGGAATGAGCTTTGTGCCGAGCTTGACGAGGTAGTCTTTGCCGATCGTGAGCTCGCTCTCGTCCATCCAGAGCAGAGATACCTCAAGATGCTTATATGCTGCGAGAGAGTTGTCTGTTGTGAGGATACTGCCCCTTGAAACGTCCACCTCTCGGTCGAGTGTGATAGTCACAGGCTGACCCGCAAAGGCAGTCTGCACTTCTTTATCGGTCACGAGAATGCTCTTGACGGCGGCTGTTTCGCCGCTTGTGAGAATGCGCACACTGTCACCGGCGGAAATACTTCCCGCCTCGATCTGTCCCTGAAATCCTCGGAAGGTATGGTCAGGACGGCAGACTCGCTGTACGGGCATATAGAACTGCTCGCTGCTGTCAGAGCTCACGTCCACTGTTTCGAGGTATTCAAGGAGAGTTCCTCCGTCATACCACGGTGTATTCTCGGAGCTTCGGGTCACGTTGTCGCCTTCGGTCGCGGAAAGGGGAATGACCTTTATATTGCCGAGTGAGAGTTCTTGTGCAAGTGCTCTTATATCATTTTCTATTTCCTCAAAGCGCGACTGACTGTAGCCGACAAGATCCATTTTGTTCACCGCAAAAACGTAGTGACCGATACCCATGAGGCTGCATATCCGTGCGTGACGGCGCGTCTGCACGAGAATGCCCTGCGAGGCGTCGATGAGGATAACGGCGAGATCAGCAAAGGAAGCTCCGACCGCCATGTTTCGGGTGTACTCCTCGTGTCCCGGGGTATCCGCAACGATGAAGCTGCGGTTATCGGTAGTAAAATAGCGATAAGCAACGTCTATTGTAATGCCTTGTTCGCGCTCTGCCATGAGACCGTCGAGCAGCAGGGAATAGTCTATCTGACCGTTTCTGCTGCCGACCTTGCTGTCGAGCTCGAGTGCCTTTTCCTGATCCGCATAGATGAGCTTTGCGTCATAGAGGATATGCCCGATAAGAGTGGATTTTCCGTCATCTACGCTGCCGCAGGTAATGAATTTCAAAAGTCCTTTCATCAGAAATATCCCTCCCTTTTTCTGCGCTCCATGCTGCCTGCTGCCTCGTTGTCGATAACACGCGAGGTACGCTCGGATTCAACGCTGCTGAGCGTTTCTTCGATTATCTCGTCGAGTGTTTTTGCGGTGGACTCTATGCCGCCTGTAAGCGGATAGCAGCCGAGTGTCCTGAAACGCACCGACTTTATCTGCGGAGTTTCTCCCTCTCGGAGAGGAAAGCGCTCATCGTCCACCATTATAATGTTTCCATCGCGCTCTACAACTGGGCGTTCTGCCGCGAAATACAGCGGAACGATGTCGATATTCTCGCGCTTGATATACTGCCAGATGTCCTTTTCCGTCCAGTTGGAAATCGGAAAAACGCGAATACTCTCGCCCTTGTTTATCTTCGTATTGTAAAGCTTCCACATCTCGGGGCGCTGATTTTTGGGGTCCCATGCGTGTGATGCGCTGCGGAACGAGAATATCCTCTCCTTTGCGCGGGACTTCTCCTCGTCGCGCCTGCCGCCGCCGAATGCGGCAGTGAATCCGTACTTATCGAGCGCCTGCTTGAGCGCCTGAGTTTTCATTATATCGGTGTATGCCGCACCGTGGTCAAAGGGGTTTATGCCTCTGTTAACGCCGTCCTGATTTATATATTCGAGCATTTCGATACCGAGCTTTTCCGCAGTTTTGTCGCGGAACTCTATCATTTCGCGAAACTTCCATGTCGTGTTGACGTGAAGGAATGGGAACGGCGGCTTTTCGGGGTAAAACGCTTTCATAGCGAGGTGGAGCATTACCGAGCTGTCCTTTCCTATCGAATAGAGCATTACGGGACGCTCGCACTCTGCTGCGACCTCGCGGATTATATATATAGCTTCGGCTTCAAGCTCGTCAAGGTGTGATAATTCAGCCATATCTGCCTCCTAATACTTATTTGATTCCTTTTGATTTACCTCGATGATGTTCTGTGTACCGTCGGGGCGGTCAATTATCCAGCTAAGGATATCTCCGCGCTTTTCGGTATGCACAAGACTGCCCATACCGCCGATATCTGCTCCGAGGTAGAAGCGCACGGCGTAGACAGGGCACTCCTTTATGCATGAGGTGCAGCCCCAGCAATCGCGCGGATATTTTATGTATGCTCTGTGCTCATTGTCGAGCTTGATGAGCGTTCCCGGACAGACCTCATGGCACCTGCCGCAGCCTATGCATTTTTCCCTATCTATCATTATGCTCATAGACCGCACCTCCGTCCGTAACTATATCGCGCAGAATAATTTTTATCCCGCCGTTTTCAAGTCTCGAATTGACGTATTTGAACCAGTTCGCATCGTCGCGCTGCGGATAGTCGAGGTTCTCGGCAAAGCTGTGCCAGCGCGTTTCGTGACGCGCTTTCAGATGAGCAATGACACTGCGGCATACGACAAGTCTTTCGCGCAGCTCGTAGATATACATAAGCTCCTGAAAGTCGTCGGCGTGAAGTTTCTCTGAAAGTGAACAGAGCTGTCGTATCTTGCTGTCGGCAATATCGAGCTGCTTTTCACTGAATCGGTAATTTGTCTTTATACCGCCTGCGTAGGAGTCCATTACGGTCTGCATTGCCTCTTCAAGCTGCTCGGTCGTGTAAGGTGACTTCCTGTCAGAAAGGAAGGTATCGACCTCCGCGATGTGCTCGGAAATACCGCTTTCGCTGAGACTTGCCGGCTTGTTGCTGCCGAGGTAGTCCAGTACCGACTGCGCCGCTATCTCGCCCTCTGCGAGTGCTCCCGTTACGTATTTCTGCGGAGCTCCGCCGGCGACGTCCCCTGCGGCATAAAGCCCGCGTATCGTCGTTGCGCGTTTTGTATCTACCCAGTAGCCGCTTGCGGTATGACCGCCTACTATGTAGGGCTCTGTGCCCTCGATCTCCACATTCTGTTGAGAGGGGAGCTTGCCGCTCTCTATCCATTTAAGGGTCTGCGAGGGAGCCATATTCAGATACGCTTTCAGGAGCTCGTCGTCCTGCTGCGATGTTATGCCCTCTGTGCGCAGATAGCACGGACCTCTGCCCTCCTGATTTTCATTGACAGTTCCGTAAACTCTCTCTGAGGTCGTGAGACCGTATTTCTGCTCGTAGACCTCGCCGAGCGAGTTGACCTGCTTTGCGCCGACCCCCTGTGCAAGAGTGCCCGTGGGAGCGATGGTGTCCTTGCAGCGCAGTGCGATGAAGCGCATTTCAAAGGTGGTCATCTCCGCACCGTGGCGTATACCCATTGCGTAGCCTGCGCCCGTGTTGAACGGCGGATACCACATCTTATGACGCGAAAAGCCCGGATTGTTAGGCTTGTAGAGTCCTGCAGCTCCTCCTGTTGTGATAATGACCGCATTTGCCTGTATCGCGTAGAATGTATCGTTTTCGATGCCTATTCCGAAAGCACCGTTCACGCGGTTATCGGCGACATCGAGATCTGTTATGTTCACGCGGTTGAGCACCGTGACGTTCGTCAGAGCGTTGACAGCCTCGGCTAAAATAGGCTTGATGTTCTCGCCGTTTATCTTTATGTTTCGGTTGCCGCGCGTAACGTATTTTCCGTTTTCATCTTTGAGTATGACAAGCCCGAGCTGTTCAAGGCGCTCAGTAACGGAGTTGAGCCGCTCGGACATAGTCAGCAGCAGATCCTCACGGACGATACCTGCCGCGTCCTTTTTGCAGTAATCGACGTAATCCTGCGGAGTTCTGCTCTCGGTTATATATGCGTTGAGAGCGTTCACGCCTGCCGCAAGACAGCCGCTTCTTTTGATATGCGCTTTTTCGCATATCACCACTTTCTTATCGGAGCTTTCGGCAATTGTCATCGCTGCATAGCAGCCTGCCGTACCTCCCCCGATTATCAGTATATCGGTATTTATCCTTTCGATTTTCATTCTCCTGTAACCACTTTCTTCAATTCGGAGTAATGTGCCGCCATGTAGCGGATAGAAATAATTCTGTAGTGGCGCACTTGCGAGTGTGCTCACGCAATGTCTGAATAAGATACTGCAATCCTCGGGCGGACACTTGGGTCCGCCCATACGTTTTTATAATTACGAATTACGGATCAGTATATCTCCAGCTCTTCCTTTTCAGCGTTGTCGCCCTCAATGTGAAACGAGTTCAGCACGGGTTCTTCGTCCATGAGCGAGAGTATCATGTAGCTCGCGGAGCTGTCGTATGCAAGACGTTTATCCTCCTGCGACGGGCGCGATGGTGAAACGGGGTGCGAGTGCCAGTTTCCGAGGGGAACAAGTCCGTTTGCACGCATATCCTTTACTGCCGCGAGCTGCTCCTTCGGGTCGAGGGTGAAGTGTTCCTCGGCGTGATCGACATTAGTAAGGATATACACCTTTTCGATGTACTTGTTTCCGTCCTCGATACGACCGGCGATGAGCCCGCACGCCTCAACGGGAGCTTCCGCTCTTGCATGAGCGACTATCTTCTCGTAGTCCTGTTTTTTGAGTCTTATCATAAGCCCAATCCCTCGCATTCCGCCTGTTCGTAGTCGATGAGGGTCGTTATCGTGGGGTTCTTGCCGCATACGGGACAGGTGCTCGTATCGTGGGGCAGCTTTACTTTGCGGAAGTCCATTTTCAGTGCGTCATAAGTCAGCAGCCAGCCTGTAAGCAGGTCGCCCTGGCCGATGATGTACTTTACCGCTTCCATAGCCTGAAGACTTCCGATCACTCCGCCCATAGCTCCGATAACGCCCGCCTGCTTACAGGTCGGAACGGCGTCCTTCGGAGGCGGTTCTTTGAATACGCAGCGGTAGCACGGTCCCTGACCGGGAACATAGGTCATGAGCTGACCTTTGAATCGGATTATGCCCGCATGAGAAAAGGGCTTCTTTGCCATGACGCAGGCGTCGTTTATGAGAAACTTTGCAGGGAAGTTGTCTGTTCCGTCGATAACGAAGTCGTAGTCCTTGATGATATCGAGGATATTATCCGAGGTTATGAACTCGTGATATGTGATCACCTTGACATCGGGGTTTATAGCCTCCATGGTCTCTTTTGCGGACTCTACCTTGGGCTTGCCAATGTCGGGAGTCGTGTGAATGACCTGACGCTGGAGGTTCGAGAGGTCTACGTCGTCAGCGTCGGCGATACCGATAGTTCCCACGCCTGCCGCAGCGAGGTAAAGCGCGGCGGGAGCTCCGAGACCGCCCGCGCCGATGATGAGCACCTTAGCGTTCAGGAGCTTCTTCTGTCCCTTTGCACCGACCTCTTTCAGGATTATGTGACGCGAATAGCGTTCGATCTGTTCATTAGTAAGCGCCATACTGACCGCCTCCCATGAAGTAGAGGAACTCGATGCTGTCGCCGTCCTTTATGACGGTCTCGGCGAACTGTCCGCTCTCGACGAACTCGTCGTTAATAGTTACCGTAACGTACTGGGGAGTTTCGACGTTTTCGTCGATGACAAGCTGCGCAACGGTAAGACCGTCGGCAACTTCTTTTTTAACTCCTGCAACTGTGATATTCATGATTTATCCTCCTATTAGAAATTAGTTGTTAGTGGTTAGATATGATGTCTTGCTGCACGAGACTTATCTGTGCAGGGGACGGCGTCCTCGACGTCCCTTGTTTTGTGATGTAGGAGCGCACAGTGTGCGCCCGAGGAGCCTTCACAGGATCTCTCCGATCACAGTCTCTATCTCCTCCTGCGAGACCGCTCCGACCAGCTTTCCTTTTACCTCGCCGTTTGAAAAAAACAGCAGCGACGGAGTAGATTCAAGCCCGTAGCTCTCGGCGAGTTCACCATCGTATAGCACATTGATTTTTACGACGCTGAGCTTTCCCTCATACTCCCTTTCGATTTTACTGAGAACAGGGGAGAGTTTTTTGCACGGAACGCAGCTGTCCGAGTAGAAGTCCGCGATAACGGGGATATCAGCTTCAAGGACCTTTTCGCGGAAGCATTCGGTGTTCACTCTTTCAGCCATTAATCTCCCACCTTTCTGACGATGAGCTCATAGGTACCATCGCCGTTGTCGTTGAGCTTAAGGATCTTGTGTCCCTCCTCCTTTATGCTGCGCGGAACGTTCTGAACGGGTTCTCCGTCGTTGAGCTTTATTGCGAGTATATCGCCGTCGTCGAGCTCCTCGAGAGCGACCTTTGCCTTAACGAAGGTAACGGGGCACACAACGTCGGTGATGTCCACGGTGTCGGTTATTTCAAACTCAGCCATTATTATACGCCTCCATTATTTTTTGTGTGAATTTGTCCCTGCCTACGCGGTCGAGCGTGAACTTGAAGCGCTCGGAGGGATTCGCGTTGTCGTCGAAGAACTGTATCGCCGCATCGCACACTCTCATCAGCGCATCGTGATCCTCAATGAACGGGATAACAGCTTCACCCTTTGAGATATGGTTGCCGAAAACTCCGCCAAAGCTCACGATATAGCCGTTTATGGTGTCCCACGCCTCGGTAGGACAAGCCTTGAAGCAGCGTCCGCAGAAATTGCACTTGCTCTCGTCAACGGTTATCTTTCCGTCCTCAAGGGTTATAGCAGAGGTGCGGCAAGCCTTTACGCAGACTCCGCAGGAAATGCAGTCAGCCTCACGCCACTTTACCTTGATACCGCCCTTTATGCCGAGGTCGTTTTCCTCAGCCTTGAGGCAGTTGTTCTGGCAGCCCGTTATACCGAACTTGAATTTATGCGGAAGCTCGCGTGCGAAATAACGCTCATCAAGCTCCTTTGCGAGCGCGTATGTATCTATACAGCCGCTGGGACAGACTGCGCTGCCCTGACAAGCGGTTACTGTACGTACTCTCGGTCCGCATACGCCGGGCTCGACGTTTCCCTCGGCAAGGGTGTTCTTAACTTCTTCTATCTGATCAAGCTTGATGAACGGTATCTCGATGCTCTGGCGGGAGGTCAGATGAACGTGGCCGTCTCCGTATTTTTCCGCGACCTCGGCTACCTTTGCAAGCTGCCCCGCGGTGACGTTTCCTCCGACCACTCTAAGGCGGAGTGAGAAATTGTTTTTCTGCTTCTGGCGCATGAAGCCGCCTTTTTTCAATGCTGCGTAATCTACTGCCATGTTATCTGCTCCTTTCGATAGCCTGCGCGAAGTCCGCGGTCAGGTCTTCAATATCCTCAATACCCACACTGACTCTTATAGTGTCACTGTAGACTCCTGCGCTGAGCTGTGCCGCTTCGCTGCTGTGGGTATAAATGGTGCTTGACGGGTGTATCACGAGAGTCCTCACATCGCCGATGTTCGTTGCACTGAATGCGTATTGCAGAGAGTTTATCAGCTTGAACGCTCGCTCCTTACTGCCTGCGCGAAGGGTAAGTATCGCACCTGCCCTGCCGCCGAGCTGCGACTGTACGAGTTCATGATATGGATTGTCGGGAAGTCCGGGGTAGTTGACCGTGACTCCGTCTTGTGTGCTGAGAAATTCCGCAAGCTTCTGCGCATTGGAGCAGCAGCGCTCCATACGCAGCCCAAGCGTTTCCAGCCCGACCATGTTCATGAATGCGTTGAAAGGCGATAGACAGGCTCCTGTATTGCGCCACAATCCGTTGCGCAGCTTTGCGAGGTAAGCGAATTTTCCGAATTTCTTGTATTCCTTAAAGCCCTTATAACGTTCCGCTTCAAAGCGGAAGCTTCCGCTGTCGATTATGACGCCGCTTATGGAATTACCTCCGCCGTTTATGTATTTCGATGTGGAGTGTACAACTATATCCGCACCGAACTCAAACGGGTGAATGAGATATGGTGTTGCGGTCGTGCTGTCTATAATAAGAGGGATTCCCTTGCTGTGACATAGCTCTGATACGCTTTTCAGATCAACGATATCGAGCTTTGGATTACCTATGAGCTCGGTAAATACTGCTCTTGTGTGCTCTGTGAAGAGCGGTTTTATATTCTCCGCAGTGACGGTCTCGGCAAAGCGTGTATTTATCCCGAAGGCTTCAAGGTCACGGAAAAGGTCGATAGTACCGCCGAAGAGTCCCGAGCCTGCTATGATCTCGTCGCCTGCCTGCAAAATATTCAGCAGCGACATTGTAACAGCTGCCATTCCGGATGAGCATGCAATAGCTCCGATACCTCCTTCGAGCGCAGCTATTCGTTTTTCAAATGCGTCAACTGTGGGATTGCCGATACGCGAGTAGGCAAATCCGGGGGCTTTATTATTGAATACTTGTTCAAGTTTTTCTGCTGATCCTTGTGCGAATGCACTTACTTGATATATAGGAGACATCGTAGAACCGTTTTCGTTCTCGGGCGCGCTATGGAGGATAGATGTATTGAAGTTCATTCTTTTCACCGCCTTGAGAGGAGTAATTTGATATGATCACATTATATCCTACATTTCATAGTAAGTCAATAGGAATACGTTATTTTCTGCAAATTAAACATATCTGAATGGTAGGATATGCGAATATTTCATCAACTATTACAAATAAAAAACACTTGAAATTTTCATCAAAATATGCTATACTTATAAAAACTATCAATTTACTATGAATTAAAATATCAGAAGAGGTGAAATTATGAAAATATCAACGAAGGTCGAGTGCGGTATCATTGCATTGGTAGATATATGCGTGAATTCCGGAAATGATGATGTGGTGACCGTAATAAATATCTCACGTCGTCAGGATATCTCTGCGAAATATCTTGAACAAATACTCCCGCTGCTGCGCCATGCCGGTATCATAAGAAGCGTAAAAGGCGCAAGAGGAGGCTATGTGCTGACAACCTCTGCCGATAAGATAACGCTGCGTCAGGTCATAGATGCGCTTGACAGTGCTGTGCTCGAGGACGTAACATTCAAGGACAGAGAGGATTCGTTCATAGCTGACGCTGTCTCGGAATGTCTGTGGAGCAAAATGACTAAGTTCCTGCAGACCTTTTCAGAGGGGATTACTTTGCGCGATATATCAGATCGTTTTCTTAAGCTTTCTGACGAGTCTGCTTCCGAGCCGATGTACTATATATAAAAATAAAGCCGAAAATTTCAGGAAAACAGATTCAGGGGCACCCTTTTTAAAAGGGTGCCCCTGAATAAATACGTAAATACTTTTATATTAGTATCACGCCATACCTGCCGTGATTATCGCCATTTTGTATACCTCATCGGCATTGCAGCCGCGCGAAAGATCGTTGATGGGAGCATTGAGCCCTTGTAAGATCGGGCCATATGCCTCATATCCGCCCAGTCGCTGAGCTATCTTATAGCCGATATTTCCTGCCTCGATGAGCGGGAAGATAAAGGTGTTGGCCTGTCCTGCTACCTTGGAATCGGGGCACTTTGTCTTAGCAACCTCGGGAGAAACTGCCGCGTCAAACTGGAATTCACCGTCAATAACGAGATCGGGATCTATCTTGCGAGCCTCGATAACAGCATCGTGACTGAGCTGGACTGTAGCGCCCTTGCCTGAGCCGTAGGTAGAGAAGCTGAGTACTGCAACCTTGGGATCAATGCCGAAGTAATCAGCAGTTCTTGCAGTCTCAACTGCGACCTCAGCAAGCTGCTGTGCGGCTGTGAGGACAACATTTCCATCCTTGTCGAGCCTGTCCTGATAGCTGATATTGATAGCACAGTCGCCCATAGCTATCTTCTCCTCTGCGCCGTCCTTTTCACGGAAGAGGATAAAGCTCGAGCTTACGAGGTTTGAGCCCTTCTTAGTCTTGATTATCTGGAGCGCAGGTCTAACAGTATCTGCCGTGGAGTATGTAGCGCCGCCCAGAAGAGCGTCAGCCTTACCCATTTTTACGAGCATTGTGCCGAAGTAGTTGGACTTTGAAAGAGCTGTGCGGCACTCTTCCTCGGTCATTTTTCCGCGGCGGAGCTCTGCCATTTTAGCCACCATTTCATCCATTCCGTCGTATGTAACAGGATCAATAACAGTTGCCTTTGAAACATCAAAGTTTCCGCCGGCTGCTGCGGACTTTACCTCGTCGGCATTTCCGCAGAGGATAACGTCCATGATGTCCTCGCCGAGGAGCTTTGCGGCAGCGGAGAGTATCCTCTCGTCTGTGCCCTCAGTGAAAACGATAGTTTTTCTGCTTGCCTTGAGATTGTCAAGCAGCTTGTCAAACATTGCCATATAAATAACCTCCGTAAGATAAATTTTCAACACATCTATTATATCATATAAGATTAAAAAAAGCAATAAATCGCGGTGAAAAATTTGAGATTCATATCTTCTCAGTGCGAAAACGGCAGCGTGAACATTTCAGGATCAGCGTTACATAAAAAGAAAAGCTCCTCATACCCGATGGATATGGGGAGCATATTATCACTCAGGGAGCTTGGTTCCGACGCTTATTCCGGCTCTTGCACACTGTGCTTTGAATTCTGTACTGAACAGAAATCCGTTTATAACATAATTGCGTGATTTTCCGTTGTTGAGCTGTGATACCCAGTTATTGAGACCGGTCGCATCGGGTCCGCGACCAAGCAGGGTGTTATACAGCATCGTTACGAATTCGGTATTTGAAGTATTTTTACTCTTATATTCATTACTGCATACAAAGCCCTGAACTATTTTGGCGCCTGTATATCCGTTTTTCAACTGTACGCACCAGTTTTCAAGTCCTGAGATATCAGGATATCTTCCGAGACAATTTGCATAAAGCCTGTAAACAAAGTATGTGCGCTCAAAGTTCTCGTCTCTTACATTTTTGAGTGTAACGCTGCCGACCTGTATGCCGTATGCGGAGCAAAGTGTTTTGAATTCGCTGCTCTGTACCAGACCTTTGCACATATCATTGACGGTCATTCCTACATCAAGATGCTTTTGCCATGTAGCTGCTCCTGAAGAATCGGGATTGCGCCCGAGCACTGCATTGTAGCAATCGGAAACGATCTGCGCATTAGTCCTGCCTCTGCTTTTATACTCGCTCGAATTAAAAAATGTGACAACTACATCTGCGCCTGCAGCCACATGGCTGTTGAGCTTTTCGGTCCAGTTGCTGATGACCTTATCACTGGGGTCTTTATCAAGGCAAACGTTATACATTCTCGTGATAAATCCCTTTATATCATTTGTATAGCTGTCAGCAGCATATGCCTGAATTATCCGGTTCTCAGGCTCTGAATACCTGTTTGCCGGAAAGATATCAGATACGGCACCTGTGATAGTAATTATCGCCGCTGCAAGTATAGCTGCTATCTTTGATCCTTTCATTTAATCACTTCCTGAAAAAAATGTAACTATTCAGAACCCCTAAGCAAAGATGGACATAGATTTGCCCATAACAGC
>CALEPT010000097.1 GCA_937910385.1 uncultured Ruminococcus sp. | reverse complement strand
GGGACTTTTCGTAAAATACGGAATTTTGCGTTACCAGAAACAAGAAAGAGATAGATTAGATATGGGCATCACAAAACACTATAGTGGCGGTCTCACCAGAGAGCAATTTCTATTCTATGAGATACGAACAATTGCATCTTTACTATACGCAAAGATTGACCGCAATGAGATATATGATAAAGTTGCACAGGAGAACCTGTTTCAGTATCCGACAGAGCGGATGATACGTTCAATGACAAATATCTGTTTTAAGCGGATCGATGCACTTGATTCACAAACGCTAGTGGGACTTTTGGCAGATGCTTCAACAAGTGTTGCAAAACAAATCAATCTTTATGCTATCATGCGTGAGAACAGTATTGTGTATGATTTCATGACTGATGTTATAGGAGAAAAGTTCAGAACACAGCAAATGGATTTCTCGCATAAAGATATCAATTGCTTTTTTGACACCTTGCAGGCGTACTATCCTGCGGCTGCAGATTGGTCTGAAAGCACGAGAGCAAAGATTCGACAAGTAATTACAAGATTCCTTGTTGAATGCGAATATCTTGATAATGTGCGTTCACAGGCGCTCAAGCCTGTTTTTTTATATCCGGAGCTAGAAGAAGGAATTCGGCAGTTAGGTGATGAATCTGCGTTGTGCGCCTTTAACTGCTTTCACTGAGGTGAAGTATGAGTAATATAAGAACTGATTTAGAATCAATCAAAGAACGCTTTTCCGCTGAAGTGTTCCTCAGTAATAAAGGTCTTTCTAATGAAGTAGGCATCCACGTTTTCTGCTATGATCCGCATGATGAGCTGATCGTCCGTGATTATATAACGAATCTGATGCAGCAGAAAGACCTGCCGTTCCGGCTGATCGAATGTGATCTATACAAAATCTTTTTGCAGATTTGTGAGGACAAGCGTATTCTGAAAACCATTCCGGCTATGGAAAAGAAAAAAGGCTCTGATGGTCTGCTTAAACAGCTTCAAAAGATAGCTTCTCCGGAGACTTTTGTTGAACGTATGCAATATGCTCCGCATCAGCATGGAGATATCTTGCTGATATCAGGAGTGGGTAAGGTATACCCGTTTATGCGTTCACACAACATTCTGGATAATATGCAAGCAAGAAATTCCGCTATGGAAAATATGATTTCACCTACGATCGCCAAATTGATGAAACTCCGATTGGTCAGCCAGGCGGAAATATCATGCTGCAGTTTATCACAGTTGCATCCGAGATTTACAGCACTGATGATAATGTTTTCCAGCACAAATCTGGAACGAATAATGCGGTAATGATTGTTTTATCTGATTCACTGCCCTATTTTGAAGAGCTTGAATTCGCAATGAAAATCCGAAACTATGTCAAAGGAAAAAATGTCGCACAGCTTCCGGAGGCAATTCAGACGATTATCCGCAGCCGCACATCGGAGGCATCTGCGCATGAAAAAGAAGCAGAAAAACTCATTACACAGGCAATCTCTGACAGCCGTATCTATGTAGCTGGAGAACGTCTGAATTTGAGAATTTCTTCTGTAAAGGATAGAATTGAACAGGCTCTCTCGACACTGATTGAAAGTGTTTATACAAAGCTTGAATACATTCGTAAAAACTATGATAGTGATGCGGAGCTGCTTGAGATACTTTCAGGTGCAAATAAGCAGATGAGTTTTGGTGATATCGGAACACCAAATGCTGACGCTGTAAAGGAAATGAATGAATATCTGGTTCGTCAGAAAGAAAGAGCTCTGCCCACTTCCATAGGAGATATACAGCGGCGTTTCTCGGCTATTCCATATGGCTGGCGTGAAATTGATATTGCTGCAGTTGCGGCAGAAATGATTGCCGACGGTAAGATTACTCTTAAGTACGCAGGCAATGTAATTGCTGCATCTGATAAGAAACTGCCTGACTATCTGCGCCGCAAAACTGAAATTGATAAGGCAATCATCAGCTTCCGTGTAGCTCCGCCTGTTGCTCTCATCAAGAAATCTCGTGATTTCCTTGGTGAATACTACAACTGCGGTCTTGGTGCAATCCCGGGTACAGAAAACGAGCTGATTACATACATTATCGACAAGTTCACAGATCAGCGTAATAACCTGAACGATCTGCTTTCTAAGCAGTATGCGAATCATAACTATCCCGGAAAGGCAATTGTCGAGCAAGGTGTGAGACTCTGCAATGACCTGTTGATGCATAAAAACGACAGCATTGCGCTTCTGGAACAGGCTGTCAAGATGCAGGACGACTTCCTTGATAACGCAGAGGACATCGCCGATGTTCTGACATTCTTCCGTGTTCAACAGCAGATTTTTGATAAAGCACAGGAAAAACTGGATGCTGTTTCTGCCGAAAAGGAGTACTTTAGCGCAGAACAGGCTGCATTAACGACTCTCTCCGAAATGAAGGAGATTTTGACAAGTGCAAAACCTTATCGCCGTATTTCCGAACTTCCGGAGCTGACCCAGAGCATTCAGGAAGTGTATAACAGACTTCTGAACGATAAGCGTGAGGAAGTATATGCGGAAATCCATGCAGCGATGGGCGAAATTCATCAGACAGCGACAATTGAGCAAACTGATATTGTTCGCAGAGCAGATGCAGAACTTGAAGATAAAAAGAGTAGTGCTGAACAGTCTGGTAAGCTGACTGCTCTTGATGCAATGAAAATCATAACAAGGAACAGAAAGGGCAGTGCCATGAGAGTTACATCAAATTTTGTGA
>CALEPT010000096.1 GCA_937910385.1 uncultured Ruminococcus sp. | reverse complement strand
CTCCTGATAATACCGCAGTTATCATCGTTGAGGAACTGCACTTTCAAAACAGGTTTGCTGTTAAGGTGGACGTTGATTCGGGACAGCTTTTCTGACGAAACAGACGATCTACTAACATATAGCTGAAACAAGACTCTCAGAGTGTTCTGGGGGCCTTGCTTCATATGGAGATTTTACTGAAACAACTGGAATTATAGCTTTTTATTCATTGACATACGGTATGTAAAATGGTATAATTTAAACAAATAATAGCTTTTGCTTTGGGAGCGTGATAAAATGAGAGTAGTACATAACAAACTCGTCCGTGACAAGATACCCGAGATAATCGAAAAGGCAGGCAAAACGCCTGTAACGCATATCCTTTCCGATGACGAATATCTCTCCGAGCTTGACAAAAAGCTGAACGAAGAATGTTCCGAGTATCAGGCTGACAAGAACATAGAAGAACTTGCCGATATGCTGGAAGTTATGTATGCTATCGCCGAAGCAAGAGGATGGTCGGTATCTGAGCTTGAAGCTGTCCGTAAGTCTAAGGCTGAAAAGCGTGGTGGCTTCAAAAAGAAAATATACCTTGAGTATGTGGAGGACGGAAATGAGTGAAAGACTTGTAACGCCAAGTGGGAGCGCTCCCGAAAACCTGTTCATAGAACTTTTTTCGGACGCTTTCGGCGCTGAAAAAGCTGCGTTTCTTTATCCGCAGTACCACTTCACCGACATTTATCAGAATGACCGCTATGCTGATTTCTTCCTTGAAAACGGCGGAAAACGTATCGCTATTGAGATCGATGACGAAGCAAGCCATAACCCGTCGGTCGTGTCACGCAACAAGTTCTATGACGACCTGCTGAAACAAAACAGCATGATATTCAAAGGCTGGGACGTTTACCGCTGGGCTGTGCGTCAGTTGCAGGTACAGCCCGATACTGTCAAGGACGAACTGCGTATATTTCTCGGTTCGCACCCGCTGTTCCGTGAGATAGCAGATTATCTTCCCACACAGCGTGCCAAGACGATCAATGCCGAGAATTTGCAGCTGAAAGAGCATCAGCTTGCAGCTTTGAAGTCTCTTGAAGAAATGCGTGAACGTCATGAAACTATCGCTCTGTTATATCACGCAACAGGAACGGGAAAGACCGTTACCGCAGTCAGCGATGCAAAGCGGTTCGGCAAACGCACACTGTTCCTCGCACATACGATAGAGCTTGTAAATCAGGCTTATGAAACTTTCAATACTCTGTGGGAAGGCGTTTCTGCCGGTAAGTTCGGAGATGTCGTAAAGGAGAGAGATTCATATATCGTCTGCGGAAGTATCCAAAGTGTTGCACTCAATCTTGAAATGTTCCGGGAGGAC
Organism: uncultured Ruminococcus sp.; assembly: GCA_937910385.1. Lineage (GTDB taxonomy): Bacteria > Bacillota > Clostridia > Oscillospirales > Ruminococcaceae > Ruminococcus. Next base: position 390 of record CALEPT010000096.1, on the reverse strand, counting down.
GAGTTCGAGTATCTCATCATCGACGAGGCGCATCATGCTTCCGCCGATACATATCAGAAGGTTCTTGCATACTTCAAGCCGAAATTCACGTTGGGACTTACCGCTACTCCAGAGCGTGCAGATGATAAGGATATCATCGAAATATTCAAGAATACCGCACACAAGCTGGATATACAGACAGCCGTTGAGATAGGCGAACTTGTGCCTGTTCGCTGTATCCGTATACATACAAATATCGACCTGACAAAGGTGCGATTCAACAGTGTGCAGTACAATATCCGTGACCTTGAAAGCAAGATCTTTGTCCCAGAACGGAATACGCTGATCGTGGATACTTTCATGGAATATGTCAGCGACAAATGCACTGTCATTTTCTGTGCAAGTGTAAAG
>CALEPT010000095.1 GCA_937910385.1 uncultured Ruminococcus sp. | reverse complement strand
GTGAGACCCTGCGCCGTTATGTGACCCTCTTCCGTGCCGTCCACGCCGTATTTATCGGGATTAGACTGCGACTGGAGTATCAGCACGGCATCTGCCATTTCGATAGTGCCGTTTTCGTTTGCGTCGCCGTAGATAACGTCGTAGGGCGCGGAAGTAACTGTGGCGGCAGTGGTGGTTGTCGTCGTAGAAGTTGATGTTGTGGTGGTAGTTGTTGTGACTGGAGGTTCTCCGTTAAGAGCAACGAAGGTATAGCCGTATTTCTCGGCGTATGCCTGAGCAGTTGAACCTGAGTAGCCGTAGATAGTACCGTAAAAGTAATATCCACCTTTTTCATCATCATACCTGTTAAATATTGCAGATGAAGAATCAGGGATTATGCAATCGGGATTCAGTATGGTTATTGATTCAAGGTTTGGGCAGTAATAAAACGCAGCATTGCCTATACTTGTGACCGAATCGGGGATCGTTATAGATGTAAGGCTTTCACAGTCATTAAACGCAGAACCGCCTATACTCGTTACAGAATCGGGGATCGTTATAGATGTAAGGCTTTCACAGCAAGTAAACGCAATATGGCCAATGCTTGTAACGGAATCAGGGATTGTTATTGATTCAAGGTTTGTGCACAAATAAAACGCATAATCGCCTATGCTTGTGACACCGTTTTTAATAATAACAGATTTTATATCATCATTATGATAAAATGGACTATCTTCATAGAGAGAATAATCAAACATATCTCCCGTCCCCGATATAGTGAGTGTTCCATAACTGTCAAGTACCCATGTGAGATTTTCGCCGCAAGTACCCGAACTTGCTTCTATCGGAATATCTCCTCCTTCGAGGGCGACAAAATTTATATTATATTTCTCGGCATGAGCTTGCGCTGTCGAGCCTTCGTATCCGTATATCGTGCCATGAAAAGCGGCATAATCCGCATATCCACTTTCAGTATCCGAAAACGTGGTATTGCTGTCATAGATCGCACAATTGGGGTTCTTGATAGTTACCGAAGTTAAAGCATAACAGCCGTAAAAAGCATTAAGTCCTATGCTCGTAATATTTTCGGGAATAACTATTGATTCAAGGCTAACGCAGTCTTCAAAACAGCTTTGCGGAATTTCACTTAAATTTGAAGAAAAAGTTACCGATTTAAGCTTAGCACAGCGAGAAAATGCAGCCTCTCCAACGCTTGTCACGCTATCGGACATTACTACTGATTCAAGAGCTAAACAATAATCAAAAGCACCACTTCCAATGGTTGTAACGGTTGACGGGAGCTTGATGGAAGTAATGTACTGACAAGCACAAAAAGCTGTCGAACGGATAACAGTAATAGGAAGACCGTTTATCTCTGACAGAAGTTCCACAGATCCTGCTACACTTTTATCGAATCCTATAATTTCAATATGATCAGCATACTGCAAATATTGTATAGAACCGATTTCTCCCTCTGTGTATTCCTCCGCACTTGCAACTATAGCCATATCGGGCGCGTATTTTGTCATGGTCGGCAAAGCTCCGCCCAAAATGCAAAGTGAAAGCATAAATGCAATAATTTTCTTCACGTAAACTCCCCCTTAAAATGATATACTTTACTAAATTATACCACGGAATTATAAAAAAATCAACCTTCTCCGGCGAAAATTTAGTAAATTTCTTCCAAAAAAATGCGGACAACCTAAGCTGTCCGCAAATTTGATCAATCATATTCCTTTTTTGGTTTTTTGTAGAACTCTCCGAGAGCCTCGCTTGCTGAAAGCGTAATGAATACTGCGGCTGTACAGATCAGAGAAACTCCATAGAGAGCTCCCACAAGCCCTAATGACCCGTTGTGCTGGGGGAACATCACTATTCCCGGGAATATCTGAATTATTCCGAACAGCAGAAAAACGAACGAGCTGAGCGACTTAAAGCCATTTATCCCGGTTATGAGAGTAAGCGAGAGAATGCCGATTATTACAGCAATGTACATCGAAGCATTTTCAAGTACCCTTGCAGCTCCGGTAAGACCGTCTTTATAGGTCAGACCAAGCTGTCCTGAATATAAAAGGTAGAACGTAACAGCTGCAACGATACCGACAACCGCAAGGACTATCGAAATTATGAAGCCCTTTTTCGCCATTTCTCTGCGGCGCTCTTCCTTGAGTTCGAGCATCATTCTCAGACTTTCCTTAGAATCCTTCTGCTCCGAAACGAGCTGTGAGGAAACGGCTTTTTTGGCAGCCTCCTGCTTTATCCTTTCCAGATCTTCATCAACATACTTTGGCTTATATACCGGAGCTTCCGGTTCATCATCGAGTATAGGAGCAGTCAGGGGAGTTTCTGGCTGGCTGGGCTCTTCCTTTTTCGGCGGCGGAGTGTAATTGTCCTCATCAAGGACGGGCGCGGTGACAACAGGCGCAGGAGCTCCTGCTCCGAGCTGTTTGCGGCGCATATCTATTATCTGCTGCTGTTTATCGGCAGGCAGCGCATTGAATTTTTCTTTCAGGTCGTCCGTAAGCCCTGCAATGATGTCCTCGTCCGAGAGAATGAGCTTTTCGGGAGCTTTATACGGCTCAAAATTGTCATCATCGAGAATAGGAGCTGTTACACCCTGCGGACCGTCCTTTTTTGAATATGCCGTAGTGTAATCGTTATCATCGAGGACAGGCGCGGTGACTCCCTGTGGAGCACCTTTTCTGGAACTGTCCGGAGTGTATACGTCCATGTCGTCAAGCACGGGAGCGGATACTCCCTGCGGACCGTCCTTTTTTACGGTAGTATCAGTATATCCGAAATCATCGAGAACAGGAGCGGTAACTCCCTGAGGAGCGCCTTGTCTTGGCGCTGTCTCAGTATAGTCTGTTTCCTCCGGCAAAGCTGTGCCGAAAATGTTTTCATCATTCATTGTTTTCACCTCATTTGAGAGATTTTATGTATTCGCGCAGCGATGAGTAGCTTTTGCCTGTTGACTGCATTGCGTAGTAGGAAAGTATATAGGAAGCGTCAAGACCGTCTACAATATCGTTTTCGTCTGCATCAGCCGCAAGAGTCATAGCGGTTGTGAAACCTGTGCTTTTACCTGTTGAAGCCAAGGAGTAAGCAGTCAGTGCCGCAGAGGCGTCGATACCGTCGATAACGCCGTTATCATCAATATCTCCGAGCGTATAAGATGGTACGGCTGTCGGATCGTACGCATATTCAGATATGGGATATTCGGCGGCAAACTCTGCCGATGTATAATCCGGCATTGATATTCCTCCGCTCATTCCTGCGGTATGATCATACTTGGAAGAGTAGCTGTCGAAATCCTTGCTTCCCTTCAGAAAATAGTATTTGCTTTTGCCCTTGAAAGTGGAATCCCACGTCGAATCAAGCAGGTAGTAAAGACCATCGATCTCCGCGATATTCCAAGTGTGATTTTCGCCGTTGCTCGTACCTGCAATAACACGGCAGCTTATGCCGGAATCATTAAGCATTCTGTATAGAAGCTGTGCATAGCCCTGACATACAGCGACTTTATTTATCATAGCTCCGTAGGAAGAGTATATGATCTCGTCAGAGAAGTCTTCGGCATATGTTATGTTTGTTACCATGAAGTCATATACGGCGGTTATTTTTTCGTAATCGCTTTTTCCGTCGAGATCGAGCGAATCGAGCACCTTATCGACCTCCTGAGTCAACTCAGCTTCCTGAGCGGCTGTGGTAAAATATTTCAGCTCAAAGCTGTATTTATAGTTGGACGAGGTCGAAGAGTAGGTGCAGTTATAGCTTTTCAGACCAAATCGTATATAGTCGCCCTGCGTACCTGATCCCGTCTCTGCCATTGCCTCGCTGAAGAGCTCATCTATAGTATCATAAGCGGAAGAAGCTCCCTTCGGAATGGTGATGCTTACAGTTGAAGCCCGCGCCTGCAGCTGTTCGCGAAGGTATGATGCAGCCTGTGATTGCGAAGAGAAGCTGTCGCTCGCATATATTTCATAGGCGGGAGCCTGCGAGACGGAAAACTCCGCAAAGGTGCATACGGGCGTAACCAAGGGAAAAACCAATGTTACTGCGGCAGCTGCAGCTGTTATGAGTTTTTTCGGTGACCTCATGGAGCTCCCTCCTTATAGTTAATGTGTCCTTAACAACCGCCGTCAGGCGGTTATTTCCCCGAACTTCGTTCGGGGAGCGCAAATTCTATACAAAATAGAGAATTTGCATATCGCATTTCTTTATGTCAAGCTCATTTTGCCCTGAATGGCCAAATAAAGTGCAGGAAAAATCATCAATACTATTATTTTTCTTGTGCTTTGACAATTAAAAATTAGCTTTACAAAGCCAATTTTAAGTCATTGAGCAGACATTTATCATCTTTCGAGGATCTGAGATCTGTCGGGACCTATGCCTACCATGCTAACGTGGCAGCCGACGAGTTCTTCCAGACGCGCGATGTATGTTTTGCAGTTATCTGGCAGCTCGTCAAAGCTTGCGCAATTTGAGATGTCCTCATTGAAGCCGGGAAACTCCTCGTATACGGGCTCGCAGCCGTCGAGTTCCTCAAGCGTAGCGGGGAAGTGTTCAGTAACGGTGCCGTCGGGCTTTTTATAAGCCACGCACATTTTCAGCGTGTCGAGACCCGCGAGAGTGTCGAGCTTGTTGATAGCGAGGCTGTCGAGTCCGTTTACTCTTACCGAGTGGCGAACGATAACAGCGTCGAACCAGCCTGTTCTTCTGGGACGTCCGGTGGTAGTTCCGAACTCTCCGCCGACATTTCTGATCTGATCGCCTATCTCATCGTCGAGCTCTGTCGGGAAGGGACCCTTGCCGACTCTTGTTGTGTAAGCCTTGGCAACGCCGATGATGTTTGTTATCACCTTAGGACCTACGCCTGTGCCCACGCACACGCCTGCTGAGAGAGGGTGAGACGACGTAACATAGGGGTATGTACCGAAGTCGATGTCGAGCAGAGTAGCCTGAGCTCCCTCAAACATTATGGTCTTGCCTGCCTTGTGAGCCTCGAAAGTGAGGACGGAAACGTCATCCATATATGGGAGAAGTCTCTTTCCATACTCGGTATATTCTGCTGTTACAGCGTCGAGATCGAAAGCCTCTCCGTCATAGACCTCAGTTATTATCTTATTCTTGAGCTTACCTGTGGACTGTATCTTTTCAGCAAGGACCTCGGGGTGAGTGAGGTCGTACATTCTGATGCCGCAGCGCTCGTATTTATCCATATATGTAGGACCGATACCGCGCTTTGTAGTGCCGATGTCTTTTCCGCCTCTGAAAGCCTCAGAGAGTCCGTCGAGGGCGATATGCCACGGCATTACGATATGAGCACGGGGGTCTATTTTAAGGTTTGCAGTTGAGATACCTCTTGCCTCAAGAGAGTCAAGCTCGCCGATGAAGTCCTTGGGGTCAAGAACAACTCCTGCGCCTATAAGGCAGAGAGTATCGGGGTAGAGAATACCCGAAGGAATGAGGTGGAGTTTATACACTTCGCCGTTGTTTACAACGGTATGTCCTGCGTTATTACCGCCCTGAGAGCGCACAACAACATCGGCACGCGAAGAAATGATGTCGATTATCTTACCCTTTCCTTCGTCTCCCCACTGAGTTCCTACAACAATATTAGCAGGCATTGAATTTCCTCTTTTCATAAAAATATTCGTGCAAAAGCACACTTACAATTTATTATATCATATAAAGTTAAAAAAAGCAATGGTTCGCGGAGAAAAATTTCAGCTTTCCTTTTTTATGGCGCGACAAGGCAGAACGTGCTTCACAGGTTAATACAAAAAGAATAGGGCGGACATGATCCGCCCTAAAGGTCTAAAACCTGATAACTAATGCCTGAAACTTATTTGCCGAGATACGCTTTCAGATACTGTCCTGTGTATGAAGCCTCGCAGGCAGCTATCTCCTCGGGAGTGCCCTGCGCAACGACAGTTCCGCCTCCGTCGCCGCCCTCAGGACCGAGGTCGATAATGTGATCGGCGACTTTGATGACATTAAGGTTGTGCTCAATGACAAGGACAGTATTGCCCTGATCTGTGAGCTTATGCAGCACCTGTATCAGCTTGTGGACATCTGCAGTGTGCAGTCCCGTGGTAGGTTCGTCGAGAATGTATATCGTCTTGCCTGTGGAGCGCTTTGACAGCTCCGTCGAGAGCTTTACTCGCTGAGCCTCGCCGCCCGAAAGGGTGGTCGCAGGCTGTCCAATCTTGATGTACCCAAGTCCGACGTCCTGCAAAGTTCTGAGCTTACGAGCTATCTTGGGGAGGTGCTCAAAGAATTCAACGCCCTCGTCAACTGTCATTTCCAGCACGTCGTAAATTGACTTGCCCTTGTAATGAACTTCGAGAGTCTCTCTGTTGTAGCGCCGTCCCTTACAAACTTCGCATGGCACATAAATATCGGGCAGGAAGTGCATTTCTATCTTGATTATACCGTCGCCCTCGCACGCCTCACAGCGTCCGCCCTTGACGTTGAAAGAGAATCTTCCGCTTGTGTAGCCGTGAGCTTTCGCGTCGTTTGTCTTGGCGAAAAGGTCACGTATATCCGAGAAAACTCCCGTGTATGTTGCGGGATTCGAGCGCGGAGTCCGTCCGATAGGGGACTGGTCTATGCAGATGACCTTGTCGAGATTTTCAATGCCCTCCATGCTGTCAAAGCTGCCGCATTTTATCTTGGCGCGGTTGAGCTTCGCCGCAAGGTGCTTGTAGATTATCTCGTTAACGAGCGAGGACTTGCCCGAACCCGAAACTCCCGTTACGCAAATGAATTTCCCGAGCGGGATATCCACGTCGATATTTTTCAGGTTGTGCTCCTTGGCACCACGGACGGTCAGGAAAAGTCCATTGCCCTCGCGGCGCTTTTTCGGGAGCTCGATTTTCTTTTTGCCGCTGAGGTACTGTCCCGTAATGGAGTTTTTGCATTTGAGGAGCTTGTCCACAGTACCCGAAAATACAACGTTTCCGCCGTTTATACCTGCACCCGGACCTATGTCCACGATGTAATCTGCCGCAAGCATGGTATCGTCGTCGTGTTCGACAACGATAAGCGTGTTACCGAGGTCGCGCAGTCTTTTCAGCGTCGCGATAAGCTTGTCGTTGTCGCGCTGGTGCAGACCGATGCTCGGTTCGTCGAGGATATACAGCACTCCTACAAGTGACGATCCTATCTGCGTTGCAAGCCGTATTCTCTGGCTCTCACCGCCCGAGAGAGTTCCCGACGAGCGCGAGAGCGTCAGGTATTCCAGTCCAACGCTACCGAGGAAGCCGAGACGCTCCTTTATCTCCTTGATTATCCTCTCGCCGACGAAGCTGTCGTGCTCGGAGAGCTTCAGCTTATTGAAGAAGCTGAGTCCTTCCTTGACCGAAAGATCAGTGAGCTCGCTGATGTTCCTGTCCCCGACCGTGACTGCAAGATATTCGTCCTTGAGCCTTTTTCCCTTGCAGACGGGGCAGCTCACCTCGCTCATGTATTCCTCTATTTCGCTTTTGGCGTACTCGCTGCTTGTCTCATTATATCTGCGCTCGAGATTGTTGATTATGCCCTCAAAGGGAGAGCGGTACTTTCCGCCGCCGAGCGATTTAGGTCTGCTCAGTTCGAGCGTTGCGTCACCCGTTCCGTAGAGGAAAACGTCGAGCGCGCCCTTTGGCAGTTTCTTTACGGGGACGTTGAGCGGTATGCCATATTGTTCGGAAATAGCCCGGTAATACATCATCGCAATGGAGGTATCATCGAGGCTGTTCCAGCCGCTTGCATTGATAGCTCCATCCTGAATGCTCAGATCCTTGTTGGGAACGACGAGATCAGGGTCTATATGGCGGAAAACTCCAAGACCTGTGCACTTCGGGCAGGCTCCCATAGGATTGTTGAACGAGAACATCACAGGCTCGAGCTCGCCTATACTGATGTTGTGTTCGGGGCAGGCGTAATTCTGCGAAAACAGTATAGGCTCGCCGCCGATAACATCAACGATCGCCAGTCCGTCCGTAAGACTGAAAACCGTTTCAAGGCTGTCCGTGATACGCGACTCGATACCCTCCTTTACGACGATACGGTCAACGACTATCTCGATGTTGTGCTTCTTGTTCTTTTCGAGCTTTATGTCCTCGCTCAGCTCATACATTATGTCGTCTATGCGAACACGAACAAAACCGCTTTTTCTCGCGCTTTCGAGCTCCTTTGCGTACTGTCCCTTTCGTCCTCTTACGATAGGCGCGAGGAGCTGGAGGCGAGTTCCCTGCGGGAGTGCCATGATAGTATCTACCATCTGGTCAATACTCTGCTGTGAGATGACTCTGCCGCATATAGGACAGTGCGGAATGCCTATCCTTGCATATAAGAGTCGCAGGTAATCGTATATCTCCGTGACCGTTCCGACGGTAGAGCGTGGGTTCTTGGAGGTGGTCTTCTGGTCTATCGAAATAGCGGGCGAGAGTCCCTCAATGCTGTCCACATCGGGCTTTTCCATTTGCCCGAGGAACATTCTGGCGTAGGAAGAGAGACTTTCCACATATCGGCGCTGACCGTCTGCGTATATGGTATCAAACGCGAGAGAGGACTTTCCGCTGCCCGATAGTCCTGTCATGACGATGAGCTGGTCACGGGGCAGCTCCAGATCTATGTTTTTGAGGTTGTTGGCACGAGCGCCCTTAATGATTATTTTATCTGTCATAAATATCCTTTCGTGGGAGCAAGGAACGCCGCTTTGGGCATTCCAAGCAGGTATAAGGCATTAGTTTTCAGGTGGAGGCAAGATCATTTTTCGCCCTTTAGCTCCTTTATCTTGTCGCGCAGATAGGCGGCGTGCTCGAATTCGAGCATTTTTGCGGCGTTTTTCATCTCGATGGTAAGCTTGTCTATGAGCTGTTGGCGCTCGGCTGCGGACATCTTCTTGCGCTTTGTCTTTTCCTCGACCTTATTCTTCGAGGTGATCTCGAGAACATCGCGCACCTCCTTGATGATAGTCTGCGGAACGATACCATGCTCCTCGTTGAATGCCATTTGCAGACTGCGGCGGCGCTCGGTCTCCATGATAGCACGCTCCATAGATCCTGTAACGGAGTCGGCGTACATGATGACCTGTCCGTTGGAATTTCTCGCAGCACGTCCTATGGTCTGTATGAGGGAGGTCTCGCTTCGCAGGAAGCCCTCCTTGTCAGCGTCAAGTATCGCAATGAGTGATACTTCGGGGATATCAAGTCCTTCACGCAGCAGGTTTATTCCCACAAGCACGTCAAAAACGCCGTTTCGCAGATCCTTGATTATTTCCATTCGCTCTATAGTGTCGATGTCATGGTGCATATAGCGCACCTTTACACCGAGGTTTTCGTAGTAATTGGTCAGATCCTCCGCCATTTTCTTTGTGAGCGTAGTGACAAGGACTCGCTCGTGCTTTTCTGCGCGTGTGTTTATCTCCGAGAGCAGGTCGTCTATTTGTCCCTGAGTGGGCTTTACGATTATCTCGGGGTCTACGAGACCTGTGGGACGAATGACCTGTTCAACGATAGTATCGGTTTTTTCGCGTTCGATAGTTCCCGGGGTCGCGCTGACGTAAATCGCCTGATCTATGTGCGCATTGAACTCGTCGAAATTCAGCGGTCTGTTGTCGAATGCGCTTGGCAGACGGAAGCCGTACTCTACAAGAGTCGTCTTTCTGGCACGGTCGCCTGCATACATCGCTCTGACCTGAGGCAGAGTTACGTGGCTTTCGTCAACGATGAGCAGAAAATCTTCCGGGAAATGGTCGAGAAGTGTCTCGGGAGTGCTTCCGGGAGGTCTGCCCGCGAGCACGCGGGAGTAATTTTCAACTCCTGAGCAGTAGCCTACCTCACGCAGCATTTCCATGTCGTAGTGAGTGCGCTGTTCGATACGCTGTGCCTCAATGAGCTTGTGGTTAGCGGTGAAGTAGTCGATACGCTCCGCGAGTTCGCGTTCTATTTCCTTCAGGGCGGAGCCGATCTTATCGTCTCCGACAACGTAGTGAGAGGCGGGGAATATCGCCGCGTGTGATACCACAGCCTTTACCTCTCCCGTGACGACATTTATCTCGGAAATACGGTCTATCTCATCGCCGAAGTACTCCACCCTGACGGCGGTGTCGCTCGATCTTGCGGGAAATATCTCCACCACATCGCCGCGCACACGGAAGCGGTTTCGTTCAAAAGCGATGTCGTTGCGCTCGTAGCGTATCTTCACGAGCTCCTCAATGAGCTGCTCTCGCGGTTTTTCGGCACCCTGACGTATCGAGACTACCATTGAGCGGTATTCGTCGGGACTTCCGAGAGAGTATATGCATGAAACGCTCGCCACGATTATGACGTCCCTGCGCTCGGCGAGAGCGGTCGTTGCGGAGTGGCGGAGCTTATCTATCTCGTCGTTTATGGAGGAGTCCTTTTCGATGTAGCTGTCAGTGCTCGGAATATAAGCTTCGGGCTGATAATAGTCATAGTAGGAAACAAAGTACTCAACGGCGTTATCGGGGAAGAACTCCTTGAACTCGGAGCAGAGCTGGGCGGCGAGTATCTTGTTGTGCGCGAGCACGAGTGTGGGTTTGTTGACTCTGGCAATGACATTTGCCATAGTGAAGGTCTTGCCGGAGCCTGTAACTCCGAGAAGGATCTGCTCCTTTTTGCCCGACTGGATACCGCTGACGAGCTTTTCTATAGCCTGAGGCTGGTCGCCTGCGGGTGCGAACTGTGAATACAGCTTGAAGTGCTCCATGATATGCTCCTTTCGTGAAATAAACAGATGTTATATATATTATAACACAAACGAAGCATAAAATAAAGAGTATTATATATTTGGGAACATATTTTCTTATTTTAATTTAAAGGACGCAATTCTTTAATAATACAGCGCATATCCGTCCGCTGTTGAGTTATTCACAAGAGCTGTCTGCTTTTCAATAATATCGGGGTCCTCTATCCATTCAAGCTTTCCGGCATCACCTGCCCATTTGTCCTCCTTGCCGAGTTTATATGCAGCAAGTCCTACCACCAGCGATACGGAGCTTCCTCTCGTGAGCTGTTCCCATTCATGGAGAGTCTCCTCAAACGGACAGGCTTCATTTTTAAAGCCAAAGTATATCTGAGGTACTATATAATCGCAGAATCCCTCTTCGGAGCACCAGCGCCTGACATCGGCGTACTGCGTGGAATAGTCAGAATTGATGTTCCCCTGAGGACTTATTCCGAAAACAAGCCGGCTTCCATGGGACTTGACAGTATCATACAGAGCTTTTACAAAGCGGCTGCAATTGTCGAGCCGCCATTGAGTGAGGTCGGAGCAGCCGCTTGCCTCGAACTCGGGGCGGTCGAACTCAGGGTCATCAGTGGGATAGAAGTAATCGTCGATGTGAATCCCGTCTACATCATACCGCGAGAGTATTTCGTCCGCACAGCTGCAAATGAGTTCCACTGCTGTATCATTGGCAGGATTGAGATATACTCGTCCGTTTACAGAAAGTGCACTGCGGCATTCGGGGTCGGATATCCAATTTTTTATGATAAAATCATCGGGCAGATCTGCAAGCTCTTCTTCTGTCTGGCAGCGCAGGGGATTTATCCACGCATGAACTGAGATATCCCGCGAATGAGCTTCTTCGATAACAATAGCAAGAGGATCGTATTCAGCGTCAAGGTAACCTCCCCTCGGAAAAATATCAGAGTTGTAATATGCGTCGCCGAAGGGATGTGCATGAAAGTATACGGTATTTATGTTTTCAGCCTGAGCTTCAGAGAGCTTTTCCGATATAGCACTGCGGAACTGCTCCTCCGTTTTTCCCAGCATTATCTCTCCGAAAAGTGTATACGGCAGCCATATTGCAGCTTGTCCCGTGTAATTGAGGGGAGCATAGCCTGTTTCTTCGTCAATGTGGAGCTGCTCCTCTTCCTGAATGTAAGCGGTAACGGGCTGTGTAGTCGGAATAGCGTTTTCTGAATTTTCTGTGCCGGAACAGCCTGTAAGCATCATTGCTGACAAAAGTGCAAGGATCTTCTTCATAAAATTCACCTCTATATATGATAAGAGGCTCTGAGGAAAAATATTCATCATCTTCGAGTCAAATTAAAACAGCAGAGCTATGCTCGGCGCTCATAAATGCTTATAGAATAGATAAAGGCGGCATATGCCGCCTTTATCTGTATGATATGAATTGTAATTCCTTGGATCAGACTCAGAAATAATCATTTGAAGCCTTGTCGTAAAGATCCTGTGCTGCATCTTCAAGAGTTGCCTTATCGTAAAGGTAATCATTGCAGGCTGCAAAGAAATCGTCAATAAATCCGCTGTTCTCAAGCACTGAGGAAAGCTCTGAGAGAGGATAGCTGTCCATTTTCTGAGAAGCGTCATACTGAAGACCTTTCAGCATACCTTTATCGTCGAGGACCTCCTGTGCATTTTTACTGAGCGGGATACCCTTTTCAACTCCCTGAAGCTCAGCCATTTCGCTGCTGTTGAGCAGGAAATCGAGCAGTATAGCGGCCTCTTTCGGATGAGCGGTATTCTTGCTCACAGCGTACATGGTGGCGGGCTTTGCATACCAGCCTTCACCGGCATTAGAGCCCTTTGTAGATGTGTAGTCTGCTATTACTATCTCTCTGCCATTATCAATGGCGTCGCCGAAATAGCTCTCGGCGTCGCTTACCCATGCAACAGATCCGGCATATTCCTCGTTATCGAGCTTTATACGCTCATATTGCTCTACCATGGGCATTACATCTTCATCAACGAGACGTTTGTAAAAGTCCATCATTACCTCAAAATCTTCTTCGGTAAAGTTGAGTTCACCGTCATCAGTGAGTATCTTCTTATGCTGGGTCTGTTCTGTGTACGCTATGAGGTAAAGCCACATGGACTTACTTGCAGCGCTGAGAGGATAGATGCCGTCAGCCTTCATAACTTTTGCGGCATTGAAGAGGTCGTCCCATGTCTGCGGTACGCTGAGACCATATTCGTCATATATGGTCTTATTTATATACACGGTCTGGGCGTTCATAGCTATCGGGATTGCATTAAGTGTACCGTTCTGAGTGCCGTAGCGCAGAATGTCGTCGGTATAGTTGGAAAGGTCGAGATTCTGAGTAAGCTCCCAGAGGTTGTAATAGCCTTTTCCGTCGCCGGAATAGGTTGGAAGCCAGCCAAAGTTTATCTGCATAACGTCAGATTCAGTGGCGGAGATCATCCAGACCTTGTTTCTTGTTTCGTATCCGGACCATTCCGAATAGTTGCAGTTTACTTTTATATCCGGGTGAAGAGCTTCAAATTGGTCTATAGCCTCAAGGGTGTATTTGTGGCGGTCGTCGTTTCCCCACCAGGAGAAAGAGATCTCTACCTGTTTTTTCTGATCCGTTACCTTTGATTTTCCTGTGCAGCCGGTTGAAGCGGCTATTGCCGCGCAGCTGATGACTGCTATTGTACTTTTAAATATATTCATGATCCTACCTCCATTATCAAAGCATAGTTAATCTGCTCTTGCCATTATCCTTGGAGGTGCAGAGCGCTATATAAGATTTATCGTAGATGTCCTGATAATTTCCGCTGCCGATAGAAGCTCCTACGCTGGCGGTGATCTCAAAATCATTTCCGTCAGGTGATTTTTCGGTTTTTCTGAACATATCACAGATATCTACACCGCGGCTTACTACCAGCGATTTAAAGAATTCGCTTGTCGCAGCATTGTTCTTCATAAGCACAGCAAAGGAATTATCCGACGTTCTGCCGATACACTCACAGTCGGGAAACACCTCTCTTATAAGATTTGCCATTCTTGCGATCTGAGAGTCTGCAAAGGTACGGCCGAATTCGGAAAGAGTGCCGTTGAAGTTGTCTATATCGGCTAATATCACTGCGAATTCTTGTTTGTCGGAGCTCTTTGAAATAAGGTTGTTGGCTTTGTCACGGAAGAATCTGCTTCCCAAAATATTTTCGTAGCCGTCCTCACTTATCTCGTCGGAAAGTCCGGCAGTGACCGTGCCGACAGGATCAGCCATCTTCCTTACGAATATCGCTCCTGCCAATGCAGCAATGAAAGCGGCTGCAAGAGCAGCAAGGTATATGTACTTTCTCATATCCGCAGCTTCTTTGAGTATAATGCTTGTGGGGATAGAGCAAATGATATACCAATCGCCGTTTGTGCTGTTGATAGTTGAGATATTGTTTTCGTTGCTTACAACAGCCATGTCCTTGCCTCTGATATCGTCAAGTATCTCATTCGGTATTGATGATCCGGGAATATCGTCGCGTACTGATGAATAGATTATGTTGTATGAACTGTCGGTCAGGCGAACAGCCATATCGCTGAGATTCTCCGGGTTATCAAACACTTCGTCCAGCTCGGCAGTGTAGAATGATATAACGAAAGCGGCATTATCGTTCATCTGCTTTACGTAATAGATGCGGTCATAGTCGCCGTGGTAGCCGGTGCTCCAGCCGTCATGTGTGAGGCTGCTGTTTATCATAGCTGTAAGATCGGTGTAGAGAGAGTCGCCGAAGAGCTTGGTCGTGCCGTTGGACACTTTTCCGACAGTATGGTTGTTGGAATATACTATACCATAATCGACGAAATTCTCCATAAGACATAGAGCGTAGAGATCATCAGAGATCTGTTTCTCGGTGTTTATAGCTTCGTATTCGTCGTTGGATGGATCAGTGGCATCATAGCTGTATGCGTTATCCACAGAATAGGCGAGGGTGCCTGTTTTTTCCATACGGTCGAGATAGCTGTCGAGATTCAGTCTCAGCTGAACATTAAGAGTTGATGTCATAGAGCTTACTTTGTCCTTAGTAAGCTTGTCGTACTGGTTTACTGCAAAGATCGTTATGCCCAGTACAGCAGCGATAACGATCACGGCATAGCCTATTATCATCCAAACGCTCATGCGCTTGATACGAACAAGACCTTCTGCCTGTACTTGATCTCGCGTCATAATATCCTCCTGAAAGTTATTGTGCAGATAAAACCCTGCACTTACAAGGATTATATCATGCGAATCCTGATATTTCAAGTGATTTAGCCGCTTTTCGTCGATTTCACCATAATTTTGGTATAAATTCAGCTCCAAGCACATAAGTCAGGCTCATTAATTCGTTTTTCTTCATATTTAACGGATTAATTCGGCAGATATCGGGTGGAAGGAGCACATTAAAAATATTTTGGCTGACGATTCTGCCGATCTCTACAAAAAGAAAAGAGTATCTGCTCCGATATTATGGATACAGATACTCTTTTTAATTATTTTACAGATAAAAAGCCGGTTTTATGCCAATTTTCGTTCAACCTATTTCAATAGCTTGATGAGAAATTAGTATTACAATGCTTTGAGCGTGTGTTTTATAAAGCTCATCAAAGCTCGCCGACAAGCTTCTCAAAGCGCTCCATAGCTTCTATAGTGCGCTGTCTGTCGCCGAATGCTGTCAGTCTGAACCAGCCCTCGCCGTTCTTTCCGAAGCCTGCGCCGGGTGTTCCGACAACGGCTATCTTTTCGAGCATGAGGTCGAAGAATTCCCAGCTGCCCATGTCCTTCGGGCACTTGAACCAGATGTATGGCGAGTTGACTCCGCCCGTGAACTTAACGCCGAGCTTTCTCATTGTATCGGCTATGATACGCGCATTTTCCTGATAGTAGGAGATGTTCTCGTGTATCTGCCTGAGACCCTCGTCGGTGAAAACCGCCGCAGCCGCGCACTGTACGGGATAAGAAACTCCGTTGAACTTGCTGCCCTGACGTCTGCCCCATATCTGCGAGACCGAGACCTCGGTGCCGTCGCTCGCGGTAACTTTTAAAGCATTGGGAACTACAGTATATCCGCAGCGCATACCCGTGAAGCCCGCAGTCTTTGAGAGCGAGCACATCTCGATAGCGACTTCCTTTGCGCCCTCAACGCAGAAAATGCTTCTTGGAACATCGGGGTCGGTGATGAATGCCTCATAAGCCGAATCATAAATGATTATTGCGTTATTCCTCTTCGCGTATTCGATCCACTCCCTGAGCTGAGCTGATGTGTACACCGAGCCTGTCGGGTTATTCGGTGAGCAGAGGTAGATTATATCCGCATGAACGCTCGGGTCGGGCATTGCGGCAAAGCCGTTTTCCTCATTTGAATCGGCATAGATTATCTTTCTGCCGCTCATGAGGTTGGAATCGACATAAACTGGATATGCGGGGTCTGTAACGAGGATAACGTTGTCATTGCCGAAGATGTCAACGATGTTTCCGCAGTCGCTTTTAGCACCGTCGTTTATGCGTATCTCATCGGGGGAAACGTCTGCACCGAAGCTCTTATAATAGCCCGAAACAGCTTCTTTGAGGAAGTCGTAGCCTGCACCGCTGTCCTCGTAGCCCTTGAAGGTCTCCTTCACGCCCATTTCGTCGCAGCCTTTTTTCATGGCTTCGATTACCACGGGAGCGATGGGAAGGGTAACGTCGCCGATACCCATTCTGATTATGTCGGCGTCGGGGTTAGCCTCCTTGAAGGCATTTATCTTCTTTGCGATGTTGATGAAAAGGTAATTTTTTTCCAGCTTGAGGAAATTTTCGTTTAACTGCGGCATATTACATTCTCCTTTGCTTCATTGATATAGTTGTCGTCAACGGTACCGTCACATATGAATGCGGCAGGACCTCTCATGATTACGGTCTCGTCCGAGCGGTAGGTTATGCGCAGGTCGCCGCCGCGCAGGTGGATAAGTATCTCCTCATCGCGCTTGCAGAAGCCGTTGAGTACTGCTGCCACTGCTGCTGCACAGGCTCCCGTACCACAGGCGTATGTCTCACCGCTTCCTCGCTCCCAGACGCGCATATTCAATGTGTGGTCGTCAACGACTTCGATGAACTCGGTGTTTATACGGTTCGGGAAAAGTTCGTGGTTCTCAAAGAGCGGACCGACCTTTTCGAGGTCGATACTGTAGATGTTTTCTGTGAAAAGCACCGCATGGGGATTGCCCATAGATACACAGGTGAGCTTATATTTATCTCCGCCGGCATTCACGGGCTGAGCGATAAAGCGGTCGAGTGCACTTTTTACCGGGATATCCCGCGGGACGAGTATTGCCTTTCCCATATCGACCGAAACGAGCTCTACAATGCCGTTTTCGACGAAGAGCGTCAGGTATTTGATACCGGAATTTGTTTCGAGCGATACTTCTGTTTTATTGGTAAGACCGCGCTCATATACATATTTGCCGATACAGCGTGTAGCATTTCCGCACATCATCGCCTCGCTGCCATCGGCATTGAAAATGCGCATACGGAAGTCCGCGATATCTGACGGCATTATCAGCACAAGTCCGTCGGAGCCTATGCCCTTACGCACATCACTCAGCACTACCGAGACCTTTTCGGGCTCGCTGACGGCTTCTTCAAAGCAGTTCACATATATATAATCGTTGCCGATACCGTGCATTTTTGTGAATTTCATTATGATTCTCCTTTCGCGGCTGAATTATAGTGGATGTCAAAAAGAATTTGACGTTCACAATAATAAATGATTTAAATTGCCTCGCACATACGCAAACTAACGTTTGCTCCGTGCGGATCGGCAAATAGCAAACGCCTAAAAATTTTGTCGTTTGCTATACTATTGAAAGGCACTAATAACCGGATCCAAAAGGGATCTTATTTCTTCGGCATGGTCTCGGGGACAGAGCCCCCCGATCATGATACATCTGATATACCTGTTTAACTCTGATACTTCGGCTCACAGGTGAGGTTCACGCCGAGACGCTTGAATATCCTCTCATCGACTGCCGATAGGATAACCGTCGAATGCACCTCGCAGCCGCGAAGTTTTGATATCTGTTCCATAGCCTTTTTTGCGTTTTCGTCGGTGTTCGCGCAGATAGAAAGTGCGATCAGCGTCTCATCGGTATGTATCCTCGGATTGTTATTGCCGAGGTGCTGCACCTTTAAATTCTGTATAGGCTCGATGACGTTGGGTGACATAAGAAGCGTTTCATCGTCTATGCCGCCGAAGTATTTGAGCGCATTGAGTATGAGCGCCGACGAAGCTCCGAGGAGATTGGAGGTTCTGCCCGTGATTATCGTACCATCCGGAAGTTCCATTGCTGCGGCAGGAGCACCGGTTTCTTCTTCGCGTTTAAGAGCTGCGGCGATGACCTTGCGGTCGTCCGGAGTGACGTTAGCCTGCTTCATGAGAAGCTTGAGCTTGAGCACCTCTTCTTCGGGAATGAGTCCCTTGCGGTTGTCGCAAAGACCTGTGTAGTAACGGCGGATTATCTCAGCCTTTGCCGCCTCGCACGTCACCTCATCGTCGATAATGCAGTTTCCTGCCATGTTAACGCCCATATCCGTAGGGGATTTATATGGTGACTGCCCGAGTATCTTCTCGAACATCGCATTAAGCACGGGGAATATCTCAACATCGCGGTTGTAGTTGACGGTGGTCTCGCCGTAGGCTTCAAGGTGGAACGGGTCTATCATGTTCACGTCGTTCAGGTCAGAGGTCGCTGCCTCGTATGCGATATTAACGGGATGGCGCAGGGGGAGATTCCATATCGGGAAGGTCTCGAACTTTGCATATCCTGCATTGAGTCCTCTTTTGTGCTCGTGGTAGAGCTGTGAAAGGCAGGTAGCCATTTTGCCGCTTCCGGGACCGGGAGCTGTTATAACAACGAGTCTGCGCGAGGTTTCGATATATTCGTTTTTGCCGAAGCCCTCGTCGCTGATTATATGCTGGATATCGGAGGGGTATCCCTTTATCCTGTAGTGGTGGCAGACCTTTATGCCGAGGGCTTCAAGGCGCTTCTGGAAGGCATCGGCTGTTGGCTGTCCTTCATATCTTGTGAGTACGACCGTGCTGACGAAAAGACCTATTTTTGTAAATACATTGAAAAGACGAATGACGTCAACATCATATGTAATGCCGAGGTCGCCTCTTACCTTGTTCTTTTCAATATCATCGGAGTTGATAACAATGACTATCTCAGCCTCGTCCTTGAGCTGAAGCAGCATCTGAAGCTTGCTGTCAGGCTTGAAACCGGGGAGAACTCTCGAAGCATGATAGTCGTCGAAAAGCTTGCCTCCGAATTCGAGATAGAGCTTATCGCCGAACTGCGCAATACGCTGTCTTATGTGTTCTGACTGCATTTTGAGGTATTTTTCGTTGTCAAAGCCGATTTGTTTTTGGATTTCCATTAATTTTTCCTCCTGTTATACTATCCTTACTATTATATAACAAATTTTCATAAAATGCAAGTACTGTAAACAAAAAAAACCAAAAAAGGCAGACAGAAATATTCTTCTGTCTGCCGATCTTTGTCATGCCTCTGAGAAAGAGTCCTTGCCGACTCCGCAAAGGGGACATTCAAAGTCCTCAGGAAGATCCTCGAACTTTGTACCGGGCTCGATGCCGTTTTCGGGAGATCCTGCTTCCTCATCATATTCCCAGCCGCATATATCACATACGTATTTCATTTTTTCACCTCCTTGTGTCAGTACCTTCCGCATAATTTTGCGGTAGATATACTATGAGCTATTTCAAAATGCCTGCGGACATTTTGAAATCTGCCGTCATTGACGGCAGGCGGCGAAAACGCCGCAAGCGCTCCGTTCATGCTGCCTCTGCAAAAATCCGCATTGCGGATTTGTGGCTGCATTGCAGCTTGCAAAATGCACCTTGTGCATTTTGCTGCAGAGGCGAGCATATCAAAAGAGTATATCCTTGAAGCATACTCTCGGTTTATGTTCATCAAAGTTCCAGCTGTGGAACGAATCGCCATGGCAGAACTCCTTATCGGGGCAGCGGCGGCATCTTTCATTTTCATCGCACAGGTCGCGGCGGAAATCCTCGAAGTCTTTCTTCCACACCTCGCTGAAACGGTCGCGCAGGATATTTCCCTGAACGAGCTCCGGACGGCGTTCGATATCGAGGCAGGCGATTATATCGCCGTTTGCGGTAATACTTGCGGTGTATAGCCCTGCCGTACAAAGATAGTACCAGTCTCTGACCTCTCGCTCGTATTCAGCACCGAGATAGTGACTGCACCCGTATGTGACTGGCTCGCCGGCGATACGCTTGTTCCTTATAAACTCGAAAAGGGTAACGTAGTCCTCTTTGGTGAGTATGAGCTCGGGGTGAGAAAGAGCTCTGCCCATCGGTTCGATATTTATGACTCTCCATGAGTCTATGTCAATATTGTTGAAGATATCATATAGGCGGTCAAGCTCACCTATATTCTGATGTGTCACGACGGTCGTGACCTGAACGCTTTTGAAGCCTCCGACCTTTAACAGGGCGCTGATACCTTCCATTGCTTTTTTATAGCCTCCGGGAGTGCGCCTGAAAGAGTCATGAGTTTCCTCAAGACCGTCTATGCTTACGGAAATAGTACCCATTCCGCATTTTTTGAGCTCTCGGGCGATGTCCTCGGTTATGAGAGTAGCGTTGCTGGTCATTCCCCAGTGAAAACCGAGACCGTGAGCAAAGCTCATGATATCAAAGAAGTCCCTGCGCAGGAGCGGTTCGCCTCCTGTTATGCACAGCATTTTTTTGTCTGTGCCGAGATCCTCCTTCACCTGAGATAAAAATATCTTATACTGTTCAAGCGAAAGCTCTTCGGAAGTAATATCTCCGCACCGGCTCCCGCAATGCAGGCAGTGCTCGTTGCATCGCACAGTAAGCTCGAGGAACAGATTGCGCAGCTGCGGAGCCCTCATAAGGCTTTTTCGGTAGTCGCGCATTTTTCTCATGTGTTCGGTTTTGATGTTGACATCGAGCATGACGATCACTCCGTATCAGATCCGAAAGCCTCCGGAGGACCGTAAACGCATTGCACCATAGTAGTGGTCTCTGAGATGGCTGTCTCTGTAGTTATTGGTTCGGTGGTCACTGAGGTGGTTTCTTCGGCGTAATCAGGTGCAGGACCATATACGCCGTATGCCATATCGTCCCCCGGGTCATAATTATAGGAAAAGTCCTTGTCCTTACCGATTATGTAACGGTGTATAGCGATAAGATCGGCGTTGTCAAACGAGCCGTCGTTATTGACATCTGCAAGGTATTCCTGATAAGGGTCATAGCCGTTTGTCAGCCACTTTCTGATGAGAACTTCGTCTGAGCTGTTGCAGACGCCGTCGCTGTTAAGATCTCCGAGCGACTGGGGAGGACCGTAGACGCACTGCATTTCTTCTGTAGTAGCTTCTATGAGAGCTTCGGTAGTTGTTATATCTTCTGTAGTGTCTTCATAGTCGGGAGCAGGACCGTAAACGTCCTGTATTTCTTCGTCGGCAGGATCATATGAGACCTCGCTCGTATTCTCATCAGAGGCGGATCCAAGATAATTTTCGCCGCCTGACGCAATGGAGCTTCCGGCACAGGCGGTCATACCTGCGGCAGCCGCGAACAGAGCTGCTGTCATAGCGGTTTTTGCGGTTTTTTTCATATTATCGTGCTCCTTCCGATACAATATTTCAAAATAATTGTAATATATTTCACAGTATTTGTCAAGAGAAAGCGGATATTTTTAATACATCAATATAAAAAAATACAATTGCAAAAAATGTATTGACTTTGTGCGGAAAACGTTATATAATGATATCGGCGGCAGGAAGCTGCCGACTAAACACAGAAGAGTAAAAATGCGTTCGCTATACCGGAAACGGTATTCCAGTGCTGACCGGACGGGGAGTTGTCGGTCAGACGAAAAGTCTTATATGACTTGCGGTTCGTATTTTGCATCCCGCTTCGTATGACAATTTCAAAAGATAAGCCTTCTTTTCTTGTCGTATGAGTGAGGAAAAGGAGGATTTTTTTATGACTGCAAACAAAAAAACAGCTGCTTCCGAAAATCTGAAATTGTTCGGAAATACACGAGTTCTCGTTATTTCGGCGCTTTTCATCGCGATGAGTATAGTGCTCGGCAAGCTTCTGGCATTCAACATCGGTGACAGTATCCGGGTGAGCTTCGAGAACCTTCCTGTACTTATGGCAGGTATATTCTTCGGTCCTTTTGTCGGAGCGGCAGTCGGTGCCGGTGCTGATATAATAGGATGCCTGATAGTAGGCTATTCCATAAATCCCGTCATCACGCTCGGGGCTGCATCTATCGGCTTTGTTTCGGGTCTCGTTTCAATGCTCGTATTTAAAGATAAGCTTCTTCCGTCAACAGCCTGCTCCGTCCTGACAGCTCACGCTGTAGGTTCGATGGCAATAAAATCTATCGGACTTTATGTCTATTATCATACGCCTATACAGGTGCTCATGCTGAGAATACCTCTGTACATCGGGATAGGCATACTTGAGACTTACATCATTTATCTATTGTTGAAAAACAAAGCATTTTCCGCTCAGCTTGAAAAGGTGAAAAGAAAATGACGGCATACGAAGAAGCTCTTGCGTATCTGCAAAAGGCTGCACAGCGCGGAAGTGTCCTCGGACTTGAGCGTATCTCCGCTCTCACGGAGCTTCTCGGGCAGCCGCAGGACAGTATAAAAACGGTACATATATCGGGTACGAACGGCAAGGGCTCGCTCGGAGCAATGCTTTGCTCGGTGCTCAAATCGGCGGGATATCGCGCGGGGAGCTTTTCCTCTCCGGCAATAACGAGTGTGACGGACAGCTTCCGTATCGGCGGCGAGACTGTTTCCGATGAGAAGTTTTCACAGGTGATACTCGACATCGCTCCGATGTGCGAGAGCATGGACGAGAAACCTACCGAGTTTGAGGTGCTTACAGCAGCGGCATTCGAGCTTTTCCGCCGCGAAAAATGCGACATCGCTGTTATCGAGTGCGGCATGGGCGGAGACCTCGACTCTAC
The DNA here is from genome assembly GCA_937910385.1 of uncultured Ruminococcus sp. GTDB lineage: Bacteria > Bacillota > Clostridia > Oscillospirales > Ruminococcaceae > Ruminococcus. The sequence goes on along the minus strand of CALEPT010000095.1, from coordinate 9,770 downwards.
GAATGTCATAAGCTTGCCGCTGCTCTCAGTCATCACGAACGTCCAGCTCGACCATTGCGGCTTTCTTGGAAGTACCGTAGCTGAGATAGCCTCTCACAAGGCAGGGATAATCAAGAAAGGACGCCCCGTTTTCTTCGGAGGCAGCGATGAAACGGCTCTTGCAGTGATAAAGGAAGCTGCACTTAAAAGCGATTCGGAGCTGTATTCTCCCCCGTGGGACGATATATCCTCCGCAAGCTTTGATCTCTCGGGCCTGAGCTTCAATTACAGAGGTATGCGATTCGAGCTTCCGCTCCTTGGCACGTATCAGCTCACAAATGCCGCGAACGCACTCGGCTGCATTGAGATACTGAAGAACTGCGGTCTTGATATTCCATACAGAGCAGTGAAAGATGGACTTGCAAATGTGAAATGGCGTGGAAGGTTCGAGGTGCTTCGTACAGAGCCATATGTCATTTTCGACGGTTCGCACAATCCCGACGGCATACGCTTTGCAGCGGACAGCATCAGGCGATATTTCGGCAGCACGAGGGTCGCGCTTCTGATAGGAGTAATGGCTGATAAGGAGTATTCGCTCTACACCGATATGCTCGGCGAGCTTACGGATGTTGTTTTCACAGTGACTCCTGACAATCCCCGTGCACTTGACAGCAATGTACTTGCTCAGAGCTTTTCCGAAAAGGGCATACCTTCGTGCGCATTCCATGAGCTTGAAACGGGTGTGCGCGAGGCTTACAAATACGCGCAGAAAAAGAATATCCCACTCATAGCGCTCGGCTCGCTGTATATGTACCGTGAATTCACCGAGGCGCTTGGAAAAATATAAAAACAAGCGGACAGTTCAGTGACTGTCCGCTATTTTTATGATCTTATCGAGTATGATGTTGGCAGCGTCGAATTTGGTCATTATTTCGAGCTCTTCTGTATCATTTGCAGTTATGAGTGTTATAATATTCGTGTCCGTACCGAAGCCCGCACCAGCCTCCTTTATGGAGTTGGCACATATCATATCGCAGTTCTTCTTAGTGAGCTTTTTGCGGGAATTTTCAAGCACATTTTCGGTCTCCATTGAGAATCCGCAGATGATCTGTCCCTGCGGCTTGTGCTCACCGAGATATGCAAGAATATCTTTTGTTCTTTTCAGGGGAATGCTCATGTCACCGTCGGACTTCTTTATCTTGTTATCCGCCGTTGTGAGCGGAGTGTAGTCCGCGACAGCCGCCGCTTTTATGACTATATCCATATCGGACTGCCGCGCGGTCACCTCGTTGAACATATCTTCCGCCGAGCGAACGGGTACAACGTTCACGAACATTGGCGGCTTTACGTCTGTATGCGCCGCTACCACAGTGACCTCCGCCCCGCGCAGCATTGCCGCGCGCGCAATGGCAAACCCCATTTTGCCGCTGGAATGATTGGTTATGAAGCGGACCGGATCTATGCTCTCGCGCGTAGCTCCTGCTGTCACGAGTATACGCTTGCCTGCAAGATCCTTTTCAAATGCAGCCTCACGCAGGATGTACTCGAGCAGAGCCTCCTCGTCGGGGAGCTTTCCGTCGCCTATATCGCGGTTGGCGAGCATACCCTTGGCGGGCTCTATTATCTCATAGCCGTGACGGCGGAGCTTTTCAAGATTTTCCTGTACGATAGGGTTGTGGAACATATTGTGGTTCATTGCGGGAGCGATTATCTTTTTGCAGGTGCACGCCATAACAGTAGTCGTGAGCATATCATCGGCTATCCCGTTTGCTATCTTGCCGATGACATTCGCAGTCGCGGGAGCTATCATAACTACGTCAGCTTTTTTCGCTATTGAAACGTGCTCGACGCTGTACTCGAAATTGCGGTCGAACGTGTCGATGAGGCACTTGTGCTGGGTAAGCGTCTCAAACGTCAGCGGGTGGACGAAGTTGAGCGTGTTCGCGGTCATCGCGACGTGAACGTCTGCGCCGAGCTTTGTGAGCATTCGCGCGAGATTTGGTATCTTATATGCCGCTATTGAGCTTGAAACGCACAGCAGCACGGTTTTTCCTGTAAGCATATTTTCCTCCTCAGAAAAAATATTATCACGTTTATTCTATCATATCTTGTCTGAAAAAGCAACTGTAAGGCAATAAATTTCCCGATAGCTTTATTTTCGATGCTGCACATCATATAATAGTTCATATACCTTGATTTTTTCAGAGATATGTGTTAAAATATGGTTATAGAGTTTCAGGAGGTAATCAATATGCTTTTAGCTGTAGATATAGGTAATACTAATATAGTTTTCGGCTGTGTGAACGATGAAGACGATGTTCTGCTTTTTGAGAGGATATCTACCAATCATAACGCCACATCTGCCGAATATGCTTCGCTGATAAAGAATATCCTCGAAATGAACGGCTTCAATACGGGAGATATTGATGATGCTGTAATGTCGTCGGTCGTTCCGTCTGTAACTAATACCGTTAAGGAAGCTATAAGAAAGCTCTTCGGAACGGAAGTGATGATAGCTGGTCCGGGAGTAAAGACCGGACTGAATATACTCATTGATAACCCTGCACAGCTCGGAAGCGATCAGGCTGTTGACGCAGTAGCTGCAATAAATCAGTATCCGGTTCCGCTCATCATAATCGATATGGGAACCGCTACTACGGTCTCGGTCGTTGACCGGAACAAGAACTACCGCGGAGGACTTATAATGACAGGTATGGGCATCGCTGCGGACGCTCTTACCGCACGCACTGCACAGCTGCCAAAGATCAATTTTGAAGCTCCCGGTAAGATAATCGGGACAAATACTATTGACTGCCTTAAAAGCGGTATTCTTTACTCTAATGCCTGTGCTCTTGACGGCATAATAGAGCGTATTGAGGAGGAGATAGGCGATAAATGTACGGCTGTAGCTACGGGCGGACTTTCCGAGCTTGTTGTGCCTCTTTGCAAAAGGAATATTATTCACGACGGAAGCTTGCTCATAAAGGGACTTTCAATAATATACCGCAAAAATGCTCGTCAGCGGTAATTATGCATCATACATAGGCTGTAGAAGGCCCGCAGTCTGTCCTTGTAGGACAAAAATATAATATAAAGGAATGATGATAATGAAGGTCGCATTTTTTGACACAAAGCCGTATGATATTCCGGCATTTGAAAAGCTTGGGGAGGAAAGAGGGATAAAATTCAAGTTCTATGAAACTAAGCTTACAGAAGACACCGCAGATCTTGTAAAAGGCTGCGATGCGGTATGCGTTTTCGTAAACGATACAGTAAATGCCGCAGTTATAGACAGGCTTTGTGAATATGGTATAAATATCCTTGCTCTTCGCTGTGCGGGCTATAACAATGTTGATATCAATTACGCTAAGGACAAGATTCGTGTAGTGAGAGTTCCCGCATATTCGCCCTATGCAGTTGCCGAGCACGCGATGGCTCTGCTGCTGACCTCGATACGCCGAATTCACAAGGCTTATATACGAACAAGAGATTTCAATTTTTCACTCAGCGGACTCACCGGATTCGACCTTCACGGGAAGACCGTCGGGGTAGTCGGTACCGGTAAGATAGGACGTATATTTGTAGACATCTGCCGCGGCTTCGGAATGCATGTCATCGCATATGACAAGTTTCCTGCGGAAAACAGCGGTATCGAGTACGTTTCGCTTGACGAGCTCTTTTCGCAGAGCGACATAATCTCCTTCCACTGTCCTCTCACCGACGAGACCTATCACATGATAGACGGCAGCAGCATGGAGAAGCTAAAAAAGGGCGTTGTCATCATTAATACCTCGAGGGGAGCGCTCATAGACGCGGAAGCTCTGCTTGAGGGTATAAAGGCTCGTAAGATCGGCGCTGCCTGCCTCGATGTGTACGAAGAGGAGGCGGACGTTTTCTTCCAGGACTTTTCAGGCCATATCATTGCCGACGACGTTCTGGCAAGACTCATATCAATGCCAAATGTCATTGTAACTTCACATCAGGCTTTCCTTACGGAAGAGGCACTTAACAATATTGCAGAGACGACTGTTGATAATCTGCTTACCTGTTTCCGCGGAGAATCCTGCGGAAATGAACTGGTAATGTGAACGAAGGTTTGCAGAAACACACCAATAAATATTAATTCAACGGAGAGATGTATATATGAAAATAGCAGTAGCAGGAACGGGGTATGTCGGGCTTTCAATAGCGACACTCCTTGCACAGCACAATACCGTCATGGCAGTTGACATAATTCCCGAAAAGGTGGAGCTCATCAACAATAAAAAGTCTCCGATACAGGACGACTATATAGAGAAATATCTCGCCGAAAAGGAGCTTGACCTCACGGCTACCCTCGATGCAGAGGCTGCATACACGGACGCGGATTTTGTTGTTATAGCCGCTCCCACAAACTATGACAGCAAGAAAAATTTCTTTGATACATCTGCGGTAGAAGCGGTAATTTCACTCGTAATGAAGTATAATCCGCAGGCGATAATGGTCATCAAATCAACGATACCTGTTGGTTATACTCAGTCTGTCAGAGAGAAAACAGGCAGCAGGAATATCATTTTCAGTCCTGAATTCCTGCGCGAAAGCAAAGCGCTGTATGACAACCTTTACCCCAGCCGGATCATCGTCGGCACGGATATGAATGACGAAAGACTTGTCCAAGCCGCACATACCTTTGCGGGGCTCCTTCAGGAAGGTGCGATAAAGCAGGATATAGATACTCTCTTTATGGGATTTACCGAGGCAGAGGCTGTAAAGCTATTTGCCAATACCTATCTTGCGCTGAGGGTCTCATATTTCAACGAGCTTGATACCTATGCTGAGCTTAAGGGTCTTGACACCCAGCAGATAATCGACGGAGTTTGTCTTGATCCGCGTATAGGTACACATTACAATAACCCCAGCTTCGGATACGGAGGCTACTGCCTGCCGAAGGACACAAAACAGCTCCTTGCCAATTACGAAGATGTTCCGCAGGATATGATGACTGCTATAGTACAGTCCAACCGGACGCGCAAGGATTTCATTGCCGACAGAGTGCTTGAAAAGGCAGGCTACTACTCATACGCCGACGGCGAATACAGCTCTTCAAAGGAAAAGCAGGTCACGATAGGCGTGTATCGGCTTACGATGAAGTCTAACAGCGATAATTTCCGCCAATCCTCAATACAGGGCGTAATGAAGCGGATAAAGGCAAAGGGTGCACAGGTGATAATATATGAACCTACCCTCAAGGATGGAGACACCTTCTTCGGCAGCCTTGTTGTGAATGACCTTGCGAGGTTTAAGCAGCTCTCAGACGCCATAATAGCTAACCGCTATGACAGCAGCCTTGACGATATAAAAGAAAAGGTTTACACAAGAGACATATTCAGAAGAGATTGAATAAAAAGGCTCTCTTTCCCTGAGATCAGGGGGAGGAGAGCCTTTTTGCTTTCGTTGTGTTTGCGAAAAGATGCTGCACCTTGGCTGCCGGATAAAAATTTCACAATGCTGACACATAACTGACATAACGAGATCATCTAACAGGGTTAAAATTTAACCCTGTTAGCAAATAAGGAGGAGGTAACTATGGTAACAAGAGAGGAAACACTCGTTATAATGCAGCGTATATATGATAGCAGACCTACAAAGTTCTTCAAGCCTCTTGATGAAACTCATGCGGGGATAAACTGCATGATGAAGACGCTTGCAAAGGAAAACTCGCCGCTGACCGCAGGACAGATAAGCGAAAAAATGGGCGTGAGTACTGCCAGAGTCGCAGTGCTTTTGAAAAAGATGTCGGAAAAGGGCATCATAGTCCGTGAGGGAACTCCCGAGGACGCAAGGAAGTCGCTGATATCGCTTTCAGATGAGGGGCGCCGTCAGGCTGAGCAAGTCAAGGAGGAACTGATCTCGATATTTCAGGGAGTTATCGAACGTATCGGAATGGAAAAGGCAGAGCAGTTCATAGAGATATCGAACGCTATAAAGTCCGCTGTCGAGGAGGAGTTCGACTCGCGTGAAAAATTGAATGAAGGGGGAATATTATGATAAGAATATTCAAAAATCTGAAAGGTCGCGACTGGTGCTTTATACTTATATGTGCTGCGCTTGTTGTAACTCAGGTATGGCTTGATCTTACAATGCCTGATTATACGCAGAAGCTTACCGAATCTGTATCGGCAGGAAGCATTCAGATGAGCGAGGTTTGGAAAAACGGGGGGATGATGCTGCTTTGTGCATTCGGCAGCATGGCAGCATCGATCTTCTGCGGATTCTTTGCGGCGCAGGTCGCGGCAAACTTCGCAAAGACGCTCAGGGAAAAGCTTTACGATCACATCATGGATTTTTCCAACTCCGAGATAAATAAATTTTCCACACCCAGCCTTATCACCCGTACTACAAACGATGTGGTACAGATGCAGATGCTCATAGCAATGGGTATGCAGATAATTTTCAAGGCGCCTATAACTGCTGTGTGGGCAATAACCAAGATATCCTCTACAAGCGTTGAGTGGACTACTGCTATACTGATATGTGTGGGGATAATCGTTGCGGCTATACTTGTTCTTGTCCTGCTTGCATACCCTAAGTTCAAGCAGATACAGTCTCTCACAGACAGACTCAATGACACGACAAGAGAGAATATCAGCGGTGTTCGCGTTGTTCGCGCGTTCAATGCAGAGCAATATCAGGAGAAAAAATTTGACGAGGTAAACACTGCTATTACTTCAAATCAGCTGTTTACAAGCCGGACAATGGGCTTTATGATGCCTGTTATGACTATGGCGATGAGCGGACTTACCCTTGCGATATACTGGGTGGGAGCTTACCTTATCAACAACACCGAGGTAATTGGGCGTGCCGAAATGATAGGCAACATGACTGCTTTCACTCAGTACGCTCTTCAGGTCGTCGGAGCATTTATGATGCTTGTTGCAATATTCATTATGATGCCGAGAGCCATGGTCTCTGCAAAGCGTATAAACGAGGTGCTTGAGACCAAGCAAAGCATGACCTATCCCGAAGGATTCTCCGATACTGTTTCTACAGCAGCAAAAGGCGGCATGATAGAATTCAGGAATGTTTCTTTTTCGTATCAGGATTCGGGCGAGCCGTGCCTCAGAGATATCAGCTTTACGGTGCAGCCGGGCGAGACTTTTGCCATTATCGGCGCGACCGGTACCGGAAAATCTACCCTTGTAAATCTTATCCCGAGGTTTTATGATACTGCCAAAGGTGAGATATTGATAAACGGAAAGGATATCCGCAGCTATCCGGAGGAGCAGCTTGAAAAGATAGTATCATTAGCTCCCCAGAAGGCAACACTCTTTACAGGGGATATTAAGTCGAATATCATATATGGAAGCAAAGAAGAAGTCTCAGACAATGATGAGCGTATATCACGGGCGCTCGACGTATCAAGATCGGATTTTGTTTCCGAGCTGGCGGAGGGAATACACGCGCCCGTTGCGCAGGGCGGAACCAATTTTTCCGGCGGACAGAAGCAGAGGCTCTCTATTGCAAGAGCTGTTTTCAAGGATTCGGGAATAATGATATTTGATGATACGTTTTCGGCACTTGACTACAAAACCGATATGCTCGTGCGCCGCAAGCTGCGTGAACAGCTTTCGGATACTACTGTTATAATTGTTGCGCAGCGCATAGGAACTATCAGAAATGCAGACAAAATACTTGTTCTTCATGAAGGACAGATAGCCGGTCTCGGAACTCATGACGAGCTGCTTGATAATTGTCCCATATACAAAGAGATAGCGCTTTCTCAGCTTTCTGAGGAAGAGCTAAGAGGAAAGGAGGCTGTATGATATGCCGCCCATGAATAAAATGCTTGCTGCGGGTCAGCACCCGGAAAAGGCTGATCTTGGCGCAATAAAGAAGATCGTAGTTTACTGCAAACGTTATCTTCCCGCAATAATAGTTGCTCTTATATTTGCCGTCGGAGGCTCTGTTGCGACGATAATAGGCCCCGAGAAAATAAGCGACCTTATGAACGAGATAATGAAGGGTATCATAACCGGTATCGACATTGACGCTTTCGAGAAAATATGTTATACACTTGTTGTGATATATGCATCAGGAGCTGTTCTCAATTACGGTCAGCAGTTCATTACCGCTACCGTTACACAGTATACTGCACGCAGACTGCGCCGTGATATCGACCGGAAGATAAACCGTCTGCCGCTTCGGTATTTCGACACTACCACAAAGGGCGACCTGCTTTCACGTGTTACGAACGACGTTGACACTATAAGCCAGACGCTTTCTACAAGTACCGCCAATCTCATAAGCTCGCTTGCACTGTTTGTCGGAGTAATATACAAGATGTTCCGGACGAATGTGATACTTTCGGTTGTGACAATAGCCTCATCGCTTCTGGGATTTGTGTTCATGACGCTGATACTGAAAAAGTCCCAGGTCTATTTCAATAGGAAGCAGAGCGACCTCGGCGCTATGAACGGTCATATCGAGGAGATATATACGAATCACAACATCGTAAGGGCGTTCGGTGCAAAAAATCAGGAGCGCAGAAAGTTTGAAGAGATAAACAGCAGGCTTTACGACTCCAACTGGAAGTCGCAGTGCCTTTCGGGAATGATGTTCCCGATAATGAACTTTGTTGGAAATCTCGCATATGCCCTTATCTTTATCGTGGGAGTGGCGTTCATCGTTAACGGAAATACCGCAGTTACTCTGGGAACTATAATGTCGTTTGTTATCTATGCAAAGCTGTTCTCACAGCCGCTTTCGACATTTGCACAGTCAATGACTTCAATACAGCAGGCTTCCGCAGCTTCAAAGCGCGTGTTTGACCTGCTTGAGGCTCAGGAGCAGGAGGATGAAAGCTCAATGACTGCTTCAATAGATACCGTGAAGGGAGAGGTAGAATTCAGAAATGTCAGATTTGGTTATCTGCCCGATAAGACGATAATTCACGGATTCTCCACAAAGCTCGGTGCCGGAAAAAAGGTTGCTATAGTAGGACCTACGGGTGCGGGAAAGACAACGATGGTCAATCTTCTTATGCGCTTTTATGACACCGACAGCGGAGATATCCTCGTTGACGGAGTAAGCCTGAAGGATATGAAACGTGAAGATGTACACGAACTCTTTGATATGATACTTCAGGATACATGGCTCTTTGACGGAACTATCCGCGAAAACCTTATATATAATAAGGAAAATGTCAGCGATGAGGAGCTGAACGCAGCGTGCGCAGCGGTCGGACTGAGTCACTTCATCTCTACTCTCCCGCAGGGATATGACACTAAGCTGAATGAGGCTCTCAATCTCTCGGAGGGACAGAAACAGCAGCTTACTATAGCGCGTGCGATGATAAAGGATTCGCCGATGCTGATCCTTGACGAAGCGACCTCTTCAGTCGATACGAGGACAGAGCTTGTCATTCAGGAAGCTATGGATAAGCTCTCGGTGGGCAGGACTTCGTTTGTTATCGCACACAGACTTTCCACGATACGCAATGCAGATGTTATCCTTGTAATGAGAGACGGCGATATAGTTGAGCAGGGCAGCCATGAGGAGCTTCTTGCGAAAAACGGCTTCTACGCGGAACTCTATAACAGTCAGTTTGACGAGACTGCCTGAATCCTCAATGAGATCGGGCGGATAAAGTGAAAAAAGGACTGTCGTACAAATTGTACGACAGTCCGATTTTTTATTCTTCGGCAGCGAGCTGAATCAGCTCGACCATAGCCACGCTTCCGGCGCGGAGCCCGCGCTGCCGAGCCACGCTTCCGCGCTTACGCGCTCACTAGATCGGAAGAGCACACGTCTGA
>CALEPT010000094.1 GCA_937910385.1 uncultured Ruminococcus sp. | reverse complement strand
TCAGAACGTCGTGAGACAGTTCGGTCCCTATCTGTCGTGGGCGTAGGATATTTGAAAGGAGCTGTCCCTAGTACGAGAGGACCGGGATGGACGCACCGCTGGTGCACCAGTTGTCATGCCAATGGCACAGCTGGGCAGCTATGTGCGGAACGGATAAACGCTGAAGGCATCTAAGCGTGAAGCCGACCTTAAGATAAGATATCCCTTCGTAAGAGTAAGACCTCTCATAGACTATGAGTTTGATAGGCTCAAGGTGTAAGCATGGTGACATGTTCAGCCTGCGAGTACTAATCGGTCGAGGGCTTTTCCTTTTACTTCTTGTTCACGTTCTCCTTCATCCATTACTCTTCTTTGTTCGTTTCTTGTTTTCTGAATCGGTGCTTATGGCAGTGAGGTCACACCCGTTCCCATTCCGAACACGGAAGTTAAGCTCACTCGCGTTGATGATACTTGGTTGGCGACGACCCGGGAAAGTAGATCAGCGCCGGTACAATTTGGCTCTGTCTGAAAAGACAGAGCCTTTTTTCATATAGGGGGGATCACATATGAAAAAAGATTTTATAAGCAAAAAAGTCTATTCATTATAATACTTTTTGCTGTTTTTTCGCTGTTGCAGGCTTTTTGCCAGATCGTCAACGGCGACGATTTTGGGTGGATAATATATACCGGAATGGAAAATATCTTTGGTGATAAGACTGAGAACGGCAGGTACTTCACCAATCTTCTTACATATATTTTTGTTAATTATCCGTTTGTAAGAATATGTTCCTTTTCATTACTGCTGTTTGCACTTTTTATTATTCTTGCAAGACTGATCTCTTCGGGCGTAAATGCGGAGAACATACATTTTTATGCCTCTGCTCTGTTTATCATGTGTACGCCTGCCGCCATATATTCACAAACTATTGCGTGGATATCAGGATTTACCAACTATATAATAGGAACTCTTCTTTCATTATTGTATATATATCTGTGCCTGCCGATACTTAAAAGCGAAATGCCTAAAAGAGGTGTCTTTCTTACAGGTGCTATTACGATACTTGGCTTTATCGGAGCTCTTTGTGTTGAGAATGTTACATTTTTCAATATTGCCTTTGGTGTGGGAATTATAGTATTTTCTCTCATGTCTTTCAGGAAGATCCTGCCTTACAATGCGGCATATCTGGCAGGTACTCTTATTGGTACTGCTGTGATGTTCATGAACAGCAATTACCGGAGCATCTCGGACGGAGATCAGGCAGTAGGTGATAGAAGATATATGGAGTTCGGTTTCAGCGATATTGTAACCAAGTTGTATTCTGAGGTGAATCCGCTTTACGTGAAGGGGTTTATGCTCATAAATATTGTTATAGCTGTTTCTGTTATCAGTGTTTATTCAATGAAGCGCAGATCATCCGACGAAAAGCTTTTCAAATATTCTAAGCCCTGCCTTTATATTGTTGCGAGTTATGCTGCATATTCTGTTTTTACGGGTATATTCTGTGATTTTGGCATATCAAGTCAGGCATATCGTATGCAGGCTTTAGAAGCTGCATATACCTTTCTTTATCTGATATCCCTGATATATCTTGTAAAGGGTCTGTTCGATTCGTATACATTCAGACGTTTTTTGACCTTAATGCTGGGCTCACTTATAGTTTCCGCACCGTTTCTGGTCGCTAATCCTGCAAATGCGAGATGCTTTTTCACTGATTATATTTTCTGGGCAGCTGCTGCCGGAACACTCGCTGTTTATGCTGCGGATAAGAAGAAACTTTCTGATAAAAAAAGGTACTCAGATCGCTTTGCGTTCGGCAGTATGTGCCGTCATGGCATCACTTGCCTTCATAAATATCAGCAACAAGTATTATGATTCGCTTCGCTTTAAATATGTAAGACAGCAGCTTGCTGAAGATAAGGCAAAAATTGATATGATTAAGCTTCCATATCTGTCTTATGCAGCATCTGATACAGCTTATTTCTGGTATAACGATACCGAGGATGACAGTCTGCTTGAATCAGATGACGGTACAACGGAGTTTTATATGAACGCCATTAAAAAATATCATCATATTGAAGGAATAGACGAAAAGACCGTTGTTCTTATTTCGGTATACGATTTCAACCTTTCTGAGGATATCGGCGAGCTTGAAAGAAGATCATGATATATGTAAAAAGCAGCCCGAAGGGCTGCTTTTTACTGTAATAATAAGCTCATTTAACGGAATACTGCTATAAAAGGCTTTAAAATACTTGACAGTATATATTACCTGTGGTATAATAAAATGATACAATGGAAAATTATGCTCGTATCCGGTAATGCGGATAGTTTTATGCATACCTTTAAGGAGGATAAATGAACAATTTAAAAGAATTGTATGCTTACCGGCAGATGATATTCAGCCTTGTAAAAAAAGATCTGAGGGGCAGATATAAGGGTTCTGTTCTTGGATTTCTGTGGACATTCATTAATCCGCTGCTCCAGCTTGTGGTCTATACAGTTGTGTTTTCTTTTATTCTCAAAACCAACATAGAACGCTATTATCTGTATCTCTTCGTTGCGCTGATACCGTGGATTTTTTTCTCATCGTCCATTACGGTGGGCGCGGCATCGGTCGTTGCTCAGAAAGACCTGATAAAGAAAATATACTTTCCCAGAATGGTCATACCGATATCCTATGTAACAAGCTGCTTTGTGAATATGCTGCTGTGCTTCATAGTAATTTTTGCTGTTATAATCGTATCCGGTGCAGGTGTGAATTTCGTTGCTTTGCTGACGCTTCCTGTCATCATGATAGTTGAGTATGTGCTTGCATTGGGAATGGCTATGCTTACCTCTGCAATAACCGTTTATTTCAGGGATCTTGAGCATATCCTCGGCATAGTATCAATGGCGTGGATGTATATGACGCCTATCATGTATGATAAATCTATTGTTCCGGAACGCCTTATGCCGATATTCAATCTTAATCCTATGACACACGTTATTGAATGCTACAGGGCTGTTCTTTACAGCAAGCAGATCCCGGATCTGACGTCGCTGCTTTCCGCCGCCGGCCTCGGCATATTCTTCCTGATTTTGGGCGGACTTGTCTTCAATAAGCTCCAGAAGCGTTTTGCGGAGGAATTGTAATGCAAAAGAACGATATTGTTATTGACGTAGAAAATATTACCAAGAGCTTCAAGATATATCTCGATAAGGGCGGTCAACTGAAGGAAAAGCTGCTTTTCAGGAAGCGCAATCGCTACGAAGAGCGAAAGGTGCTCAAGGGCGTCAGCTTTCAGATAAAAAAGGGCGAGGCTATCGGTCTTATCGGACATAACGGCTGCGGCAAGAGCACGACCTTGAAGCTCCTGACGAGAATAATGTATCCCGACAGCGGAAAAATAACCATGAACGGCAGAGTGTCCAGCCTTCTTGAGCTTGGTGCGGGATTTCACCCCGATATGAGCGGCAGAGAGAACATCTACACCAATGCCTCTATATTTGGTCTTACAAAGAAGGAAATAGACGGCAGATTGCAGGAGATAGTGGATTTTTCAGAGCTCGGGGATTTTATTGACAATCCCGTGCGCACATATTCATCCGGTATGTACATGAGGCTCGCATTCTCAGTCGCTATCAACGTTGACGCGGATATCCTCCTCATCGACGAGATACTCGCTGTTGGTGATGCGAATTTCCAGACAAAATGCTTTAACAAGCTCCGCGAGATAAAGGCTCAGGGTACTACGATAGTCATAGTTTCGCATTCGCTCGGTCAGATAGAACAGATCTGTGACCGCTCTATCTGGATACATGAGGGACTTGTCCGCGCAGAGGGTCCGCCCAAGGAGATAGACCTTGAATACCTCGACTTCATGAGCAAAAAATTGCAGGAAAATAATCAGAAAGCACTTGAAAAAGCAGAGGCTGCTGCCGAGCAGCAGAATGATGAGCCTCAGCAGGAGGAAACCAATGCTTCTGCGGCTGAGGAGGAAGCTCACGAAGAGGAGGAAAAGCCCGATATCAAGCGATGGGGCAGCGGCAAGGCGCGCATTCGCAAGATAAGGATAACTACCGCCGACGGTTCGCCTCAAACAGCATTCCGCACGGGTCAGAAGATAATCTTTCGGCTCGACTACACAGTCAAGGAGAAGATAAGCGATGCTGTGTTCGGCATAGGCATTTTCAACCGCGACGGCGTTCAGTGCTATGGCACTAATACGAGAATAGACAAGCTTGCACGGTTCGATCTTACAAAAAGCGGATCGGTGGAGATAGCTCTCGATGACGTTGAGCTGCTTGCGGGCGAGTACCTCATTGACTTCGCTATCGAAACGGGTGAGGGTATTCCCGTCGATTACTACAGGGAGGCGTGCAAGATAGAAATGCTTGCCTCGCTCGGAGACGTAGGAGTTGTGAGAATACCTCACAGCTGGAAGCTGTAAACAGCCATTAAATGGACGTAAGTCCTTGCAAATCAATTACAGGAGATTCAGAGAATGAGCAAACTTCCGGAATATATACAGGAGATCAGATCCCAGACCGGTCTTAAAGCCAGATTCAAGCAGAGAATATTCGGGCATATATTGAAATGCTTCGACGAGGTCGAAGCAGAGCTCAACAAAAAAGATGAGCTTATAAATGAGCTGGTAGATAAGTGCAATGCCCGTATAAACGCACTCGAATCGGCATCAGAAGAAAACGTAAGTACGCTGAGGGAAAATATAGATACTGCGGTTAAAGAAAGCAAAAAAACTGACGAAGAGCTTGGGGAAACAAGCAGGATAATCAGACAGGATCTTGAAAATGCCTGCCTGAATCTCAGAAACAACAATACCGCGATAGAAAAGCTTGAAAGTGAAACCGAATTTGTAAGGTACAAGCTCACAAGTGTTGAAAAGGATATTAAAAAGGCATCAGCCTCCGCTTCTGTTGGCAGTATAAGCGGAGCAGAAAGCGCTGCTGCCGTTGTTAATGCCAAGAGCGGTTCGGATTACGAGGAGATAGATTATTTTGACTTTGAGAACCATTTCCGCGGATCTATCGACAGCATAAAGAAAGCACAGGAAGCTTACCTTGGATATTTCCGGGATAAGAAACACGTTGTGGATATCGGCTGCGGCAGAGGCGAATTTCTTTCGCTCATGAAGGATAACGGCATTAACGCCGTTGGTGTAGATATCTACGAGCCGTATGCAGATTATTGCACAACGAAGGGACTGGACGCTCGATGCGGAGACGGTTCGCAGTTCCTCTCAACATGTGACAGCGTGGATGGTATTTTCGTGGGACAGGTGGTAGAGCACCTCAAGACCCATGAGATAATCAGGCTTTGCAATACTGCCTATGAAAAGCTTTCTGAGGGAGGCTGTATCGTAATTGAGACCCCCAATCCTACCTCGCTTTCGATTTATACCAATGCTTTTTATATCGATCCGTCGCATATAAAACCGGTTCATCCGATGACTATGCAGTATTATCTTGAAAAAGCCGGATTTAAGAATATACAGATAATATATACCGAGAGCAGCAAGCCTTCGTTTGAGATACCTGCGCTCAGAGCGGATGCGGAAAATATCAATGAATTCAACGAGGCGGTAAAGCGCGTTTCGGATATGATATTCGGAAGTCAGGATTATGCCGTTATTGCGGTAAAATAAGGAGTTTATCATGGAAAATAATATAAATATTGAGGAAATAATGGCGGATATAAGGCGCGAGATAAAGGAAAAGAACCTCACCGCCGATATGCTCAGCTTTGAGGACGTTCCGTACAAAAAGCCGGCTCAGGTCGAGACGGGCTCAGATGAAGCAGCCGATAATGCGCTGAGATACCTCAACACACGCTATTATATCCAGCCGTATAAAGAGCTTCAGGGAAATCCTGTAAAGGTATTTTTCAAGAAGGTCATAAGGAAGCTGACAAAGTTCTACGTTGAGCCTGTTGTGTTTGAGCAGGACGACTTTAATGCCAATACGGTGACGGTACTCAATACTCTGAGGAACAGCTCCTCTGCGGCGGATATTTCCGAGGTCGAGGACAAGCTTGCTATGCTCGAGCTCTCACAGAAAGAGCTGGCAATAAGGCTGGATAAGCTTGAACGGGAAAATGAGCAGCTTCGCAGTCAGCTCGGAAAGCAGAGGGAAGAATGAGGATAATCCAGCTTCTTCCGACAATGTCTTTCGGCGACGCTATCGGTAATGATACTATTGCTCTTAAAGGCGCTATAAGCGATATGGGCTTCCAGACCGAGATATATGCCGAAAATATCGACAAAAGGCTTCCCTCCGGAACTGCTCAGAAGATAGAAAAGCTCCGCAGTGTCAGCCGTGATGACATTATTCTGTATCATAAGTCAACGGGAACCGACCTTACCTTCAAAATAGGCGATTATGACTGCCGCAGGATAATGGTATACCATAACATTACACCGCCGGAATTTTTCAGACCCTACAGCATTGCCGCTACAACTCTGACCGAGTACGGCTATGAGGGAGTGGATTTCCTGAAAGACAAGGTCGATCACGTTCTGGCAGACTCTGCCTACAATAAGTCGGAGCTCGTGAAAATGGGCTATACTTGCCCTATCGACGTAAGACCCATACTTATTAAGTTCAGCGATTATGAGCAAGCTCCCGATGAGGAGATAATGAAAAAATTCGGCGACGGACGGCATAACCTGATATTCGTCGGCAGGATAGCTCCCAATAAAAAGCAGGAAAATGTCATAAGGGCATTTTATCAGTATAAGAAGCTTGACCCGGAGGCAAGACTGATACTCGTGGGGTCTTACCTCGGCATGGAAAATTATTACGAGCGCCTTGTGCGGTATGCTGCAGCGCTCGGTCTCAGAGACGATGTGATTTTTACAGGTCACATAAAATTCAGCGAAATATTGGCATATTACCGCACTGCTTCAGCATTTGTCTGTATGAGCGAGCATGAAGGCTTCTGTGTGCCGCTTGCTGAGGCAATGTTTTTCCATGTTCCGATAATTGCCTATGATACAAGCGCTATTTCCGATACGCTCGGAGGGAGCGGAGTGCTCCTCGACAGCAATGATCCCGTTTTTGTGTCCAGAGTCATTCACCGTTTGATGACCGACAGCGAGCTGCGGAGCTCTGTTATCGAAGGTCAGAACAGGCGGCTTGAGGACTTCTCTTACGAGCACATCAGGGACATTTTTGAAAAGCAGCTCAGAGGCTTCATTGATAATAAATGATTTAAATTGCCTCGCACATACGCAAACTAACGTTTGCTCCGTGCGGATCGGCAAATAGCAAACTCCAAAATATTTTGTCGTTTGCTATAATTATGATTTAACGATCTTAAAGAGGAAAATATCATGTCAGACAAAAACAATAAGAATTTTGAAATCCCCCGCCCCGTGTTCCCGAAAAGAGCCGTTATCACGGGCGGTATGCCCTACGGCAACAAGGAGCTCCACTTCGGACACGTAGGCGGAATGTTCGTATTCGCCGACACCTTCGCACGCTTCATGCGCGACAGGATAGGCAAGGAAAATGTCATCTTCGTCGGCGGTACGGACTGCTACGGCTCCCCTATCGCCGAGGGCTGGAGAGTAAAGGTCAAAAACGGCGAATTCGACGGCACTCTTGAGGAGTTCGTACAGAAAAACCACGACAAGCAGCAGGAGACCCTCGACGCTTACGGTATCTCCCCTGACCTCTTCGCAGCCTCGGGGCTCGGCAGGAGCAAGGAGATACACGCCGAGGTCACGGACCGCTTCATCAGCTCTCTCCACAAAAAGGGACAGCTCGACCGCATTACCACCATGCAGTTCTTCGACGAAAAGGCAGGAGTTTTCCTCAACGGAAGGCAGGTCATCGGAAAATGTCCCGTTGAGGGCTGCACCTCCGAAAAGGGCTACGCGGACGAATGCGACCTCGGTCATCAGTATATGCCCGAAAACCTCATAAACCCCGTCAGCACGCTCACGGGCGAAACTCCCACCATGAAGCCCGTAACCAACTGGTATTTCAGGCTGCGCGACTACGAGCAGCTCATGAAAAACTGGGTCGAGGAGCTCAAAAAGCGCAAGGACGTGCGCCCCGTAGTCTGGAAGACCATTGACGAGTTCCTGAAAAAGCCGGTTATCTACGTAAAGCGTGAGTTTGAGGAGAAATACCTATCGCTCAGGGTCTCGATGCCCGAGCATAATTACCTCGAGGAGCCGAAAAAGCCCTCGTTCACGATCGAATTTGACAAGCTCTCAGACTGCGACGAAGCCTGCCGCATTCTCACCGAAAACGGCATTCGCTACAGAACGGGCAAGACCCTCGTGCCGTTCCGCCTCACGGGAAACATCGAGTGGGGAGTTCCCGCACCCGTTATGGACGGAGTTGAGGGACTTACCGTCTGGGTATGGCCCGAGTCGCTCTGGGCGCCTATCTCGTTCACTCAGACCTACCTCGAATCAGAGGGCAGAGACCGCGAAGAATGGCGCGATTACTGGTGCAGCAAGGATTCGGGAGTCTACCAGTTCATCGGTCAGGACAATATCTACTTCTACGGCATTGCAGAACCCGCGATGTGGATGGCTCAGCAGGAGTCTGCGGAAAAGACCGCCGCTCCGCCCGAGGGCGAGCTGCAAATGCCCGTTATCATTGCGAACCACCACATACTCTTCCTCGACAAAAAGGCTTCGAGCTCGGGTGCGGTAAAGCCCCCCATGGCGGACGACCTGCTTGAGCACTACACTCCCGAGCAGCTGCGAATGCACTGGCTCGGTCTCGGTCTCGGACAGCGCTCGGTGAGCTTCATGCCAAAGCCCTACAATCCCGACGCAAAGCCCGATGACGCAGACCCCGTTGTAAAGGACGGTCTCCTCCTCTCGAACGTCTACAACCGAATGATCCGCACGGCGTTCTACACGGCTCAGAAGGAGCTCGACGGCGTTATGCCCGACAATGCGCCCGAGGAGAAGTTCCTTGCGGAGGCGAAAAAGGCTGTCCTCGAATACGAGCGGCATATGTCGAAATTCGCGTTCCACCAGTGTACCTACGTGCTCGACAGCTATATAAGAAACGGCAGCAAATATATGGCAAAGGCGCTCACGGGCGAATATGAGAACAAAGAGCAGCTGAAGCAGTCCCTCGCAAATCTGTTCTACATGATACGCATTGCGGGAATCCTGCTGCACCCCATGGCTCCGTTCGGCACGGAAAAGCTGCGCGAATACTTGCAGGTCGATGAGCGAATATGGTCGTGGGAGACTATCCTCGAACCCTTGACTTACTTCACAGGCTCACAGCACAAGCTGAAATTCCTCCCCCCGCGCACAGACTTCTTCACGCGCCACGAAAGCCAGTTCACACAGGCTGAATAATAATTTAAGGGCGGACATATTAGTCAGCTTCCCTTAACGGAAAAAGTGGGTTACCGAGCCTGAAATTATGGGC
>CALEPT010000093.1 GCA_937910385.1 uncultured Ruminococcus sp. | reverse complement strand
CATTCACACAGCACTCCAATATATCCTCGACGCTGTCGAATTCTCCATTTGCAACGGCGTCGCTCGTCTCCCTTGCAACGGTAAGGATAGTGCCTTCGGTAGGTGTGATGACCGAGCCGTAAGCACGCTCGACTCCCTTTTTGCAGGCGTTTTCTATGTCAGCCATATCCGCGGTGTCAAGCCCCTTGAAGCCGTCTGCGATACCTGCAAAGAGCTGAGACAGTATAACGCCGGAATTGCCCCTTGCTGAGAGGAGCATATTGTGAGCTATGCTCTCCGCAGCCCCGGACAGGCTTTCATCAGAGCATTCCGCATTCGCTCCGCCCTGTATCGTCAGTAACATATTGCTGCCGGTATCGCCGTCCGGTATGGGAAATACATTGAGGTCGTTCACCTCTTCGCAATGGGTCTGTAAACACTCCGCACCGCACCTTATCATATCAAGGAGCATATTTCCGGTAAGCTGCATCGTACTCATTGTTTAGCCTCCTCGACACGATAGGTTACTTCCTTTCCGAAAGCCCATACGCCGATAGCGTCTGGACCGATAGAAGCGCCGATGATAGGTCCGATATAGACCGTGCAGATGTCGCGGGATTTTATCTTCTGCGCTATCAGGTTCCTGAGCGTATCCAGTTCCTTTTCATCACAATCGGCGTGAGCGATATATATGATCTGTTCCTCCGGATTTTCAATGCTTTCCGCAAGGAGAGATACTATCTCTTCAAGGGATTTTGCCCGTCCGCGCACCTTTTTTATGGGAGTCTGTTCACCGTTGGCATCTGAGATAAGTATGGGCTTTACTCCCATAAGGTTGCCGAAGAAAGCGCTGCTCGCCTTGACTCTGCCGGCACGCTTCAGGGCGTCAAGGGAGTGTACTGTGACATACTGATTTACACGATTCCTTGCAGACATTACCGCATCTACTATCTCGTCGTAGCTTTTGCCCGACATGGCAAGCTCTGCGGCAAAGACCGCAAGCATACCCTCGCCGATACACGCATTCAGCGCATCTATGCAGGTTATCCTCGAATCGGGATATTCACCGAGCAAGTCCTTTGCGGCAACTGTTCCTGTGTTCACAGAGCCGGACTGCTTTGAGGAACAGCCTATGTAAATAATATCGAAGCCTTCGTCAAGGTATTTCCTGAATATCCTCATAAACTCCTGTACAGGAACCTGCGTGGTGGTTATTCTTTCGCCGCCGCGCATAATGTCGTACAGCTCTTTGGGTGAATACTCCTCCCATGTCAGGGAAGCTACTTTTTCCTTGCCCTGATATATCGTGTTCATTCGCGCGTAGTCTATCCCGTACTTTTCAAGCAGTTCTCCGCTGAGATCTGAACATGAATCTGTGATGATCTTTACCTTTTTCATTACAAACCTCCAAAATATACAAATATACTATTATATTTTACTTCATCAGGCGGAAAAGTTGAAGACACAAAAAAGGCTCACTGCACAAAATTTGTACAGTGAGCCTTGATTGTATTATTTGTTATTTTCTCAAACTATTATTGATGAGCAGTTCAAGCTGCCCTTCAAACAGAACTCTTATACGTTCAAGCGAGTATTTCAGTTCTTCTTTGGTATCAAAGCGGCTGTCCTTCAGCCAGCGCACAAGTATGCCGAATACAGCCTCTTCGTAGAAAGTACAGATTATCTCCAGGTCAAGCGCTGATATGGACTCTATGTCGTATTCCTTCGATATGGACATCATAATGAGACGCTCCAGCTTTTCGGACGCAAACTTGGAAAGTCGGTCGTGTCCAACGCCCTTGTACAGGTTCATCCATACTTTTTTATAGCCTGCCGCAAGCTCTATGAAGTCAAACACGGCAGCTTCGGCATCGGTGTCAGCTTGCTTGACAAGTTCCTCTATCTTGCTGTCTACAAACGAGGTATAGACATCGTAAATATCGTGGAAGTAATAGTAAAAGGTATTTCTCGTTATCTCACATTCAGCAACTATGTCACGGACGGTTATCTTGTTCATCGAACGCTTTCCTGCAAGCTTCAATGCACATTCATAAATTCGGTTCTTGGTGTATTGTACTGCCATTCTCATCACTCCCTTTTAATTATACTACACTAAACTAAGTAGGTCAAGGACTATTTATTATGGTAAGAGGTACACTTAAAGTCATTTTTTAAAGCGAACAGTATAGCTTTAATTTATATGAATAACAGCAGCACTGATTCAGTGCTGCTGTTATAACCTATTCGGTTCGTTTTTATCTTTCTGCGTTAAGAACATTATACATCAGAAAGGTTTTCCCCGAACTCCTTTCCAAAGACTTTTAGCTGATTTTTTCTCCGATAGGGCGCACATAAAAAATAAAAGCTCTGTAATTAATGCCTGCTAA
>CALEPT010000092.1 GCA_937910385.1 uncultured Ruminococcus sp. | reverse complement strand
GGAGTGTAGCAAAGAACAATCGGGAGACAACCTGTGACGGCGAGGGCTTCCGGCTCTTTATGGAGTTTGTTCGTGCATGGCATGAGAGTGAGTGTCCTTACTTCTTATATGAGAACAATTACTCCATCCACCAGAACATTGTGGGTGAGATCACCAGACAGCTTGGTGTCAAGCCGATCATGATCAACTCGTCCCTGCTGTCCGCACAGTGCAGAAAACGGTTTTACTGGACTAACATTCCTAATGTCACACAACCGGCTGACAAGGGTATCCTGCTATCGGATATTCTGGAAAGTGGGTATCCTGTGCGGTATAGCCGAAAAAGAGGCATGACAGGTGCTGCGGAGAAGTCGATCCCTGTGCTTGCAAGCGACTGGCGAGGTATCAACCGAAATCAGTCGCAGAACGCTGTTGCCGACCCGATTGCGGTCAATGACGAAAACGGCAAGGCAAGGACGCTGAAAGCACAGTACGGCAGAACAGCGATCTCCAATGCCGTCCGAACAGACCGTTTTGGTGCAACAATGGTAGCCGAGCCTGTGTACGGTGCTGCCCAGCGTGGGCGATATGTCAATGACGGAGACACCGAACAGCATATTGAGATCAGGCAGGACGGCAAGTCCAATTGTCTGACTACGGTGCA
This sequence comes from uncultured Ruminococcus sp., assembly GCA_937910385.1. Lineage (GTDB taxonomy): Bacteria > Bacillota > Clostridia > Oscillospirales > Ruminococcaceae > Ruminococcus. The sequence goes on along the minus strand of CALEPT010000092.1, from coordinate 1,597 downwards.
AAAGGATACGCTTGTCTGCAAGCCTGTCCGTATCGGTGAATACGGTAACGGCGGTCAGGGACAGCGTATCTACTCGGTACATGGAAAGTCTGTCACGCTCTCCGCAAACGGCGGCGGCAGAGGGGCAAAAACAGGTCTTTACAAGATCGACCTGCCAGACGGTGACTACATAATCCGCAAGCTCACGCCTGTCGAGGCTGAACGGCTGCAAACACTCCCCGATAACTATACGGAAGGCATCAGTAACACGCAGAGGTACAAGTGTATCGGCAACGGTTGGACGGTCGATGTGATCGCGCATATCCTCCGGGGATTGGCGGTGCAGTCATGACAGGAGAGTTTGTAGACGAGCTGCTGACCGTCAACAACTATGCGATCTTTGACGGATATGCAAAGGCTCAAAGTGTCCTCGGCAGACACGCCGAAGTAGTTTGTTCCGTCAGCGGCGGCAGCGACAGCGATATTGTCATTGACATTCTCTCCCATGTGGAAACGCCCGGAACAGTCCATTACTGCTTTTTTGATACGGGACTTGAATTTGAGGCAACAAAGGAACACCTTGATTATCTGGAACAGCGATACGGTATCGAGATCGAGCGTATCAAGGCGGTCAAGCCGATTCCGACTTGTGTCAGGGAGTACGGTGTGCCGTTCCTCTCAAAGTATGTATCGGAGCAGATGATGCGGCTGCAAGCACACGGGTTTCAATGGGAGGACAGACCGCTAAAGGAGCTTATGGAAAAGTATCCTAACTGCAAGACTGCCCTGCAATGGTGGTGCAACGCCTATTATTCAGATGAAAAGGGCGAGGTCAAGATGAGCCGGTTCAGCATTAACCGCAACAAGTGGCTCAAGGAGTTTATCATCCAGAATCCTCCGGACTTCCCGATCTCCAATAAGTGCTGTGAGTATTCTAAGAAAAAGCCTGCAAAGCTCACCATCAAGGGGTACAGTGCCGATCTGGAGATCACAGGACTGCGAAAGGCAGAGGGCGGCATCCGAAGTGCGAACTTCAAAACCTGTTTCTCTCCAAGTAAGAGCAAGGGCTGTGACACCTATCGCCCGGTGTTCTGGTACACGGACGGTGACAAGAAGGTGTATGAGGAACACTTCAACGTACAGCATAGCCGCTGCTATACGGAGTATGGCATGAAGCGTACAGGCTGTGTCGGCTGTCCTTATAATCCCCGTATCAATGAGGAACTGAGAGTCATCAAGGAGCATGAGCCAAAGCTCTATCGAGCTGCTATGTTCATCTTCGGGAAGTCCTATGAGTACACAAGACAGAAGATGATGAACGCAAAAGAAAAGGCAGAGAGGGTGAAAGCATGATCGACTATCTTGCACTGGCAAAGCACTTGCCCGAAATGCTCTTGATGCTCGGCATTGTTGCTCTTGTGGTCGGTGTGCCGCATGGCATTCAGAGGGTAATCACGGCGAGGGAGAAAGGCGATGAGTAATCTCCGTATCATTCCCTGCACCTATCATCAGGCTGCCGATTATGTCAATGCCTATCACCGTCACCATTTCGCTCCTGTCGGCTGTAAATTCTGTATTGCGGTCTATGACGGCGATATGGTGCATGGTGTGGCGATCT
>CALEPT010000091.1 GCA_937910385.1 uncultured Ruminococcus sp. | reverse complement strand
TTCCCCCTGCGAGGGAGCCTGCTCGGGCCCGCCGAGGGTGTGGTGGTTGAAGAGAGCTGTCAATGCACTCAGGCTGGTGTGCCAGAAGTATATTATATGTGTCGGGAGTTAACTGTTCCATGCAGCTGTCAAGCTGTGAGAGGTAAGCTCCTTCATTATGAGGCACTTCCGAAAAGTCGTCTATAGCGCCGTAAACAGCTATTTTCTGACCGTTTATCTCGAAGTCAGCGCGGCTGCCGAGCAGTACGGGCACGCCGATATCCTCTACCTGCGCATAAAAGTCATCGCAGTCCTCACGCATTTCCTCATGGTTCCCTGGGGAGTAGGCGCAGGGATACTTTGCGTTCACGTCCTCCATAATGCGCAGTGCGTATTTCGTTCCGCCCCATTGATCGACAACGTCTCCACCAAACAATACGATATCGGGCTGAGCATCGTCTACAGCGTCCATAAGCGCAGATTGGTCGAAGCCGCCGTAAAAGCAATTATGCAGGTCGGAGATAAAGACTATCCGCATACTGCCGTCAAATCTTTCAGAGCTCACGCTGTAATCGACCCTTTTCATTGCAAAGCCCCATGCATAAAGTCCGACAACTGCAGCTGCAGCAGTACAGAGAGCGAGGCGCTTTTTGACTTTGCGAGTCATTTTATTTTCCTCTTTCGCAGATGATAGCTATCATTTCGCCGACGTCTTTCATGCCGGAAACCTCGCGCATTTTAAAGCGCATTTTGAACTCGTCTTCGACTGCGGCGATGAGGTTGATGTGCTCAATGCTGTCCCAGTCCTCGATGTCGGCGGAGGTAGTAGTCTCGCTGACGTTTATGGAGTCGTCCCCGAAAACGTCCCTGAAAACCTCATTTAGTCTTGCGATAATGTTGTTCTTGTCCATGATAGTTCTCCTTTTCTTTTTGTTCTACATTTTCATTTTATATCTCAACAGAGCTGCGCTCTATTTCAATGACCTTATTTTTATACTCATATTGATCTGTGCTGAGACTCCATATCGAGTCACCATTTTCTTTCTTTTCGCACAAATCGAAGCCAAAGCTTCTGTAAAGCTCCGCTACCATATTATTTTTTGCTGTCTTGTAGTAGTATCCGATGATTTTCTTTATGTCTTTTTCGCGGCATCTGCGCACGAGTTCGTCGAGCATTGCAAGCTCCATATCCCTTTTCAGAACCCGGCAGCTCATGAGCCACAGCTCAATGTGGAGCGTATCGCCCTCGCACCTGCCGATGACTACGGAAACTATGCCGTTGTCACCGAATTTATCGGCGAGCCGTCCGCACAGACAGATATGCTCGGGGCTTTCTGAGACAGTACGTATCTCTGATTCTGTATAGCGCCTTGTCGTGAGGTTGAATTGATTGCTCTTGTTTGTGAGCTGAGTAACGCGGCCTATGTAAACGGGCTTGAAGCCGCATATTTCCGCCCGCATCTCAAGGCTCAGGAGGTATTCGGTGTAGTCGGCAAATGACTTCTGCTGCGCGGCTCTTTTAGCGTTGGCAGCGTACATCTCCGCGCGCTTTGCATCGTCCTCTGAAATGGAGGTGACCTCGAAATAACCGCCGCGGCTGAGCTTGTACATAGCGTCGTCAACTGTTTCAAGATGTATAGTTTTTACTTCGGGGAGCTGCCCCTCTGCAATGGCGCATTCCGCAGGGTTATCGTCGATGAATACAAAGCTCTCGGGCAGGAGATTGAGCTCCGCCGCCGAGTCAGCGATATTCCTGTCTTTCGGTTCCCAGTTTGCCTTTATCGAGGCGAAGTCGTCCGGGCGAAGCACTCCGCTCGGGTGCTGCAGTCCGAGGAGTGCGTTTTCCTCATCGTTTTTGGAACATACCGCAAGGATAACTCCGCAGCTTTTATAGCCTTTAAGGAAGGTCTGAAACTCGCTGTATGACTGCCCTACGGCGGTTTCAGGACCTATCTCGATACCCTCCTGACCGTCGTCACCAATGACTCCGCCCCAGAGGGTGTTGTCAAGGTCGAGATCAATAACCTTTTGATTCTTGCCGAAGAGCGATTTGATTATACACGCAACGCTGTATGCAAGGTCAGGGATAACAGCCGTGCTCATGGCATATTTATAGAGATACCACGCCTCGGGGTCATGCCAGTTGGTAAGACCGCAGACTGAGGAGAGGTAGTTTATGTCATTTATGTAGAAGCCGTTGTTGTGCCGCGCGTAGTCCGAAAGCAGGACGTTCATGCGGCTTATAAAGGCAGCCTGTCCGCCATAGCCCCAACCGTCGTAGCTGCCTGTTCTGCGGAAAAGCGGGAGCTCAAAGTTGTTCTGGATAATAGGACATGAGAATCTTTGCACAAGGCTTATCCAGACCTGCTTGAAGGTATTGAACTGCTCATCGAGACGCTGCTGAACATTATCGGGAGACTCCGCAGCATTATCGGGCATAAGTGTAAGGTTGCGGCTCGTTGTGTGTATATAGATGATATCGGGTTTGAAGTTATCGAGCTCCTGTGAGCCGAAAACAGCGTCCTCATAAAATTTATTATATTCAGACTGATAGAACTGTGCCTCAATACCGAAGTTGAGCAGAAAAAGATCAAGTGCCGTAACAACGTCGTCGGTGGTAGAGCCGCCGAGAATTGCGATCCGCTTTTTTATTCTTGCGGAGCCATCTGAGAGAAGCTGTTTTTTCAGAGCTTTTCTGCGGCGCATTATAAGCTTTCCGTCAAATGGGAAATATAGTTCCTTCATCTCTTCTCCTTACCTTGTGAGATTGTTGTAAATGCAGGCGCGATTGCCGCCTACTGCCGAATAAGAGCACATTGTGAACAGAAGGTCGGTAGCGCCTACCTCCTTTATGAAGTCGATAGCATTGAGCTCAAAATAACGTATGTCACACAGATAGATGTTTTCAAATGAGCTTGTCAGTACAGGCAGCAGGGCGTTTCCGTAGCTGTCTTTGAATATAACGAGGGTCCTGCCGTTCTTGCATTCGGTATTTACATGGGCAATTCTGTCGTCTCCTCCGAAGACCATGTAATAATTTGACGAAGAAAGATATTGGGGGTCATTGAAAAGAGGAACATTTATAGGATCGGTAAACGAAGGGGTATACTGTGTTACCGTGACATTTGTGTTGGGGACGTAGTAAACGAAGTCCTCGGGATTATTGAGAAGCGCTGCGCTTTTGGTATAGTTGTATAGCGTCCCTACATATCCGGGGAGCGTTACTGTTTCATACTCGGAAAGATCTGCAAACGGCACATCTGCCGCACCTGCGAATTCCTGAGCCGCATAATAGGCTCCGAGCGCCTGCCAGTGGTGATCCGTACGCGAGTATATAGCCTCGCTTTTATGAGCGAGAAGAGCAGTATAGGCATCCACCGGCTTTACGCCTACGAGAGCGGCGGCTATCTTATCGAAATCGTCCTTTTCGCTGTAGCTGAGGTTCTGATAATTCTCGGGAAGATAGAATGCGCTTGAGGTGGGAAGCACCATTGAATATACATTAACGCCGTCACCGAGCGCTTCCTTATATGCATTGATGTATGAAGCGTATTCGAGCTCGCGTCCCTGTCCGCCGCCATAGAGGCTTATACCGCGGTTGTTGACGATGAGGATGTTGTTGGTGACCTCACCGTTTTCGGCAGCAGGATCAATAGCGCTGGGCAGAGTAGTCGTAGCGATAGTTGTTTCGGCGGAGGATTCTGTTGAAGTACCCGTGCCGGTAGTTGCTGAAGCAGTAGTTGTTACAGAAGTAGTTACAGCAGCAGATGTGGTGATCTCTGTGTCGTGCTCGAAGGCTATTCCGTGGAGCTCAACTCCGTCATCTCCGTACTGTCTGCCTTTCAGCGGCATAAGCTTTGTTGCGATGAATTGCTTTATCTTAGTCCTGTTGTGGACTGTATCATCGAAATAATTTGCCACGCCCTCGGTATATTCTCCGCTGAGATATGACGAGAGAGAAAACTCGGGGAATTTGGCGAGATAGCGGTTTTCGTCCTCTGCTATAGTTTCGTGCTTGAAAAACATAAGGTACACAAATCCGAAGCCAAATATTCCGAGCAGGATTATTATATTGAAAAGTGCTATATAGTTGGAAAGGACAAATTTTCTTTCCTTTTTAATTTTTGTTTTCGTAATAGGGATATCAATAGCGGCAGATTCTCTGTCTGAGGAAACTATCGATATCGAAGGTTTTGATTTTTTGCTTATATTTTCACTCATTATATGAGACCTCTGTTTCAAGTATCAGAATCTGAAGTAAAGGAATGGATTTGTAGTTGCGTCAACGAGCATGATGCTTGTGACAAGAAGAAGCGCGGCGGAAGAAAATGCAGCGGCTACAGATATCGTGCTCTTGAAAGCATTGCGCTTTTCGGCAAGCTTAGATATCCATTCGAGCAGGGGAAGACAGCAGATGACCGCTGCTATGAGCAGGTACATATTATTAAATAATGAGATCTTATCCTGCATGGAGATAAAGCCGTTGCTTCCGAAGCCGAAGGCTGTCCTGAAAAATGTGCCGAGGTTTCCGAGATCCTCGAAATAGAATATGCCGAAGCCTACAAGGATAACGATCTTGCTGTAGATGTGGCGTATCACGACGGGTATCTTTTTCATGTTCTTTTTGCCGATCTTCATTTCGAGCAATACGAAAAGACCATAGTAAAGTCCCCAAAGGACGAAGTTCCAGCTTGCTCCGTGCCATATGCCTGTGCAGAGCCAAACGAGGAAAAGCCCGCCGTATTTGCGGCGTTTTCCGAATATCGGGACATAGAGCACATAGCCCCTGAAAAATGTGCTCAGCGAGATGTGCCACCTCTGCCAGAATTCGGTAATGTCTTTGCAGATAAACGGGTGCTTGAAGTTTTCGTCAAAGTGAAAGCCGAAAATGCGTCCGAGACCGATAGCTATATCGGAATATCCTGAGAAGTCGAAGTATATCTGCAATGCATAAGCTGCAACGCCGTACCATGCTCCTGCGGCGGTGGAGCTGCCTATGTTGCCGAGGAAGTTGTCCGCGATAGTGCTGAGCTGATTGGCAAGAAGCACCTTTTTGGAAAGTCCGAGCACGACTCTGTTGAGCCCGTACGAAACATCGCTGAGCAAGACAGTTCTCGACTCTATTTCCTTTTCGATAGTGCTGTATCGAACGATAGGTCCGGCAACGAGCTGGGGGAAGAGAGTGATATACAGCAGGAAATTCTTGAAGCTTTTCTGAGGCTTTACCTTTTCCCAGTGACAGTCGATGATGTATGAAACTGTCTGGAAGGTATAAAAGCTTATACCAATAGGCAGCTTTATATCGGGAACAGGAAGAGAGGACGAAAAAATGGCGTTGATATTCTCGACGATAAATCCGCTGTATTTAAAAATACCGAGCATGAGGAGGTTGTAAACGACCGCGATAATGGTAGCTGCCATGTCCTTGGATTCGCCCTGATGCTTTGCGATGATGAGACCGGCGAAATAGTTTACGATCGCGCTCAGCAGCATGAGGAAGACATATACGGGTTCGCCCCATGCATAAAAGATCAGCGAAAAGATTATCAACACCGTATTTTTATTTTTCACGCTTCCGGCAGCTGCATAAGCGAGAAGACATACCGGAAGGAATATATATATAAAGAAAAGTCTGGAAAAAACCATTTATTAAACCGCCTCGATAATGTTATATCCTGAAAGAACGTTGAAAATAGCCGTATACCCAACAGGAATGGACATACAGCAGATAGTGACCGCATAAAGCAGGGCGGTAATCAGAGCCTGTTTTCAAACAGAGTGTGCAGGGAAACGACAACTACTGCTGGTGAAAACGGGACCTCAAATATAAATCAAAAACTAACGGCAGCATTTTTTAAAAATAACGGAAATATATGGGCTGCCTTATTGAAAAGCTATTAAATTCTTATACTATATTTTGCACTAATTATTATACAACAATTTCTGAGCAATTGCAAGAGAAAAAAACAAGGAATTTCAATTTTTTCGCTGAAATCCGAAAAATCGTCTCAAATCACAAAAAAGCCGCAGATTTCTGCGGCTTTTTTGGAAGTGATTGAATAATAACAGTAAAATAGCTTACTGTTCGGCAGCATCCTTTTCCAGAACTGATTTGAGTCCGGAAGCAAGTCCTGCGATGCCCTGTATCTCGCTGGGGATAATGATTTTTGTGGCTTTTCCGTCAGCAGCTTTCGCAAATGATTCAAGAGATTTGAGCTGTATGACTCTTTCGTTAGGGTTAGCATTGTTGAGCTTTACTATACTCTCAGCAAGAGCCTGCTGTACCATTTCTATAGCCTTAGCCTCACCGGTAGCCTCAAGCACCTTCTGCTCTCTTACAGCGTCTGCGCGAAGTATCATAGCCTGCTTTTCAGCCTCTGCCTCGAGGATCTGAGCCTCTTTCTTAGCCTCTGCGCGTAGTATCTGCGACTCCTTTTCACCCTCTGCAACGAGTATCTGCGACTTCTTGTCACCCTCTGCCTGGAGTATCTTCTCACGGCGCTCACGCTCCGCCTTCATCTGCTTTTCCATTGCGTCCTGTATCTCGCGGGGCGGGAGGATATTTTTGAGCTCTACGCGATTTACCTTGATACCCCAGCGGTCGGTCGCCTGGTCAAGTATCGAGGTTATTTTTGTATTTATAACGTCACGCGAGGTGAGTGTAGCGTCAAGCTCCATTTCACCGATTATATTACGCAGAGTCGTTGCGGAAAGGTTCTCAATAGCTGCGAGAGGTCTTTCAACACCGTAGATATACTGCTTTGCATCAGTTACCTGATAGAAAACGACGGTATCTATCTGCATAGTAACGTTATCCTTAGTAATAACGGGCTGGGGTTTGAAGTCTACTACTTTTTCCTTGAGCGAGACCTTGCCCGCTATTCTGTCCACGAAGGGCCAGAGGAAGTGCAGACCTGTCTGCCATTCGCATTTGAACGAGCCGAGGTGCTCGATGACGAAAACATGAGCCTGCGGAACGATCTTTAAGCAGCGTATGAACATGATCAGCAGGAATATAACAACTGCAAGTACAATAATACCAAGAATATCCATAATAATAGTCCTCCGATAAATCAGTTATTTTTAAGTGAAACAATGAGCTTTGAGCCCTGAACTTCTTCGACCTTGACGATGCTGCCGGCAGGAATTATCTCATCGCTTGCGAGAGGGACTGCGCTCCAGTCAACGCCGTTGAGAGTAACTCTTCCGGAGCCTTTTGCGGGGTCAATATCCTCGATGACGGAAGCGTTCTTGCCTATATCAAGTTCGGAATTCGTAGCGATATGCTCGATATTCCGGCGTGATCTCAGATATGGCAGACTTGCGGCGAGGAGAATAGAAGAAGCGACGATAAATATTCCGAGCTGCTGAAGTACCGAAAGCTCAAAGAAGTATGTACATATCAGCGTTATAAGAGCTCCTGCAGCAAACCATACCGAAACAAGCTGAACGGTAGTGATTTCGACAATGACAAATGCTGCCACAGCAATGGCCCAGAGAAATACATCCATACAGAGGCCTCCTTTCAAAAGGTGATATTGCTCCTCAGACCAAAAATGATCCATAATGATGTGAGCGGCGGAGCAATAGCAATATAGTGCGGAAAATTATCCGCTAAAATATTATAACACATATGTGCTGATATTTCAAGGTATGGCAGAAATTTTTAATTATTTTGTAATAGTTGGCCTTCCACACGTTGGAAGACAGGTGCAAAAGACCTTATTTCATGTTTCTAAGACCTCATAAGCTCCGTGTATGCCATAAAATATGGGGCAATACCTTTGGCATCATTTTCGGTAACTCTCTCGCTGAGATAATACTCCGCAGAGCCGTCCCTGTAGGGAGAGCCTCCGAGCCCTGCTGTAAGACAGATATTTCTCATCACAGGGACTTCGCCGCCGCATGAAATGAAGTCCTCTGCAACGCGGGATAACGCTTTTTCGCCTGCGCTTTTTATTCTGCTTGACGCGATGCCGAGTCTTGATGCTTTCAGAGCAGAATATGCGAAAAGTAGCGTTCCGCTCGTTTCGGGGTAATTTCCGTTTAAATCGGGTCGTGCGGGGAGCTGTAAGAGCATTCCGCTGTCGGTCGTGTACATTTCAAGAGCCTCCAGCAGCTCGCCGAGCATATCGCGGCAGTCAGTATTTGCGGGAATGATCTCGCATATATCTGCCAATCCTGCACAAAGCCACCCCATTGACCGCAGCCAGAACTGCGGCGAGAGCCCCGTTTTCTTGTCCGCCCATTTTTCCTTGCGTGATTCGTCGTAGCCGTGATAATAAAGACCTGTATCCGGCTCACGCATGATAATGCGGATATTTTCAAGCTGAGAGCATACGTCCCGGATAAGCTCCTCCTTGCTTTCTAAAATGCCATATTCCGCGAGAAACGGCAGAGCCATATAAGCTCCGTCCAGCCACATCTGATCGTGGTATATAGCCTTGTGGATAAAGCTTCCGCAGTGCAGTCTCGGCTGATTTATAAGCTGCTGTGAGTAAAGTCTTTCATAAGCGAGCCTGTAGCGCTCGAGCTTGGTCTCGCGGTAAAGCCGTATAAGATTTTTTCCTCCGTTTATGTTATCGAGGTTGAAGTCGGAGGCATTCATAGTGGAGATAGAGCCGTCCTGTGAGACGTAAGCGTTTGTGAAGCTGATAGCATAATCCATAAGCCTGATGTCACCGTTTATGTCATAAAGCATGGTTAATGCTTTTATCATACAGGCATCAATATAGTTCCATTTGGCGGGCTTTTCGTATATAAAATTCTCCCTGTTCCACATCGGGAGCTTCGGCTCTGAGGGGAGTATCATTTTTTCGATATAAGAGTGTACGGCAAGCTCGTGCTGCCTTATTGTCATCATCCGGACAGACCTCCTACAGTGATACCGCTTATAAATTTCTTTTGTGCCAGTGCAAATACGGTGACAGAGGGTATCAGTCCTATCACCGACATAGCGATTATCTTTCGCTGCTCATATCCCTGACCTGTGCTGTCAACGGACAGCCTCAGCGCGAGCGAAAGCGGATATTTTTCCACTGATTGTATCATTATCAGCGGATCGAGGAAATCGTTCATAGTCCATAAGAAAGTGAATACTGCGATCGAGATTATCGCGGGTCTTATGCAGGGAACGAGTATGTATACGAGGGTTCTGATAGCGCCGCAGCCGTCTATTCTTGCTGCCTCGTCAAATTCCTTCGGAACATTTCTGAAAAACTGGATCAGAATGAAAACGAACATACCCTCGCAAGCGAAAAGCGACGGGAGCGTGAGCGGAATATAGGTATCAAGGAGACCGAGCTTGCTCCAGAGCATATACATAGGCATTACCGAGGCTATCGACGGCATGAGCATACTGACCATGAGCAGAGTGAAAAACAGTTTTTTCAGCGGAAAATCAAATCTTGCAAAGCCGTATGCCACGAGTACTGAGGAAGCTGATGCAAAAAGTGCCTTTGGGATTATTATCATGAATGTGTTCAGAAAATAATGTCCCATGCTGTAAGGTGTGACAGTCTGCCATGCGCTTTTGTAGACCGAGAGGTCGAACCGCTTCGGCATGAACCATATAGTGCTGAATATTTCGTCGTTTGTTTTGAATGAAGCTCCGAGCAGCCACAGCAAAGGATAGATCATTATCACCGCTGCAGCTGTAAGAGCAATGTACAGGAGGAGCTTTTTCATTATGAGCCTTCCTCCTTTAAACTGCCGGTAAGCCTGAACATTACGGCGATAATGATCGTTATCACCGCAAAAAGCAGCCATGATACAGCGTTTGCATACCCCGGGTCTGAAAAACGGAACATCTCATCATATATGAGCATTCCAAGCGTATATGTTTTTTTCAGCGGACCGCCGCTTGTTATCATGTATGGGGCGTTGAATTCCTGAAGCGCTGCTATCGTCTGGAGAACGAGATTTACGAAAATTACGTTTTTAAGCTGAGGAAGTGTTATGAAAAAGAATGCTTTGACGCTTCCGCAGCCGTCTGTTTTTGCCGCGTCGTAAAGCTCGGGCGGTATATCCCGAAGTGCCGTGAGGAAGATTATCATCGTCGAACCAAATTCCCAGATCCGCAGCAGTACTATAATGAACATGGCAGGAGCTGCCTCGCCGTACCAGCTTACCGGAGAGGCTCCTGCAAGAGCGAGTATCTGATTGACAAGTCCGTTTGACGTGAAAAGATACTGCCACATGATGACTATAGAGAGGTTCGCGCCGAGTATCGAGGGGATATAGAATATCGTTCTGAAAATTCCCATGCCCCTTACCTCAAGATTCAGCAAAAGTGCTGTGAGAAGCGAAACTGCAAGCTTGAGCGGAACCAGGACCGCGGTATATTTCAGTGTAACGGATGCTGCCGAGAGAAAATCCCTGCCTGTTAGTATGGAGCGGTAATTACCAAGCCCCACAAATTCCGGCGAGAGGAGATTATCGTAGCTTTTCAGTCCTGTTATGAATGAGGATACGAATGGGTACAGAGTGAACGCTGCGGCTCCGATGATAAACGGCAATATCAGCAGCAGACCTGTGTATTTGCTCACGCCTACAGGGTTGTTATAGGTGCGTTTTTTCATTTAGTTATCTTCTCCAGATATTCGGTGACAGAGACATACATCTCGTGAGCTGCCTCTTGGGTATCAGCGGTATTATAGGAAACCGATTCTATAGCGGTATTGTAGAATTCCTTCATGCGCGAAAGCTCCATATATGGGCTTATGGTAATTGTGTCAAGCTGCTGGAGCATATCATCGTTTTCTTTTGCGAGTCCGCTGAGCATTCCGCTTTCGGCAAGGCTTTGCTCGGCATATGACGAGGCAGGGATACCCCTCGATGTGCCGAGTATCTGAGCGCATTGCTCGTCATTCAGCAGAAAATCCATGAAAGCAGCAGCTTCGTCGGGGTGCTTTGTGTTTTTGGATATCGCGTAAAGCAGCGAGGGCTTTATCATCCAGCCGCCTGAATTGCCGGTGTTGTCTGTCAGCAGCGGACCTGCTTCGAGCACTCCCTCCGGAAGAACGGCTTCGTATTTGCCTACTGCGCTGCCCCATTCGAGGACTCCCGCGATATTTCCGCCGATGAACTCTGCGGATTGATAGAGCGCAGCATTTCCGTCCTCGTCCGTGCGGGTCTGAACGGTTCTGATGACGTGATCGCTCTCAAGTTTTTTGTAAAAATCGAGCGCGTCTTTTATGTCCTCTTCGGTAAAGCCGAGTTTACCGTCCATAGTAATGAACTCCCTGCCGGTCTTTTGCTGGATATAAACGACGGCGAGATACCATGCTGTTCCGCCAGACTGGATATCGAGGTCGAGGGGATAAAGTCCGTTTTCGCCGAATTTCTGCCCGAGAGCGGTCAGCTCGTCCCATGTGGACGGATACTGCGCACCGAGCTCTGCGTATACCTGTGAATTGTAAAAAAGACCTCTTCCGCTTATTGAAACTGTAACTGCGTTCAGCTTTCCACCTGCCATTCCGAATGAGAGAACATCATCGCTGAACCCGGAAAGATCAAGGTATTGAGAGAGCTTGTTGAGGTCGTAGAAGCCTTCTCCGTCATTGGACATAGTTATGAGCCAGTCATAGTTTATCTGCATGATATCAGGCTCTGTGCCTCCGCTTATCTGCGATGAGACCTTTTCCGTCCAGCCGTCCCAGCCGCCGTATTCCGGTACGATGACTATTTCGGGATGACGTTCGTTCCATAGATCTATTGCTGCGAGGGTAGCTTCATGGCGATCGTCACCGCCCCACCACGAGAACCTTATCGAGCATTTGTCGAGTTTTCCGTCCGGAAGAGTTTGTGTGTTCTGCGGTTTGCTTCCGCAGGAAGAGAGCGCAATAATACAGCTTAAAGCAGCTGCTTTGGGAATAAATTTTTTCATACTCTCAGCTCCCCTGATATAATGATAATACCATTATAAAGCATATCTCATGAAAAATCAAGAGCAGTATACATATTTGAGACCTGAAAACAGCAATATATGGTCAGTACGCTATTGACAAGCTGTAAAAAATGCGGTAAAATATACATATATTCATTTGAAAGGAAAAAAGATTTGAAAAGCAATATCGTACTTATAGGAATGCCGGGTGTTGGAAAAAGTACAGTTGGTGTAATACTGGCAAAAATACTGGGATACAGCTTCGTCGATACCGACCTCGTTATTCAGGAGACTGAGGGACGGCTTCTGCGAGACATCATCGCTTCCGAGGGCGTGGACGGCTTTATTTCGACCGAGAACAGGATAGTCAGCGGTGTCCGTACAGAGCGCTCCGTCATTGCAACGGGAGGAAGCGTTGTCTATGGAAAAGAGGCTATGAAGCATCTTTCCGGGATAGGAACTATAGTTTATCTCAAGCTTGATTACGCAGGTCTGAGATACCGGCTCGGCAATATCAAAAACAGAGGTGTTGTGATACGTGAGGGACAGAGCCTTTCGGAACTTTACGCCGAAAGAGTTCCTCTTTATGAGAAATATGCCGATATTACGATAGATGAAAGTGACTGCGATATCGAAAAAACTGTTGAAAAGATCATTAGAGCTATAGATGCCCTTTGTGAAAAATAGACAAACAAACACATGAAAAAAAGATGATTTGCACAATTTTAGCTTTTACACAAAAAACTCCTTTGACAACAGCCGCGTTTTGTGATATAATATAACGTAGGGTTATTGTTGAAAATAATTTTTATATCATCAAAAGAAAAACATAGAATCCGCTGCTTTACGTCAGCTTATCTGCTTGCTCAGGGGATATCGGAAAGGAATTGAAATGTCTAAAATTATTGCGGTTACTTCAGGAAAAGGCGGTACCGGTAAGTCTACAGTCTGCGCCGGCCTCGGCTATACTCTTGCTAAACAGGGCCATAGAACGCTTATTATTGAGCTCGACTTTGGTCTGAGGTGCCTTGATATCATGTTTGGTATGGAGAACAGCATACAGTCCGATCTCGGAGATGTTCTCAGCGGAAAGAAAAAGACACTTGACGCTATTGCACAGGTGCCTATGGCAAGCAATCTGAATCTTCTCTGCGCACCTAAAACTCTTACAAGCGTTACTGCTGAGCAGATCATTGATATCTGCCGTTCCGTAAAAAAATATTTTGAATACATAATCATAGATACCGGTGCGGGTATCAATTCTCATGTATTCGATATCGTTGAGCAGGCTAACCTGATCCTCGTTGTTTCTACACCCGATCCCGTTTGTATCAGAGATGCAAGCCTCATGTCCGACGAATTCTACAACAGAGGAAACAAGAGCCAGAGACTTATCATAAATAAGATAAGCAAAAAGGTTGTTGGCAACGCCCTTGTTTCAAATCTGGATGAGATCATAGATAAGGTCGGCGTTCAGCTCATCGGAGTTATTCCGGACGACTTCAAAATGACCATCGCTACCGGTACAGGCAACCCCATACCTACCGATTCTCAGGCACTTCAGGCATTTGATGCTATATCAAAGAGACTCGGCGGCGAATTTGTGCCTTTAACTGTTAAAACTTCTTAATACTCAATATAAATATTTCCGCTAAGCGGGGAAAGGACAGAGATATGAAGATAGCTATCATAGCACACGACGCAAAAAAAGAACTCATGGTTCAGTTCTGCAGCGCATACTGCGGAATACTTTCCAAGCATAATCTCATAGCGACCAACACCACAGGCAAGCAGGTCAGCGAGGCGACCGGTCTTCCGATCAAGCGATATCTTAGCGGACAGGGAGGCGCAGAGCAGATACTCGCTCTTCTTTCGTGCAATGAGGTCGATATCCTTCTTTTCTTCCGCGATCCAATAAACGCAAAGGCAACTGATGTCCACGGAATGAACCTTCTCAGACTGTGTGACGTTCACAATGTTCCTGTAGCAACGAATATAGCTACTGCCGAAGCACTGATACTCGCTCTTGAAAGAGGAGATCTTGACTGGCGCGAGGTCGGAAATCCCACTATCTGATCAATATGAATTGTCCCTTTTTCAGGGACAATTTTCATGTAACCATAATGAAAGGAAAGCACATAATTATGTCTCTGAATATCAAGCGACCCAACGGTACTGAGGATGTTCTGCCCAAGGACGTCTACAAATGGCACACGGTCGAAAAAATAGCAAGGGAGACTGCCGAGAGCTTCGGATTCTCGGAGATAAGAGTCCCCACGTTTGAAAATACCGATCTTTTCCTGCGCTCGGTCGGCGAGACCACCGACGTTGTACAGAAGGAGATGTACACTGTAAAGGCTAAGGAGACGGAGTTCACGCTCCGCCCCGAGGGCACTGCGGGAACTATCCGCGCAATGCTGCAGAACGGACTGCTCAACGATGCTCTGCCGCAGAGGGTGTATTATATTCTCTCATGCTTCCGCCATGAGAGACCTCAGGCGGGAAGACTCCGTGAGTTCCACCAGTTCGGACTTGAAATGGCGGGAAGTGCTTCTCCTGCGGCGGACGCAGAGGTCATCTCGCTCGCAAAAACTCTGCTCGACCGTCTCGGGCTGCGGAATATCGAGCTTTACATCAACTCGATAGGCTGCCCTGAGTGCAGGAGCAAATATCAAGAGGCTCTGAAGGCTCATTTTGGGGTTCATGAGGAAGAACTCTGCGATACCTGCAAGGAGAGACTCGTCAAGAATCCTATGAGACTGCTTGACTGCAAGAGCCCGATATGCCGGGAAATAGGCAAGGACGCTCCGATAATAACGGATTATCTCTGCGAGGAGTGCAGCGGACATTTCGAGTTGCTGAAAAAATACCTCACGGGGCTGAATATTGACTTCAAGGTCAATCCGAGGATAGTCCGCGGGTTGGATTACTACACAAAGACTGTTTTTGAGTTCGTGACCACCGAGATAGGTGCGCAGGGCACTGTCTGCGGCGGCGGACGCTATGACGGTCTCATCGAACAGCTCGGCGGAAAGAGCGTTCCCGCACTTGGCTTCGGAATGGGACTTGAGAGACTGCTCCTTGTAATGGACAAGCAAGGCTGTGATTTCATAGCGCCGAAGAAATGCGATATCTACTTTGCGACAATGGGTGAGAATGCGCTCGAAAAGGCGATAGCGCTCTCGCATGAGCTCAGGGAATTTGGCTATTTTGCGGAGTTTGATCTCATGGGCAGAGGACTCAAGGCGCAGATGAAGTATGCTAACAAAATAGGCGCGGCATTCACTGCCGTAATAGGTGACAACGAGCTTGAAAACGGTTCGGTGCGTCTCAAGGACATGGAAAAGGGCGAGGAGATAGAAATAGCTCTTGATGAAAAGTTCAGGAACAGCTTTGAATCTATATATTTCAATAAAATGATGGACAGCCTCGAGGACGGCGACGTACTTGCGGCGTTTGGTACAGGCAAGGAGAATGATTGACATGGCAGATACGATGAAAGGCTTGAAAAGGACGCATTACTGCGGAGAAGTGATACAGCCGGGCGGTGAAGCAGTTGTTGGCGGCTTCGTTGACAGGATAAGAAATAAGGGCGGAGTTATCTTTATCGTTCTCCGCGACAGAACAGGTGTTGTTCAGCTTCTCTTCAATGACGAGACCGACAGGGAACTGTTTGAGAAGGCAGCTTCGTGCCGCAGTGAGTATGTACTTATGGCAAAGGGAGAGGTCAGGGAGCGTGAGAGCAAGAACCCCAATCTTCCGACGGGCAACGTCGAGATATTCGTATCCGATCTGAGGATACTTGCAAAGGCGCAGACGCCGCCGTTTGAGATAGTCAGCGACTCAAACGTAAATGAAGAGCTCCGCCTGAAATACCGTTATCTTGACCTGAGACGCGAGCCGCTTCAGCGCAATATCATCATGCGTCACGAGCTTGCGAGAGTGACGAGGGAGTATTTCTACGAGAACGGCTTCCTCGAAATAGAGACGCCTATGATGATGAAGTCCACCCCTGAGGGCGCGAGAGATTATCTCATTCCGTCAAGAGTACATCAGGGCAAGTTCTACGCTTTGCCGCAGTCGCCCCAGATATACAAGCAGCTGCTCATGATATCTGGCTACGACCGCTATATACAGCTTGCGCGCTGCTTCCGCGATGAGGATCTTCGTGCGGACAGACAGCCCGAATTCACCCAGATAGACCTTGAGATGTCGTTTGTGGACTCCGAGGATATTCAGGAGTGCGTAGAGGGCTTTGTTAAGCGCGTTTTTAGCAAGCTCATGCACGTCGATATCCCGCTGCCGCTGCCGAGACTTACCTTTGCCGACGCTATGGAGCGCTACGGCTCCGACAAGCCCGATACGCGCTTCGGCTTCGAGATACAGGATATCACCGAAACGGTGAAGGATATAGATTTTGTCGTTTTCAAGAATGCAATCGCGGAGGGCGGCTCTGTCCGTGCAATAAACATTAAGGACGGAGCTGCAACGTATACCCGCAAGGAGATAGACAAGCTCACCGAGCACGCGAAGGGTATCGGTGCAAAGGGGCTGGCGTATATCCGCTGGGCTGATGAGCCTAACTGCTCGTTCAAGAAATTCCTTGCCGACGGCGACCTCGAGCGTATCTGCGAAGCAGTAGGCGCTGCGCAGGGCGACCTCGTGCTCATCTGCGCTGACAGGACAAAAACAGTACTCTCGACTCTTGGCGCGCTCCGACTCATTGCCGGAAAGAGACTCAATATTATTCCCGAGGACAAGTACAACTTCCTCTGGATAACCGAAATGCCCTTCTTCGAGCACGATGACGACAATAATACATGGGTAGCTGCACATCATCCGTTCACAATGCCTATGGAAGAGTGCCTTGAATATCTCGACGCCGACCCTGCAAATGTCCGCGCAAAGGCGTGGGATCTCGTGCTCAACGGTACAGAGCTTTCAAGCGGCTCTATGCGTATAACCGACTATGAGCTCCAGCAGAAAATGTTCGAGGCGCTCGGCATGACCGACGAGGAGATACAGGCGAAGTTCGGATTCCTCGTTGACGCCTACAAGTACGCTGCGCCGCCGCATGGTGGTATGGGGATAGGTCTGGACAGACTTGCCATGATAATGTGCAAGGCGGAGAGCCTGCGTGATGTCACTGCGTTCCCGAAGGTGCAGAATGCGAGCGAGCTCATGTCCGAGTGCCCGTCAACAGTCGATGATGATAGTCTTGCCGTGCTTGGAATAAGAGTTGTTGAAAATGAAGCCGAGTAATCGATATTACGCCGTTTGCGGTATAGTCGAGATAGAAGGAAGGATACTTTTCGTCCGCCACACATACGGAGCTGCCAAAGACAGGATACTTATCCCCGGAGGATATGTCCGCGAGGGAGAGCTGCCGTCCGACGCTGTAAAGCGAGAGCTGTTCGAGGAAACAAGCGTTAATACGGAGGCTGATTCGGTTTTTGCCGTGCAGTTTCGTCCCGAGCAGTGGTGTACGGTCTTCCTGATGAAGCACATATCGGGACAGCCAAAGTCCGACGGCTATGAGAACAGCGAGGTGCTGCTTCTGACTCCGCAGGAGGCTGTCGAGCGAAAGGATATCACGAACATGAGCCGTGCTATCCTGAGAGCATATATTGCGGACAGAAGGAATACTCTTACCCACGGACAGTACAGGTCTATATCGCTTAAAGAGGGCGAATACGAGATATTCGGGGTGTGAGGCAACTTTCGATTTTCGACTGAAAGTGCTTGACAGCGACTGAAAATTGTGATATAATGTAAAAGCTGAATAGAAATGCAAGGGAGCTGTCTGTAGGATATGCTCCCTTTGCGCATTTTTGGTCAGTAATAATTATTTGTCTATTGACATAATAATTTAGGTCTGGTATAATGAATTTATAGCAAATGACCATTGGTCATTTTTGGAGGTGGTACAGTGGCATCAGAAGTAGTAAAAAAGATACTTGAGGCTGAATCTGAATCCGGAAAAAAAATATCAGAAGCCCGGCAGAAAAGCGAGGACATCATCAGGGAAGCCGAGGGCGGAGCTTCGCTTCTTATACAGAAAAAGATAAGCGAGGCTAACAGCGAGGCTGCAAAGGAGCGATCTGCCTACAGCGAAAAGCTCAAAGCCTATACACAGCAGGCGCAGGCAGAATGCGACAAACAGATAGCCGCGATAAAGCAGCAGGCTGAAAAAAACATGGACAGTGCTGCGGACGAGATAATCAGGAGATTCTTTTAAAAAAAGAATACCATTACTCGGGAAAGTGACCCTAATAACATTGATTCCTTTAATAAAGCCAAAAGGAGAGTGATGTAAAATATGGCGAAGCTTAAAATGAAGAAGATAGAATTGATAGCTTTGCTCACCGACAGCAAGAAAATTATCGAGCTGCTCCAGCGGCGCGGAGTCGTGGAGCTTTGCGAAAACCGCGATGAGGAGCTTATGGACACGGGCGTTACGACAGTGGTCGGAGAATTTGAAAAGTTCCGCCTCACCGCGGCACAGGCGCTTGAGATACTTGAAAAATACGCTCCCGAAAAGACCTCGATAGCCGATATGCTCGGCGGCAGAAAAGAGGTCGAGAAGCACGCCTTCGGAAAAGAGGCAATGCAGCTTGAAAAGATAATGAACGCGGCGAGGGAAATAATTCGCCTGAGCAAGGTGATCGTTGATTCGCAGGCGGAATCGCTGCAGCTTGGAGTGCGGTACGATACACTCGTCCCGTGGAGTGCGCTCGATGTTCCGCTGAACTTTAAGGGAACCGCGAAGACCTCGGCATTCATTGGCTCGCTTCCATATCAGGTAACGGCGCAGGAGCTTGAGCAGCAGCTCCCCGAGGGCTGCTGTGCGGAGGTCATATCCGACTCAAAGGAGCAGACCAACTTGTTCGTCATCTGCGCAAAGGACTGCGCGCAGGAGGCTGAGGACATTCTCAGAAAGAGTTCCTTTGCAGCGATGTCCGACCCCGAAAAGGCAACTCCGTCCGAGATAATGGAGAATATATCCAAAAGGCGCAGCGAGCTTGAAAAGCAGGCGAAAAAGGCGGAAAATGATATAATTGCACTTGCTGCTAAGCGTGATGAGCTTAAATTCACGATCGACTATCTGCAAATGCGAAAGGAGAAGTACGAGGCACTCAGCGACCTCGGCTTCACAGAGAGCACATTCGTGCTGACGGGATATATTCCCGAAAAATACGCTGAGTCTCTGAAAAAAGAGATAGAGTCGCGCTACACTGCGGCAATAACCTTCTCTGAGCCCGAAGAAGACGAGGACGTTCCTGTTTTGCTTGAAAACAGCCGTTTCTCTGCGCCTGTCGAGGGCATAACGAAGATGTACGCAATGCCGTCTAAGTCGGACGTTGACCCGACTCCTGTCATGTCGTTTTTCTATTATCTTTTCTTTGGAATGATGCTTTCGGACGCTGGCTACGGACTGGTAATGCTCATCGGAACTACGATAGCGATGAAAAAGTTCAGACTTGAGGACAGTATGCGCAAGACTCTCACGATGTTCCGCAACTGCGGTATCTCTACTATTTTATGGGGAGCCCTTTTCGGAAGTTGGTTCGGCGATATTGTTCAGGTCGTGGGGCGCGAGTTCTTCGGTAAGGAGGTCGGCAGCATAGCGCTTTGGTTTGAGCCTATCGACGACCCGATAAAGCTGCTGCTTTTCTCATTTGGACTGGGGATACTTCACCTGTTCCTCGGCGTGGCGGTCTCCTTCAAAATGAGTTGGGACAGCGGTGAGAAAGCCGGCGCTGTATGCGACGCGCTTTCGATATACATGATAATACTCGGCGTAGCTCCGCTCGGCGCGAGCATTCTCACGGACGTTCCGAAGATACTTACGAAGGTAGGCAGTTATCTGCTCATCGCGGGAGTTATACTCCTCGTGCTGACGGCAGGAAGAAGCTCGAAGTCGATATTCGGAAAGTTCTTCGGCGGACTATATGCGCTTTATAATACAGCGACAGGCTGGCTGAGCGATATACTTTCATATTCAAGGCTTTTGGCACTCGGACTTGCAACGGGCTCGATCGCGGGAGTCATCAACCTGATGGGCACGATGCCGGGCAATATAGTTGTAAAGGCGATCGTGCTCGTGGTGGTTTTCATAGTCGGACACACGGCTAATCTGGCGATAAATCTCCTCGGCGCCTACGTCCACACGGACAGATTGCAGTTCGTTGAGCTGTTCTCAAAGTTCTACACGGGCGGCGGACGGGAATTTTCACCACTCACAATTAATACAAAATATATTAAATTCAAGGAGGAAAATATCAATGAGTAATATGGGACTTGTACTGGCAATTTTTGGAGCAGCTCTTGCAGCTCTTTTAGCAGGCATCGGATCGGCAAAGGGAGTAGGTCTTGTGGGTGAGGCTGCGGCAGGCGTAGTTTCGGTAGACCCCTCTAAGTTCAGCAAGGTTCTTATTCTTCAGCTTCTCCCGGGTACACAGGGACTTTACGGACTTCTCACAGCTATACTCATGCTCAGCAGAATAGGTGTTATCGGCGGAAATGCAGCAGAGCTCACAACAGCGCAGGGCTGGATGTTCTTTGTTGCAGCTCTTCCAATCGCTGTAGTCGGACTCATCTCGGCTATCTTTCAGGGACGAACCGCTGCGGCAGGCGTAGGCATTACCGCCAAGAAGCCCGAGCACAACGGTAAGGGTATCATCATGGCAGCAATGGTTGAGACATACGCTATCCTTGCACTGCTTGTTTCAATTCTTCTTATTTACAACATTGCTATCTGAGAACGGAGGTGGAGATATGTCAGGACTTGAAGGGATTCTGAATATCATTGAAGCTCAGCAGAAGCAGAACGAAGATATTATCATAAAAGCGGCGCAGTCCAAGGCAGAAAGGATAAAAGCGGACGGCGAGGAAAAGGCTCAGAGGGCATATGAGGAATATCTTGCTAAGGCTAAAACCGATAATGCAAGAGAGCATGAAAACGCCTGTTCCTCGGTGGACGCGGAAATGAAGCGAAAGGTGCTTGAATGCAAGGTGGAGCTCATCGACGAGGCTGTGGAACGGACGCTTGAAAAGCTCCGCAAACTGCCTGACGGAGAATACTTCGTCATGCTGGAAAGGCTTATCTCTCAGAAGCTCAGGGCGGGTAATGGGATCCTCGCACTCGGTGTGAACGACCTGAAAAGGCTCCCCGCCGACTTTGAAGCAGCGGTACAGGAGAGTGCGGCTAAGGTCGGCGGAACGATTACGCTTTCCAAGGATACTGCTGACATAAGCGACGGCTTTATCCTAAGCTACGGGCTCATCTCCGAGAATTGCAGCTTTCGCGCAGTCATCGAGTCCGAGAGGGACGAAGTAAGAGACGCAGCTGTAAGCAAGCTTTTCGGGTAGGTGATAGAATGAGCGGAACAAAATATGCCAATGCGGTGGCGGCGGTAAGAGCAATGGAAAGCTCGCTGCTTACGCATAATGATATCGATCAGCTCATCGCCTCGCGCAGCCTTTCTGAGTACAGCTCAGCTCTTGCTTCAAAGGACAGGGCAAATGATACCCTCGAAGCGGTGTGGGAAATGCTCCGCGGTTACGCTCCCGAGGATAAGGAACTTGAAATACTGCTTTACCGCAGCGATTTCCACAATCTTAAGGCAGCACTGAAGGCTGTTATATCTGGCCGAGAGCCCGAGCATTACTTCATAAAGCCAACGAATCTCGACCTTTCGGCTCTCACGGAGGCGATACGGTCGAAGGACTATGAGCGGCTGCCTGAGTACATGCAAAAAACGGCAGCTGAGGCTTATGAGCTCCTCACGAGGACGCTCGACGGACAGCTTTCCGATTCACTCATAGATACCGCAGCCCTGAATGCTATGCAGGAGGCTGCACAGAAGCATGGCGGCAGCTTTATGCAGCAATATGCAGAGCTTACAACTATGTATGCGGATATGAAGACCGCCTACAGGTGTGCGCTGATGAAAAAACCGCGCAGCTTCATTGAAACGGCGATATGCGGCAGTCCCGAGCTTGATAAGGACGATCTTGTGCGTGCGGCACTTGAGGGCACGGACGGACTTTTTGCGTACCTTGAAAATACACAGTACGGCGATATTGCAAAGCTTTTGCGCGATGACCCGGCACAGTTTGAAAAGCAGTGCGATGATGCGATTATAGAGCTTGCCGAGACTGCAAGAATGCAGGCCTTCGGGGTCGAGCCTCTTGCGGCGTACTACATTGCAAAGGAAGCGGAGATAAAAGATCTGCGCATAATATCGGTCTGCAAGGAAAGCGGCACGGACAACGAGACCATAACGGAAAGGATGAGAAGGCTCTATGTATAAAACTGCGGTCATCGGCGATAGCGCAAGCGTTTCGGGATTTGCGGCTCTGGGGCTTTCCGTGTTCCGCGAGAACGAGGCAGAGAAAATAACAAAGCTGATAAACAGGCTTGCGGCAAGCGATTTTGCGGTCATCTATATAACCGAACCGGCTGCGGCGCTTGTCGGTGATACTATAAATAAATACAGGAGCAGCCGTCTGCCCTCGATAGTGCTCATACCCGCGATAGAGGGAAATACGGGCGACGGTATGCGCGCTCTGCACGAGGCTGTGGAGAAGGCTGTAGGCTCCGACATTTTGAAACAGAATTGAGGCGAATAAATCGTAATGAGCAGCATAGGAACAGTAGTAAAGATCTCGGGTCCTCTCGTTGTTGCGGAGGGCATGAGAGACGCCAATATGTTTGACGTTGTGCGCGTAAGCGAAAAGCGTCTTATAGGCGAGATAATAGAAATGCACGGCGACCGTGCTTCGGTGCAGGTATATGAGGAAACTGCCGGACTTGGCACGGGCGAGAGCGTGGAGTCCACGGGCGAGCCAATGAGTGCGGAGCTCGGTCCCGGACTTATAAGAAGCATATACGACGGTATCCAGCGTCCGCTTGACGATATCAGGAAGATCTGCGGAAACAACCTTGCAAGGGGAGTTGAAGTCCCCTCGCTGAAAAGGGAGACGCTTTGGCAGTTCACTCCCACCGTCAAGGCGGGAGACAGGGTAACAGGCGGCGATGTTATAGGAACAGTGCCTGAGACGGACATCGTTCTCCACAAGATAATGGTTCCAAACGGCGTTGAGGGTACAGTAAAGTCGATATCCGCGGGAGAGTATCACGTTGACGATACGGTATGCGTTATCGAGACCGATAAGGGTGAGCGGGAGCTTTCGATGCTCCAGAAATGGCCCGTAAGGCGCGGCAGGCCCTACAAGAAGAAGCTTTCACCCGATATGCCCCTCGTAACAGGACAGCGAGTTGTTGACTGCCTTTTTCCGATAGCAAAGGGTGGAGTTGCGGCTATCCCCGGTCCGTTCGGAAGCGGCAAGACCGTTACTCAGCACCAGCTTGCGAAGTGGGCTGAGGCTGACATAATCGTATACATCGGATGTGGAGAGCGCGGCAACGAAATGACGGACGTTCTCAATGAGTTCCCCGAGCTCATAGACCCTAATACGGGCAAGTCGCTCATGGAGAGAACAGTGCTCATCGCAAACACCTCAGATATGCCCGTTGCGGCACGTGAAGCGAGTGTTTACACGGGTATCACCATAGCCGAGTACTACCGTGATATGGGCTATTCTGTAGCTCTCATGGCGGATTCTACCTCGCGCTGGGCGGAGGCTCTGCGTGAAATGTCCGGACGACTTGAGGAAATGCCCGGAGACGAGGGCTATCCCGCATATCTGGGCAGCCGTCTGGCGCAGTTCTACGAGCGCGCAGGCAGAGTTATCTCAACGGGCAGCGAGGGCAGAGAGGGTGCACTTTCGGTCATCGGAGCCGTATCTCCTCCGGGAGGCGATATCTCCGAACCTGTTTCGCAGGCTACGCTTCGTATCGTAAAGGTATTCTGGGGACTTGACGCAAGCCTTGCCTACCAGAGGCACTTCCCGGCGATAAACTGGCTCACGAGCTACTCGCTGTATGCGGATTCGCTCGGAGAGTGGTACAACAACAACGTTTCGACAGAATGGATGACCTCACGCGCACGCTTCATGGAGATACTCCACGAGGAGGCGGAGCTGAAGGAGATAGTCAAGCTCATCGGTATGGACGCGCTCTCGTCGGGCGATCGCCTGAAAATGGAGACGGCACGCTCTATCCGTGAAGACTTTCTGCACCAGCTTGCTTTCCACGAGGTAGATACCTATACGAGCCTGAAAAAACAGCTGTACATGATGAAGCTGATACTCGGCTTCAACGACGAGGCGGCGGACGCTGTTGCAAAGGGAGCCGATATCGAGGAGATAGCGGGACTTCCCGTTCGTGAGAAGATAGGGCGCTTTAAGTACGTTGCCGAAGAAAATACGGATGCGGAATACAGCAAGCTCGCGACCGAGATATCGGCAGAGCTCAATGATTTGCTCAGCAGGGAGGAAGACTGATGCCAAGAGAATACAGAACGATCGAAGAAGCGGCAGGTCCTCTGCTGCTTGTAAAAGACGTCGAAAACGTAAAATACGGAGAGCTTGCTGAAATAAGGCTCGCAAACGGCGAAAAGCGCCGCTGCCGTGTGCTCGAGATAGACGGCACGAATGCAATGGTGCAGCTTTTTGAAAATGCCGCGGGAATAAATCTACAGGATAGCAGCGTCGTTTTCTCGGGTCACCAGATGGAACTCGGCGTATCGGAGGATATGCTTGGAAGAGTATTTGACGGACTGGGCAGACCTATCGACGATGGTCCCGAGATAATCCCCGATATGCGAATGGACGTAAACGGACTTCCTATGAACCCCGTTGCGAGAAAATATCCGCAGGAGTTCATTCAGACGGGAGTTTCGGCTATCGACGGACTTAACACGCTCGTAAGAGGTCAGAAGCTGCCTATCTTCTCGGCGAGCGGACTTCCTCATGCACAGCTTGCGGCTCAGATAGCACGACAGGCAAAGGTACGCGGCAAGGACGAACAGTTTGCCGTTGTTTTTGCCGCAATGGGAATCACCTTTGAGGAGTCGGAGTATTTCGTGCAGAGCTTCAAATCGACAGGAGCTCTTGACAGGACGGTGCTTTTCATAAACCTTGCGAACGACTCGGCTATCGAGCGTCTTGCAACGCCTAAAATGGCTCTCACGGCTGCGGAGTATCTCGCTTTTGAAAAGGGAATGCACGTGCTCGTTATCCTTACCGATATAACCAACTATGCCGACGCTCTGCGTGAGGTATCGGCTGCGCGCAAGGAGGTACCCGGCAGACGAGGCTATCCCGGATATATGTACACCGACCTCGCCACCATTTACGAGCGCGCGGGACGTCAGGAGGGTAAAGAGGGAAGTATTACTATGATACCAATTCTCACCATGCCCGAGGATGACAAGACCCACCCTATCCCGGACCTTACAGGCTACATCACCGAGGGACAGATAATCCTCTCACGCGAGCTCTACAGAAAGGGAATAAATCCACCTGTTGACGTCCTACCGTCGCTTTCGAGATTGAAGGACAAGGGTATAGGCGAGGGAAAGACCCGTGCTGACCATTCTGATACGATGAATCAGCTTTTCTCGGCATATGCCCGCGGAAAGGACGCAAAGGAGCTAATGGTCGTACTCGGCGAGGCAGCTCTTACTCCGACAGACCTTATATATGCGAAATTCTCGGACGAATTCGAGCGCAGATATGTTTCTCAGGGATTTGAGAATGATCGCAGCATAGAGGATACGCTTGAAATAGGTTGGGAGCTTCTCAAGCTCCTTCCGAGAAGTGAGCTGCGCCGTATAAGAGAGGAATATCTCACCAAGTACTACGATACTCAGGAATGAGGTGAGTTGATTGGCAAGACTTAACGTAAATCCTACCAGAATGGAGCTCAGTCAGCTTAAAAAGAAGCTTGCCTCGGCACGCAGGGGGCACAAGCTGCTTAAAGACAAGCGCGATGAACTCATGCGGCAGTTCATGATACTGATAAAGGAAAACCGCCAGCTGCGCACAGAGGTAGAGGCGGCTATCAGCGAGGCGAATCGCTATATGGCTGTCGCCGGTTCTGTGATGCAGAGGGAGGCACTGGAGACTGCGCTAATGCTTCCGAAGCAGGAGGTCGAGCTTGAGGTCGGCGAGAAGAACGTAATGAGCGTGTATATCCCAGAATTTACGGCGAAGTATCGCACCGACGACTCCAACGATATCTACTCCTATGGTATGGCGTTCACCTCTATCGACCTTGACGGAGCAGTAAGTGCGCTGAGTGCAGTGTTTCCGAAGATGATACGGCTCGCGGAGGTTGAAAAGGCGTGTCAGCTCATGGCTGACGAGATCGAAAAGACCCGTCGCCGCGTAAATGCGCTTGAACATATCATGATACCTGATTACGAGGAGACGATAAAGTACATCACGATGAAGCTCTCCGAAAACGAGCGAAGCACCACTACCTCGCTCATGAAGGTCAAGGACATGGTGCTGAAGCAAAGTCATAATTACAGTTAGTTGTCAGTAATGAGTTTTAAGGGCGGACATTTTGTCCGCCCTTGTTTTATGTAGTTTATTCGAGGACTCTGTACCCGAACCCTTTTCACGTTCTCACTGGCAAGCTCGCTCACTCTGTGCGAGTTGGGCAGTTGCTCTCCGATTACGGTGATAAACAGATAGAATGCTATTGTGGGTATACGGGGAGGAGCCTGCTAAAAAAGGCGCACAAGGGGAGCCCACTCTGGCAGAATCGTGGCATAAAATTACCGAGCCCATTATTTCAGGCTCGGTAACCCACTTTTTTCGTTAAGGGAAGCTGCCAAATAGTGCACCTTTTTATCATATTCAGAATGACGGGCAGCTACGCTCGATAGCGATCTCGCGGCGCAGATAGTCGTTTTTAGCAAGGGAGTATGCCTCGTCGAAAGCCTTTTCAGCCTCTTCGGAGCGTCCCTGTTTGCGCAGGAGCATAGCTTTTCTGCCGACCAAGGTGCAGGCGATATTTTCGTTTTCCTCGTGTTTTTTCAGTATGGCTTCACAGTCGGAAAACCGTCCGTTCATCAGGTAATAGTCGAACCACATGAAGTCGATTATCAGCGTGATGAAATCGCTTTTGCCGTAGTATTTATCGAAAAACGGCTTGCCGTCCTGTATCAAGCGCTCGACGTACTGCCGCTCGTTCGTATGGATAGCGAGCTGTACGCGCAGTGCATGATAATAGACGATGTGCTGGTGGGCAGTTATTGTGTTCAGCTCTTTCAACTCCTTTGTCAGTGTGGCGTATCGGACGCAGTTAATGAAATACTTCGCCCTGTCAAATTCGCGCAGCTCGGTATAAGCGTCCGTCAGAAACATGGCATAATTATTGAGATAAACGTCGTAACGTCCGCCGCTGTTTATGCAGAATTGCAGTTGCTCCTCCATTTGTGCGAGGACGTTGTCGGAGAAGCTTTCGGTTTTGAACTGCTCCATTATCTTTTCGTACACCTTGTTCTGTTTGTTCGTTTTTGTCATCACAAACCAGTATATAAATGCGATCGGAACTGCCGCAATTGCAGAAATGATGAGCCTTGCTTTAAGCGAAAGTTTGAGAGGTATATCCGGTGTTCCTGAGAGAAAATAAAGTATGCAGAATGTCGTGACAAATGCAGAGATAACAGAGATGACGCGCGCTTTTATGTATAGCTTTCGGTCTGTTATTTCCTGTTTTTTCATGTGAAATTCCTTTCTTGGTTTATTTACCCACCGAGCTTCCGGATCATTTTATAAGCAGTTTCCTGATGAACGCAGTATCGAACGAGTTGACCTTGCCGTCACCGTTTGCATCGCAGGAATATTCAGGAACTATCCGTGCCAGGACAGCATTCTGGCAGTAAACGAGATCGGCAATGTTGAGGCTGCCGTCGTGATTGACATCTCCTGTTGGAAATTCGGGCTGGGAAGTAGTGCTTTCAGTAGTAGTTGATGACGAGGTAGTTGAAGTAGATGTAGTTGTAGTTGTTTTTGAAGTGGTAGTAGTAGTTGTTGTTGTTGTTGTTGTTGAAGTAGTGGAGGTCGTAGTTGAAGCCGAAGTAGTCGTTTTGGACGAAGTGGCAGTTGTAGTTGTAGTAGTTGATGAGGTCGTTGTAGTGGTAGTAGTAGTAGTTGTTGTTGTTCCAGTAGTTATAACAGCGGAAGGATCGTAATCTGTCTCTGAAAGCTCAGGGTAATTGAAGTAAGTGATATTATAGCTGGATTCAGGAGTATGATTTGTATTGAAATTAGCTGAACCTTTGAGGAAATAGTCATATTTCACGACTTTATCGTTATCAAGATCGTCCCATGTGACATCGACAGCATACCAGAGTCCGTCCTCCATCTGAACGTAGTTCCACATATGGGCAACATTGCTGGTCTGGTTATAATTTCCGAAAACGAGTATGCAAGGTATGTCAAGACTGTCACATATTAATTTGAATGCCTTGGAATACCCTTCACAGACGACACCCGGCTGAACAAGAGCACCTAAAGCAGAGTTTGAAAAGTCTGCACTTGCATCATAATAAGTGAACTGGCTTATATAGTCGTGAATGCTTTTAAGCTTGTCATAGCGTGTATTGCCGCTGACCGGAAACTCGTCAACAGCCTCATCGAGCATTCCAACGTATTCTCTTGCAGTATCTAAAGAACCAAAAGCCTCATAATATGCAGGAGAAAAGGTTAGCGATTTTACTGTTATGGTGTAATTGCCTGTACGGCTGCTTTGACGGATAGTAGTATCCTCTCCGACTGAAATACCGAACATTGACATATTCATCCAACAAATTTCAGGCATATCAAATATAAGTGAATCAATACCCGGCTTGCAGCTTGTGAAAACGGCATTCTGATAAGTCTCCTGATCCTCTTCGGTGAAACCGCTTGATGAGGGAAGGGAAGATACACTTATTGAAAGAGTCTCGGGAAGCTTTACAGTGACGGAATCCTCTGTTGGAGTTACAAGAACTGAGAGAGCTTCATATACAGCAAGATTATTGCTGTCAAGGAAGTCCTTGTAGTTATAGGCAGAGTCAGAGTAGTTCGACAGTATTATCGGAGAGTCTGCCATTGAAAGAGAGAGCGACTCCATGTCATCGAGATACAGGATCTCGCCGGATAACTCACACTCGAGTTCAGCGGTGACGTCCTCAGCCATGACATAATAAGCAGTACCGCCCGGAATAAGAGCGCAAGCGGTGAATAATGAAATTACTGATGAGAATAATTTTTTCATGGTGAATACCTCCGTAAATTATTTCCCATCCCCTGAATTTATCTATATATAATTATTATACATCGCATAGACGATTTTGTCAATATTGCCTAAAGAAAATCGTGAAAATGCAGTAGATATGTTGCTTTTTATTGGTGATAATGCGGAAAATATATTGCTATATCAAAAAATATCTCGCATAAAATACCAAAAAAAGCCCATTTCACGTATTAATATTCGTTATATTGTCTCTTGAAAATATCCCGGCGCTATGGTATACTTTTATTTGGGAAATAAGAGCGCATTTCAGCGCTTTACAATATTGAAAGGTGAGGTTTCGGCAATGTATTTATCTGAAATGAACAGGGAAGAGCTTACGGCATTCAACAATGAGGCGAAAAGTCTTTATGCGGATTTCAAGTCTCAGGGGCTTTGCCTTAATATGTCAAGAGGAAATCCCTGTAAGGAGCAGCTTGAACTGAGCGTAGGTATGCTGGCTGTTTTCGACGATGGCAATTTTATGAGCGAGAACGGAATAGATGTGCGCAATTACGGTATGCTCGACGGGATTCCAGAGGCAAAGACTCTTTTCTCTGATATGATAGGTGTTGACGATGATGAAGTCATCATTTTCGGAAATTCCAGCCTGAATGCTATGTTCTGGACTGTACAGGTGGCTTACAACAAGGGCATTCTCGGAGAAAAGCCGTGGTCACAGTGCGACAAGGTAAAGTTTCTGTGCCCTGTACCGGGCTATGACAGGCACTTCAAGGTGACGGAATTCTTCGGCATAGAGATGATAAATATACCGATGACTGCAACAGGTCCGGATATGGATATGATCGAGAAGCTCGTATCTGAGGACGATTCCATTAAGGGGATCTGGTGTGTACCACAGTACTCCAATCCTGACGGCATTTCCTACAGTGACAATACTGTTAAGCGCTTTGCTGATTTGAAGCCTAAGGCTAAGGACTTCCGTATTTTCTGGGACAATGCATACTGCATCCATCATCTTGTTGATGAGCCTGAGTACATTCTGAACATACTTGATGAGGCGAAAAAAGCGGGCAATGAAAATATCGTCTACATCTTTGGTTCTACCTCGAAGATAACATTCCCGGGAGCGGGCGTAGCAGTAATGGGCGCAAGCCACGAGAATGTTGAGGAGCTTAAAAAGTACCTCGGTATCAGCATAATCAGTTATGATAAGATGAATCAGCTTCGTCATGTCAAGTTTTTCGGAACATATGAAAATATGATAGAGCATATGAAAAAGCATAAACAGATAATCGCTCCGAAATTCAGACTCGTATGTGATATTCTCGAAAATGAGATAGCTCCTCTGGGAATAGGAGATTGGACTGATCCGAAGGGTGGATATTTCGTATCGTTCAATGCTCCGGAGGGCTGTGCAAAGAGAATAGTTAAGCTTTGCGCAGAAGCAGGGGTTACTCTCACCGGCGCAGGAGCTACCTTCCCATACGGAGTTGATCCGCAGGACAGAAATATTCGTCTTGCGCCTACATATCCTCCTATAGAGGATCTCAAAAAGGCAATGGAGCTTTTCGTTATCTGTGTAAAGCTTGCCGCATCGGAGAAGTACCTTTCAGAAAAATAATGATCGAGGCAGTCGGTTCAGTCCGGCTGCTTTTTTGTATGGGAATATACAATAATAAGTTCTCGGCAGCGCTCCTCTGATCGCTGTTGATGAGCAAACATTATTATTTACTTTACTTTTCTGCTTTTGAATGATATAATGAATTGAATAACATTGCAAGGAATGTGATACAATGACTAAGATAGATCTGATAACAGGGATACTTGGCTCAGGCAAGACTACCTTTCTGCTGAAATATGCAAGAGAGCTCATTGACCGCGGCGAAAGGATAGCCATACTCGAAAACGACTTTGGCTCAGTGAATGTAGATATGATGCTGCTGCAGGAGCTCAAGGGGGATAACTGCGCGATCGAGATGATAGTCGGAGGAGGAGACAGCGACTGCCACAAGCGTCGGTTCAAGACTCAACTCATCTCGCTTGGTATGCAGCACTTTGACAGGGTTATCGTTGAGCCCTCCGGTATATTCGACATGGACGAATTCTTCGATACGCTTTATGAATCGCCGCTTGACCGGTGGTTTGAGATAGGCAGCGTTCTTACTATCATTGACGCGCATATGGAAGAGGTCCTTTCGGAGCAGATGGAATATCTGCTTGCTTCTGAGGCAGCTTACAGCGGAAAGCTCATACTGAGCAAGCTGAGTACGGTAAGTGACGAGCCGCCGGAGCAGCTTTCAGAGCGCATACTTGCTCATGTAAACCGCGCCCTTTCACTTATCCGCTGCGACAGAAGCTTCGGTGTATCAGATCTCTTTATAAAGGACTGGGGATCGCTCGAAAAGGAGGATTACGATATGCTCATTTCAGCGGGATATCATAGTGCAAGCTATGTAAAGCAGTTTCCTTCTGAGACGATACACAGTGCGGTACACTATTTCATGCACATAGCTATACCGGAGAATAAGATAGAGGAAGTCATCGGCTCAGTGATGAACGATACCTCATGCGGCAGGATATTCCGTATAAAGGGCTCGCTGCCGGCTGATAACGGCAAGTGGCTGAAGATAAATGCTGTCGGTGAAAAAATTGAGATATCAGAAGTGGGCAGCGGTCAGGGAGTGCTCATAGTTATCGGCGATGATATTAGCCGGGAAAAGATAGACGAGCGATTCCGAGCTGTAAATACCGATCCGAAATATGTTTCGATATGATTGAACACCGCTAAATAACTAAAGGTGTGACAGCCGCAGGGAGAACTCTCACAGGTGTGCTGTCGCACTACTGCCGTGCATAGCTGTTTTATCATAATGGTTTTTAGAGATGTCCATAAAAAGCTGCTGTACATCTGTGAAGTACAGCAGCTTTTGAGCTTTATTCCTCGTCCTCGTCGTAGAAGACGTTATAATTCACGGCACGGTGAGCGTAGGTGCTCAGTACAAGTCCTATCACAGCATACATACTGACCATAGCAGTACCTCCTGCACTCATAAACGGCAGCGGAACTCCGATAACGGGGGCTACTTTGAGCACCATTCCGATATTCATTATGCAGTGTGAAAAGATAAGTCCGAAAGCGCCCATGCAGATAAATTTACCGAGATGATCGCGGGTAACACGGCTGTCGCCAAAAATTTTCAGGCATACATAAGTAAGTATTATCAGTATCCCGACAGAGCCGAGGAAGCCGAATACCTGCCCCGCATAGGTGAAGATGAAGTCGTTGTGCATTTCCGGAACGGAAATATATTCCCCTGAGCTTCCGAAGAGACCTTTGCCGAAGACCTTCCCCGATTTCAGAGCTGCAAGACCGAGATCCTGCTGATATTCGATATTTTCAGGGTCTGAGCCGGGGTTGAAGAGTATCATAACTCTTTTTTTATGGAACTCGTTGAGTACGAAAAACCACATTGCCGCAACGACTCCTGCTATCACGAACGGAGCTGCAAGAAGATATTTCCACGATATTTTTGCCGAGCATATCATGAATCCGAAAATGAAGGCAAAAACGATAGCCGTACCATAGTCTCCCTGCAAAGCGACTATACCTATCGGTACGGCTGCATGGAGGCACAGCAGAAGCATATGAACGGGCTTGTTCATTTCCTCCTCGTCGCGCGAAAGATGATAGGCAAAGGTCAGTATAAAAGCAAGCTTTAGTATCTCAGACGGCTGAAACATAATGAAACCGAGATTGAGCCACGCCTTATCATCAGCTCCTTCACGCTGATAGCCGAGCGATGTAAAGGTGAGTCCGACAAGGAAGAGTGCGATCGGAGCAAAGACAAACCAAAGCTTGACGAGCTTTCTGTAATCTATGAAGGACATGATAACTGATGTTCCGAGACCGATCATCATAGAAAAAAGCTGAGTTTTCCAATAGCTTCCTCCAACTCCGCTGAGAAGCTTATTGGTGCTTATGGAATATATCAGAACTGTGCTTATGGAAGAGCACAGTGTTACTGCGAAGAGAAGTCCTGCGTCTATGCTGTGTTTCCCTGAGGGTAATTTTTTAAAAGCGGATTTCATTGTATCTCCTTAATAGTTTTTAACGCTCTGTTTTGGGGAATGGAAAGCATATTTTCATATGCTGAGCAGCTTTAAGCTTTTATTCGGAATTTATACCGGCGTCAATTTATGACTGCCGGATGCAAATGTAATATGTATTACTCCGACCAGTATTTTCTGTCGAGGCTTCGGAACTGTGCGGCAGCAGCAACGTGCTGTTTACGGATAATGTCGGAAGAGTCGAGGTCTGCGATGGTTCTTGCGACCTTGAGTATCCTGTCATAAGCTCTTGCACTGAGCCCGAGCCTGTCAAATACGCCGTGCATTATCTTTTCCGCGCCCTCGTCCATAGGACAAAGCTCCTGCAGCTTGTCCGGCGTTATAAGCGCATTACAGGTTATCGGAGTGTCCTTGAATCGCTCCTCCTGTATTTTTCTGGCAGCGATAACTCTTTTTCTTATTTCAGCGGAGGATTCATCCTTTACCTTTGAGGAAAGATCATCAAACTCGACGGGAGCTACCTCGATATGCAGATCAAAGCGGTCGAGCAAGGGTCCGGATATCTTTGAAAGATAGCCTGATACCTTGTTTTTCGGACAGGTGCATTTTCTTTTTGGATGACCGTAATATCCGCAGGGACAGGGATTCATTGCTCCTATCAGCATTATAGTACACGGATATGTCACCGTGCCTGATGCGCGGGCAATAGTGACTTTTCTGTCTTCAAGGGGCTGACGGAGTATTTCGAGAGTTTTTCTGTCGAACTCGGCGAGCTCGTCCAGAAACAGCAGTCCGTTGTGTGCGAGTGATACTTCGCCCGGGTGAGGGATAGTACCTCCGCCTGCAAGACCTGCTGATGAAATGGTGTGATGAGGCGAACGGAATGGCCTTTTTGTTATTATTGGCACTTCCGGCGAGAGTAATCCTGAAATCGAATGTATTTTTGTAGTATCAAGAGCCTCCTCGAAAGTAAGAGGAGGAAGTATTGAGGGCATTCGTTTCGCAAGCATACTTTTTCCGCTTCCGGGAGAGCCGATCAGGAGGGCATTATGTCCGCCGGCAGCCGCTATTTCAAGGGCTTTTTTTGCCGATTGCTGACCTCTGACATCTGAAAAGTCAATGACCTCATTATATGCTGCTTCCGGTGGCGTATAATGCTCTGATGGAGAAAGACGTTCCTCATTGCGGAAATGGAGTATAAGCTCCTCTGCGTTTTTTACTGCGTATATGTCGATCCCGTCTATTACCGAGGCTTCGGCAGCATTATCGTGTGGGACGAATACTGATCTTATCCCCAGCTCGCGTGCGAGCATCACCATTGGAAGAACACCGTTTATCCTGCGTATATCGCCGTTTAATGAGATCTCACCTATAAATGAGCAGCCCTCGGTGGGAACATCTATCAGGCGCATCGCTTGTATCACAGCCATAAATATAGCCATATCGTGTACAGAGCCGCTCTTTTTGGTGTCTGCCGGAGCAAGGTTCACCATGACCGACGCGACGGGGAAGCTTATGCTGCAAGATCTCAGTGCTGCGCGGATACGCTCGCGGCTTTCCCTGACTACAGTGTCGGGAAGTCCCACTATGTCAAACTGCGGACTTCCTCGGCTTATATCAATTTCAACGTCAACGGGAAAAGCGTTCAGACCGAAAAGTCCGAGACTGGAAATTTTAGCAAACACTTTTTCACCTCCGGAAATATTTGATCGAAGATATACTCGCTGCTCCCGCAGATCGTCTATTGCAGATCGCTGCGGAGACGAGTATAAATACTTCTTATATTATATCACATAAGCGTAGCGTTGTGATATAATCGCCCGATATGCAGGGAGCAAATCTTTGATTTGCATATCTGCGAGGGCATTAAAATAATGTATAATATCATCTATGATGATATTATACCACTTTTATCGAAAAATGTAAATAGTTCAGAGAAGTTCTATTTCAGACAAGAGAAGACCGTCGGGTATGGATATGGTGAGTTCTCCTGTCTGAGGAAGTCCTTCCGGCAGAGGACAGGTATACTCTGAAAACTCATCTTTTCCGTCCGCACACGGAATGTTCAGATTAAATGAAGCGCTTCCGATCTTCAACTCAGCCTCGCAGCTTCCCATACAAGCGGCAGCGGAGAGCCGTATGGCTTTTTTTCCGGATAGATCAACTCCGCAGTAGACAGCACTTGCGTCCCAGCCCTTAGGTGAGATATAGTGACAGCCGAGCTTTCTTGAATAGCGGATGTCTATATTTTTTGCGCTGTCGAAGCTCTGAGCTTCAAAGGATCCGCTGCGAAGTCCCGGTTTTTCGCCGTTTATGTGAAGCTTAGCGGTTGATCGTATATCGGCGGAGGAAGCTCCTGCAAGGAATATATATTCTCCTTCCTCGACGAGCATTTTCCCTGTGTGAGTATCATATATCTGCAAAATATGTTCGGGAACTTCAAGGCTGACGATACGTTTGCAGCCTGCGTTTATCCTTACTCTTGCAAAGCCGCAGAGATTTTTTATAGGACGGTTCACAGTAGAGCCTTCTACGGCAAAATAAAGCTGGACTACCTCATCGCCGTCGTTATCGGATATATTTTTAATGGTTATCTCAGCGTGAACGCCGCCGTTCGGAGCTGCCGAAAGCTTAAATTCACTGTATTCAAAGCCGGAATAAGAAAGTCCATAGCCGAATGGATAAAGAGGTTTTCCCTTGAAGTACATATACGTTGTGCCTGCGGATTCAATATCGTATTCCATGATATCGGGAAGATCGTATTCGCTCCGGTACCACGTCACAGGCAGGCGTCCTGCGGGATTGTTCCTGCCGCTTACCGTACGTGCAGCAGCCGTTCCGAGGTGAGCTCCGGCATGCGAGGTCCATATGATAGCCGGGAGTATATCGTTTTCGCGGCATATCGAATATGGGTAGCTCGATATAAGCAGCATTACAGTTTTCGGATTTGCGTTGAAAAGCCCTTCTGCCATGCCCTCCTGTATATTCAGGCGGAGCGTTTTGCGGTCATGGCATTCTTTGGCTGCCTGTACAGGATAATTGCCTGTGCAGTATATCACCGTATCACATTCAGCTGCCAGAGCCGCAGCTCTTTTGCTTCCTGAGCTGACAGTCTCTGTTTCAAACAGAACATCTGAGAGTACGGCTTTTGTTTCTGTGAATGAGAGCTCTCCGCTTTCATCACAGATAAGCCTTTGGTGACCGAGAAATTCTTCGATGAGCTGTCCGTTGTCTGTACGCTTAAAGTTGAAGGTCTCGTGTGTGAACCAGTCGTGTATAGTGCGGTTATGCAGTTTGAGCTCTCCGTCAGTATTACGGACATAGCGCTTATATTTGACGGAAAAGAGATTTATCCAGTTCTCGCCCCAGTCCTGAAGCTCGAACTGTTCCGATTCGGAAATGCTGTCCGCGTCGGCAATAATGCTGCCGTCCGCCTTTGCCGAGAGAAATTTCCCGTTGGGAGCCTTAATGCTTACTATATCCCACAGGCTGTCGTGGACCACCTCACAGCCGCGAAATTCTGACGTAAAGCCATCTTTAACGGAAACTGCGTCTCTGTACACTCCCGTGTACCAGTCACGGAGACTTTCATCTGCCAGAGGACCGCAGACTGCAAGCTTTCCGCTGATGTTTTTCAATGGGAGCAGACCGTCATTTTTCAGCAGAACCACCTGTTCGCAGGCAGCGCGAAGATTGATTTTCCGGGAATCCTCTGAATCTACGATATCTTTTGTTATCGTATCATATGGACAGTCGTCGGTAAATTGCCCGAGCTTATATCTTGCATATAGCGTATTTCTGAGGGAAGTGTCGATATCCTCTTCTGTCAGCAGTCCTTTCTCGAGGGCTTTTTCAGCAGCAGTACGGACTATGCTGTCAATGTCGGTCATAGTATCGCAGCCTGCCTTGAGAGCTTCCGCAAGAGCCTGAGAGTAATTCTCGCAGTATTTATGCGCTGTGACTGTCTGGGAGAAATCTCCTCCGTCGGTGACGACAAACCAGAGCCCCCACTTATCCTTTAGTATGCTTTTCAGCTCGGGATTGCAGAGCGCGGGGAGTCCGTTGATCTCATTATATGCGGTCATTATGCTTTTTGCTCCGCCGTTGACTATAGCATTGCGGAATGCGGCGTAATAGTATTCATATTTCAGCCGCAGGGGAATTACGGCATTGCAGCTCATTCGGCGGTGCTCGTTATTGTTTGCGCAGAAATGCTTGAGAGTAGGGATCGTTTTGAGGTATGTACCGTTGTCTCCCGCCATTGATTTTGTATATGCAGCGGTCATTTCTCCGGCAAGAAAGACATCCTCTCCGTATGCCTCTTCGGTGCGTCCCCAGCGTGGGTCTCGTTCCATATCTACAGTAGGTCCCCATACACACAGTCCTCCATGCTTGTCCTCATTATAGTATGCACGGCACTCGTTTCCGGCGATCTCGCCGAGCTCTGCCATAAGCTCTTTGTCAAAGGAAGCAGCAAGACCTATAGGCTGAGGAAAAACAGTTGAATAGTGCTCATCGTCGCGCCCGACAAATCCTCTTGCAACCTCTGTTCCTATAAAGAATTCACCCATACCCAGCCTTGGGATAGCATGGTGATGAGTGGAAAGCAGAGAGAGTTTTTCATCGAGGGTAAGCTTTGATAACAGCTCATTGGTCAGCTGTGTGAATTTATCTTTCATTTTTAAACTCCTTGTTTCCGGATATTGGAATACAATTATTATACATTGTATGGGGTTCAATGTCAACAATTGTCGGGAAAAAGGAACTGCTGCATTTTCATGCAGCAGCTCCTTTTAGAATATATAATAGATGAAGAAGATTGGAAAATGCCATTACAGATTACTGTCATAAGAATTGAACTGAGCGCCGCCGTTGCCGCCGGAGAAGTTTCCTCTGCCGAAGCCGCCGTTGCCGCCCCAGTTTCCGCCTCCGCCGAAGCCGCCGCCCATCATGCTTGAGGTTATCTCGGTGCGCTCCTCGCCGTTAACGATGACAGTGCCGCCGTTGATCTCGGCGTTATAGTCGAAATCGAACGCCTCTGCCATGCCCTGTTCGGAGATAGTGATGTCAACAGTTCCTCCGTTTACGTAGATAGAGCCGTTGGAGTCCACGCCGTCCACGTCGCCGGAGCCCATCACTATAGTAGTATAGCCTCCGTTGAATTCTACAACAACATCATATGCCGAGCTCTTGCGTGAAGCGTTTATACCGTCGTCATTCGATTCAATGCAGATATTTCCGCCGTTTATCTGAATGTAGGTAGATTCTATGCCTTCTGCTGAGCTGATAGTTAAGTCTCCGCCGTCTATCTGAACGATAGTCGTACCCTGAATGCCGTCGCTGGACGATGTTATATTGAATGTTCCGTCAGCGATATAGATATAGCCGACTGTATCGTCTTCATCGTTTTCGCAGTGAAGAGCGTCTTTGTCAGATGTTATGCTGAATGTTCCGCCGCATATTGCGATAGAATCATTAGCTTCCAAGCTGTCCTGTGCAGAGGTGATGTTATAAGTTCCTCCGGTTATCCTGAGGTCGTCCTTGGAGGTTATGCCGTTGCCGTAAGCGGAGGTTATATTGAGAGTTCCCGTGCCGTTGAGCACGAGGTCGTCCTTCGAGAAGATAACGGCATCTGTGTTAGTGTCTCCGTCTGATGTGAATGTACCTGTAACGGAGAGGGTGTTGCTGCTGTCGGTAGTTGTAATGAATACCTTATCCGCGGATATAACATAAATAGCAGGGAAGTCGCTGTTGGTTATGTTTACGCCGTCGAGTACGAGCTGCACCTTTGCTTCGGTATCTGCATTGACTGTAATGGTGCAGTCAGATGCAGTTCCGCTGATAACATAGATTCCGGCTTCTGTTATGCTGATGACCTCGCCGTCAGAGACTGTGATATATTCCGCTTCGGAGAGGTCGGCGGTCTGGGTCAGATCGCGCTGCGAAAAGATATCGGACGTATCGAGAATGCCTTCGGAGTAGGAAGAATAAGCGACTGCATCTGCGGAAAGAGCATTGTCAGAGTCAGCAGAAGATGAGGTGCTCTCGCTTTCACTTTCGGAATAAGCTTCAGTAGTATCATCGGAAACGACTGATGAAGTGATGCTTTCCGAAGATGATGAACTGCTTACAGATGTATTGTTGTCTCCGCAGCTTACTGCCGCGCCGAATACCAATGCCATTATCATTATACATGCAATAGTTCTCTTTAATGTATTTTTCATCATAAGATCGCTTCCTTTCATATAAACCGCTGTTTTGTGTTTGCTGTTTTGATGTTTATAGTATATCCCCCTTTTTTGAAAAGCAAGACAGCGTTTTGTGAAATATTTGGGAAAAATAGGTGTTGGAGTTCGGGTATCAGGTGTTAGAATGCGGAGTCCGGCTTGTTCGGGACAGATATAAATATGCAGCGCCGAGCGGGCGCGCGCAGTTTCGCGGTTCAGTTTTTCTGATCCGCGAATTTTTTCCGCGCATGAAGCCGTATCTAATTTGTAACACATACACAGAGCAGCAAACCTGATAGCTAAAGTCTGACACCTTCTCATTCGTCATATTTAACAAAGGGTATCCCGTCAAAATGATGATAAAGCAAAAAAACTATCGGCAAAATCTACAAAAATATCGGTTGAAAATTGTCTGTATTGCGCTTTAATCGCGAAATTGAATATATTTTTCTGCATTTTCGCAAAAAATACTTGCAGTTTTTTGTGAAATGTGATAAAATATATTGATACTTGAAAATGACTATACTATGTTTTTCAAAGGAGACCACTATGGCTAAGATCAAGGCTGCCGTTATTTTCGGCGGTACGTCAAAGGAATATAAGCTTTCTCTTGCGTCAGCAGCAGAGGTCATAAGAAATATTCCGGAAGATAAGTACGAGGTAATCTGTATAGGCATTACCCGTAAAGGACGCTGGCTTTTCTATCCCGGCGATGCCGAAGATATCGCTTCCGGCGAATGGGAGCTCAATCCCGACTGTACCTCGGCTATCATCTCTCCCGATCCGCTTCACAGGGGAATAATAACTATAGAAAACGGAGAGACTTCAGTTAAGAAAATAGACGTGGTGTTTCCCGTCCTGATAGGCAAGAACGGCGGTGACGGCACGCTTCAGGGACTGCTTGATCTTTCAGGTATACCCTATGTAGGCTGCGGACTTCTCGCCGCAGCGTCATGTGTCGATAAGTCTCATACTCACATGGTTCTTGATGATTACGGAATAAAGACTGCGCAATGGCAGCTTATCACTCAGCGCGAACTTAACAGCATTGAAGAAAGATGCTCCGGTATCGCGGAGAAAATGGGATTTCCGCTTATTGTAAAGCCTGCAAACAGCGGCAGCAGCGCCGGTACAAGCATTGCAGAAAATGAAGAGGCACTTATCGCCTCGGTAAAAATGGCTTTTCTCAACGACAACAAGGTCGTTGTTGAAAAATATATAAAGGGCAGAAAGCTTGAAGCTGCCGTATTCGGCTATGACAATCCCTTCTCTTCTTATATAGGAGAGATACTTTCAGTGGGCAAGGTCTACGATCCGACTGAGGTAAACAAGAGCTCCGGCGACGATCTTGTGATACCTGCCGATCTCCCCATAGAACAGATGAACGAAATACGCAATATTGCCGTAAAAGCCTTTAAGGCGCTCGGCTGCAAGGGAATGGCGAGGATAGACTTTTTCCTCACAGATGACGGCGAGCTCCTTCTCAATAAGATAGGTACTTCTCCGGGACTCAGAAAGAACAGTGTTTATCCCAAGCTTATGGAGCATCTCGGTATGACGCTTCCTTATCTTATGGATAAGCTTATAGAACAAGCCATCGAAAACGCCGAAAGAAATTATTGATAAAGGAGAAGCTTTTGAAAGAAAACGTTTTGATCTCGCTCACAAGCATACAGTGGCAGGACGATGAAAAAAGCGAGACAGAGCTCGTTACGAGGGCGCTGCTCACCAGCAGCAAGGGCTGCGATGTGATATCCTATGAGGATACTTCGGCTACGGGATTCGAGGGCTCTGTTACCACGATACGGGTCGAGGGGTCTAAAACCGCATCAATAATCCGCAAAGGAACTGCGAACTCGGTGCTCTCGCTCGAGAAGGGACGAAAGCACTTCTGCCAGTACGGTACGCCCTACGGAAGCCTTCAGATAGGAGTTTACACCCACGCGATAGACAATACTATCGCAAAGGACGGCAGGCTCTATTTAAAATATACGCTTGACCTTAACTCGTCTTACTTATCTGATAACGAGATAATAATGACAGTAAGACCATACAACTGAAATAGAAAGGACCTTTTGCAAATGTCAGACCTTATAAACAATGCGTCCGTTGAATTAAGACAGCTCATAATGGACGCGCTCGGCAAGCTGGTTGCCGGTGGAGAGGTTCCCTCCGAGCCGGTACCGTCGTTCGTTATCGAGATACCCGCCGACAAATCGCATGGAGACTTCGCGGCAAATGTGGCTATGATATGCGCCAAGCCGTTCAGAATGCCTCCCCGTAAGATTGCGGAGCTGATCTGCGAAAAGCTTGATCTTGCCGAAACGATATTCGAGCGTGCGGAGGTAGCGGGACCGGGTTTCCTGAATTTTTTCCTCGGAAGAAGCTGGTTCTCGGGAGTCGTTGATAATGTACTCGCAGAGGGAGCTGATTACGGCAAGACAGAAACAGGTGCGGGAAAGCGAATTCTCGTTGAATTTGTCTCTGCAAACCCCACGGGTCCCATGCACATAGGCAACGCGCGCGGCGGAGCAATAGGCGACTGCCTTGCGAGCGTGCTGAATTGGGCCGGCTATCATGCCGAGCGAGAGTTCTACATCAACGACGCCGGCAATCAGATAGAAAAGTTCGGAAAATCGCTCTCGCTGCGATATATGCAGCTCTGCTCCGAAAAGGGTCAGCAGCTCATCTACGATAACCGTACCGATACCGAGGCGCTGTGCGCTGAGATATACGCACAAAGCGGCGAGGGACAGGACTTTGAGATGCCCGAGGATGTTTACCTCGGAACGGATATAATCGAGCACGCTGCCAATTATTACCACGACCACATCTTCGAGCTTCAGGAGGTTTCTGAGGAGGAGCGCCGCAAGGCTCTTGTAGATTACGCCCTCCCCCTTAATATAGAAGGACTTGAGCGCGACCTGAAAAAGTACCGCATTGTCTACGATAACTGGTTCCGCGAAAGCGAGATACACAAGAAGAACAAGACCGCGTGGGTCGTGGACGAGCTCTCTAAAGCAGGAAAG
Organism: uncultured Ruminococcus sp.; assembly: GCA_937910385.1. Classification (GTDB taxonomy): domain Bacteria; phylum Bacillota; class Clostridia; order Oscillospirales; family Ruminococcaceae; genus Ruminococcus. The sequence continues at coordinate 7,797 of CALEPT010000091.1, read as the reverse complement.
ACCTACGAACAGGACGGCGCGATATGGTTCAAGGCTACGGAGTACGGACTGGATAAGGACTTCGTTCTAAAGCGAAGCAACGGACTTTACACATATATAGTACCCGATATCGCGTACCACTATGATAAGCTCGTGACACGCGCCTTTGACAAGGCGGTCAATGTTCTTGGCGCAGATCACCACGGATATGTCCCGAGACTGAAGGCGGCACTCACCGCTCTCGGAGTTGACGCTTCAAAGCTTGATGTTGTGCTAATGCAAATGGTGAGACTCGTCCGTCAGGGAGAGGTCGTAAAGCTTTCAAAACGCAGCGGCAAGGCGATAACGCTCGTAACTCTGCTCGACGAGATACCTATAGATGCGGCAAGATTCTACTTCAATCTGAGGGAGGCTAATTCACAGTTCGAGTTCGACCTCGATCTTGCTGTGGAGCAGTCATCGCAGAACCCCGTCTACTATGTACAGTATGCGCACGCGAGAATATGCAGTCTGCTGAGAAATCTCGCTGAGGAGGGAGTTCCGCTTCCTCAGACTGCGCAGCTTGAGCTGCTTGACACTCCCAACGAGATAGAGCTTATACGCCACATTGCAGCTCTTCCAAAGGAGATAGATCTTTCGGCAAAGACCTACGATCCCGCGAAGATAACAAAATATGCAATAGAGCTCGCGACGCTGTTCCATCGTTTCTATGACTCATGCAGCGTGAAGAACGCTCCCACGAAAGAGCTTATGAATGCAAGACTTCTTTTGTGTGAAGCGACACGGCAGACTCTCAGGAACGTTTTCACGATACTCAATATAGATTGTCCCGAGAAAATGTGATTGCGGAAACTTTAAAATTACGTTTTGGTTACAAAAAAATTACGGGATTTGGCAATATTTGACAAATCCTGAGCGGATTTCATGTTCGGTTTGTGAGCTTTCAGACGAGAATTAACAGTTTGTTAACAAATTCAAAGCAAAAATATGTTACAATTTGTAATATGTTGACCGGGAGGCCTTTCCCCCGGACATATAATTCTCCTTGAAAGTCGCTCAGAATAAATTTAAATTATTTTAAGAGAAGGGATGTATATCATGTCCAACAGATTATTTCAGGGTTTAGTTCATCAGATGCGCGACACCATCGACGCTACTATCGGTGTTGTCGATGAAACTGCTACTATCATTGCGTGCAGCGATCTTTCGCGCGTGGGTACCACAAATGAGTTCGTATCGCTTGACCTCAGCGATTCCCACGATATCTTTATCCGCGACGGATTCACCTATAAGCCCTTCGGCTCGAGAGTAAAGCCCGATTATGCGGTATTCGTAGAGGGTGTTGACGACGCTGCGGCAAAGTATGCGAGCATTCTCGCTATCACGCTTTCAAACATCAAGCAGTACTACGACGAAAAATACGACAGAAACAACTTCATCAAGAATGTTATACTCGATAACGTTCTTCCCGGGGATATAGTCATCAAGGCAAGAGAACTCCACTTCAATGCGGAGATAAGCCGTGCTGTATTCCTCATCAGGATAATCTCGGCTAACGACATCTCGGCTTACGACGTTATCCAGAACCTGTTCCCCGATAAGAACAAGGACTTTGTTTTCAACATCACCGAGACGGATATCGTTCTCGTCAAGGAGCTCAAGAGCACAGTCGATTCCAAGGATCTCGAAAAGCTTGCGCGCTCTATAGCAGATACGCTCAGCAGCGAATTCTATACCCGCGTAAACGTTGGTATCGGTACGGCTGTTGTTGGCGTCAAGGAGCTTGCACGTTCGTTCAAGGAAGCTCAGATGGCTCTCGAGGTAGGCAAGGTATTCGATACGGACAAGGTCATCGTTAGCTATGATAACCTCGGTATCGCACGTCTTATCTATCATCTTCCCACGACCCTCTGCGAGACCTTTCTCCATGAGGTGTTCAAGGTCGGCAGCATAGAGTCCCTCGACCACGAAACTCTGTTCACTATCCAGAAGTTCTTCGAGAATAACCTCAACGTTTCCGAGACATCAAGAAAGCTCTTCGTACACAGAAATACTCTTGTGTACAGACTTGAAAAGATCAAAAAGCTTACAGGACTCGATCTCCGTGAGTTCGACCACGCTATCATCTTCAAGATCGCTCTCATGGTCAAGAAGTACCTGTCTGCAAATCCTGTGAAGTTCTGATAAAGCGCAGCCATACTGTGCGGTCATCAGCTTTGCTTTGTAAATTTAAGGTAGGTGTGACCCATTGGTAGAACTTAAAAACGTATCCGTGACCTATTCAAGCGGCGTTGATGCACTAAACAACGTCAGTCTGAAGATCAACGACGGCGATTTTGCCTTTGTTGTAGGTTCATCAGGTGCGGGTAAGAGTACTATGATAAAGCTCCTGTTGAAGGAGATAGACGCAACGAGCGGCGTTGTCACCGTCAACGGCTATAACCTCAGCAAGCTTAAAAGAAGAAAAATTCCGGAATTCCGCCGTACACTCGGGTTCGTATTTCAGGATTTCCGTCTTATCCCGTCTATGACCGTCTACGAAAATATCGCTTTTGTTCTGAGAGTTATAGACGCACCGGCTAAGTACATAAGAAAGCGCGTTCCCTACGTTATAAGTCTTGTAGGGCTTCACGCAAAGACAAATTCATACCCCGATGAGCTTTCGGGCGGCGAAAAACAGCGTGTTGCCATAGCGCGTGCGCTCGTCAACGATCCCCAGCTCATTATCGCGGATGAGCCTACGGGTAATATCGATCCCGAGCTCTCCTACGAGATAGTCGAGCTCCTCAAGGGCATAAATGATCAGGGTACGACCATTCTTATGGTTACGCATGAACACGATCTCGTTCGTCACTTCGGCGGACGCATCATAAATATCACCGAGGGTGAGATAGTATTTGACGAGGTCATCACAGGTACCAGCGATGAGCTATTTGCCGACCTTGATACAGAAATTACCGATGAAACTATGGCAGAGGCTTTTGCCGAAGCTGAACGTTCCTCGGGAAGCGAGAACTTCGCGAGACCTTCTGTGCAGGAACAGTCAGACGAAGAAGATAATATACCCATAGATGATATGACTGCGGACGATGTCCTTGCTGCTATAGGCGGAGATGCTCTGTTGGCAGAAATGGCGGCTGGTAAGACCGATGATGATAATGCGGACGAGCTTATCGCTGCACTTTCCGGTACTAAGGACGGAGGTGCGAAATGAAGCTAAGCGGTATAAAATACCTCGCCGATCAGGGCGTGGAAAATATATGGAAAAATAAGATGATGGCGTTTGCAACATTCTGTGTTCTGCTGATATCTCTTCTTCTGGTCGGAATTTCGGCACTTTTCTACGTCAACATCAATTCAATGATACAGGGTCTCGGCAGCCAGAACGAGGTAGTAGTGCTCATGGATCTGGGTACCACAGAGGAACAGAATTCTGCTGCAGAAGAAGCTATAAAAGCTATCGTGAACGTCGATACGGTCGATTTTATATCGAAGGAAGAGGCGCTTGAAAGACAGCGCGCAAGCGTTCCCAAGGCAGAGCGCATCTTCAATGATTATATTGGTGATGATGCAAGCTTTATGCCCGATGGTTTCAGTGTTACGGTCAAGGATAATGATATAATAGCTGATACTACCGAGGAGATAGCGGCTATCGCAGGTGTTCAGAGTGCAAGCTCGTCGCCCCAGATATCAGAGTTCCTCCACGAACTCAGAAGAGTAGTATATCTCATTGCGGGAGCAATTATAATCGCTCTTGCGATAGTTTCGATGATAATCATCTCCAACACAACAAAGGCAAGCGTTTTTGCACGCCGTGAGGAGATACAGATAATGAAGTACGTCGGTGCAACAAATGCATTCATCAGAATGCCATTCTTCGTTGAGGGAATGGTTACAGGCTTTCTTTCGGGTGCAGGTGCGTTCTTCATAACATGGGCGGTTTATCGCTCGATATATAATGTACTTCAGGGGCAGGATATGCTCATGACTACATTCGGGGCAAGCAGCCTTATCCCATTTAATGAGATAAGGATAGTGGTCCTCGTCGCCTACCTTGTTGCAGGCGCACTTATAGGGGCATTGGGCAGTGTTATAAGTACAAGAAAACATATTGACGTCTGATAGCGTATGTCGTCAGGCGGTATAACGAGGTTTTTGAAAGGAGTGTGCGGGTGGTCCGCAGCATTACTATGAGAAAATTAAACGTGATCAAAAGAATTCTTTCATTTGTGACATGCTCGGCATTATCACTTGCTCTTATTGCTGTATATCCTTCGATTTCAGATAAGAGCAGCTCACAGGTCTCGGCAAAAACGGTTGCTGAGATACAGGCAGAGCGCGAGGCGAACGAACAGAAAATAGCTGAGCTCGAGACTCAGATGAGCGAGCTTGCAGGCGAAAAAGCAGACGAAAAGGCGTATCAGGATACTCTTAATGAGCAGATAACGCTGATTCAGGAGAATATCGATCTGCTTAACAAGGAACTCGAAAAAATACAGTCGGATATTGATACCGCTGAGCAGAATATTACCGCTCTTGATACCTCTATCGAGGATCAACAGGCTCAGATCGATCAGAATGTTGAAATATTCAAGAAGCGGCTTTGTGCAATGTATTCTTCGGGAAATGAGAATCTTGCTTCGGTGATAGTGGGAACATCAAGTTTCTATGATATGCTTTCAAGAGTTGAAATGGCAAACAGAATGGCTTCCTACGATGAGGAGCTCATTAACGATATCCTCGCAGAGATTGACAGCCTCGAGGAGTCTAAGAAGAACCTTGAATCAGAAAAGCTCACACTTGAGATGAAGCTCGACGAGCAGGAAAAGAAAAAGCAGGAAAAAGCCGACGAAATGGTCGTGCTTTACGATAAAATGCAGCAGACTCAGGATGAGATAGACCGTATCCAGCGCGAACAGGACATGATCGCAAGCAGTAAGGCTGAACTTGATGCGGCAAATGCAGAGCTCGATGCAGAGCAGGCTGCTATAGAGGCAGAAATACTCCGCCAGCAGCAGGAGGCTCAGAGAAAATATGAGGAGGAGCAGCGCAGGATAGCAGAAGAACAGGCAGCTGCCGCAGCCGCTGCAGCAGCAGCTGCACAGCAGGAAAGCTCAGATTCAGGAACTGCCAGCAGTGCATCTACTTCCACATATATAGATTATACACCTACGTATACGGTCCCTGCACCATCTGCTTCAGGCTTCTCGTGGCCTGCCCCGGGATTCTCGTATATTTCGAGTTATTACGGCTCTCGCTGGGGAACCACCCACAGAGGTATAGACATCGGAGATGCAGGTATTCACGGCGGAGCTGCTGTGGCTTCCAAGTCGGGCACGGTCATCTCTGTGAACAATTCGTGCTCGCATGACTATCCCAAGACCTCAAGCTGCGGCTGCGGAGGCGGCTACGGTAACTACGTTGTTATTTCGCATGACGGTACATACTCGACCCTTTACGGACACCTTTCTTCGGCCGCTGTTTCAGTCGGACAGTATGTTTCCCAGGGGCAGGTAATAGGTTATATAGGTTCAACCGGCTGGTCTACCGGAAATCATCTTCACTTTGAAGTGCGTGTTAACGGAAGTGCAGTCGATCCGCTCGGATATGTAAGTCCGTAAGTTTTGTAAGTTCAGGGCAGTTTTAATGACTGCCCGAATTTTGTTGTATGGAATCCATTCAGGAAGAGATGATAATGATATGAACAAAAAAATCAGCCTTGGCCTTGCGCTGAGTCTTATTGCTATCGCGATTGCCGTAACATTTATACTGACTTCATTTTTTTCACTGCAGAGTTTCAATAAGAAGGTCGTTGACGTGAATGAAAAGGCACAGAGGTATGATTCGCTGGAGTCACTCGACGCTTATGTAAGGGAAAATTATTATGGCGATATTGATGAGGGCGATCTCAGCGACGGTATACTCAAGGGGTATGTTTCGGGACTTGATGATAAGTACTCGCGCTATCTCACCGAGGAGGAGTATATAGCCGAGAAAAGCGACGATGAAGGACAGCTTGTCGGACTCGGGCTCACACTTACCGAGGACGAAAGCGGATATATCAGGATAACAGAGATACTTGATGATTCGCCTGTATTTGATTCGGGACTGATTGCAGGTGATATAATTACTTTCGTTGACGGTGTTGACGTTATCGCTGCAGGATTTGATGAGTCTATCGAAGCAATGAGAGGTGCGGAAGGATCTGAAATAAGTATTACGGTGCGCCGCGATGGTATAGATACCGATTACACATTTACCAGACAGTCTATTGAGGTGACGACTGTAACAGGTGAAATGCTTGACGGTTTTGTGGGATATATCAAAATATCAAGCTTTAAGAAAAATACTCCTCAGCAGTTCGTAGATATTCTCGAGCATCTCACTGCAAATGGTGCGCAGTCGCTCGTTTTTGACGTAAGGGATAACACAGGCGGGCTCGTAAGCGCACTTGAAGAGTGCCTTGACCCTTTGCTTCCGGAGGGAGTCATTGCTACCGCAGAGTATAAGGACGGCCATTCGGAAACTATAGTATATTCTGATGAATCTGAACTGGATCTGCCTATGGTGGTGATCGTAAACAAGAACACTGCAAGTGCGGCAGAGCTTTTTGCTGCTGCACTAAGGGATTACGGTAAGGCAGATCTGGTCGGTGTAAAGACTTACGGTAAGGGAGTTATGCAGTCAACCACCGAATTCGGAAGCGGCGGAGCAATAGTGCTCACTGTTGCTGAATATAAAACCTCTCTTTCAGAATGCTACGACGGAGTTGGACTTACACCGGATCATCAGATAGAGAATGATGACAGTGATTACGACGCACAGCTTGAGACGGCTGCAGATCTTGCTTATATTGCGGTAAATGGAGAACAATGAGTACGGATAGTTTTGCTGTAAGAGCTTTGACAGACCGATTCAGCAGGGATATATGGTCGCGTTTCCGTAAGGGTGTAAAGGAGTATGAGCTGATACGTGAGGGCGACAGGATAGCTGTGTGTATCTCGGGCGGAAAGGATTCCATGCTAATGGCGGAATGCCTGCAAATGTTGTCACGGCTCCGGGATATGCATTTTGAGCTGAGATATATCGTAATGGATCCCGGATATCGCCCGGATATAAGGCAGAGGATAGTTGATAATGCGCGTGAGCTCGGACTTCCGATACAGATATATGAAACGCGGATATTCGAGTCCGCCGAAAGGGAAAAAAAACACCCCTGCTTCCTTTGTGCAAGGCTGCGCAGGGGGTGGCTGTACAAGAAGGCACAGGAGCTTGGCTGCAATAAAATAGCTCTCGGTCACCACTTTGATGACGTTGTAGAGACTATTCTGATGGGAATGCTGTACGGATCCCAGATGCAGACCATGATGCCGAAGCTGCACAGTGAAAATTACTGTGGAATGCAGCTTATACGTCCTCTGTATCTCGTCCGCGAGAGCAGCATCATAGACTGGGCGGAATACTGCGGGCTGGAGTTTATTCAGTGTGCGTGCAGGATCACCGAACGAGAAGCTGACGTTCATGGCTCAAAGCGGAGTGAGATAAAGGCTCTGCTGCGGCAGCTGCGCCGGGTAAATCCCTCCGTGGATATGAATATCTTCCGAAGTGCTGAAAATGTTAATCTGCAAACGCTCATTTCTTATCATATCGGAAATGAACGCCACCACTTTCTTGACAGCTACGATGAGGGATTGAGTATAAGGGGTACGAAGAATCCGGACAGTCTCACGGAAAGCTGACATAAGGCTTTTTATGCAGCATTGGTAACTATTCAGAACCCCTAAGCAAAGATGGACATAGATTTGCCCATAACAGCAC